>JAZNUR010000128.1:0-9228 GCA_045592405.1 Oscillospiraceae bacterium
GGGCTGAAAGAACGTATTTATAAGCTTTTCCCCGCCGAAGGCGGGGAAAAGCTTAGGAGAAATTATAGTTTTTGGACAGTCAAAAATCCCCATTACATGGTGTAATGGGGATTTCTTGTATATTGTGAAATTACAGTGCGATGGGAGTTACAGGATGTTCGCTGCCTGCTTCAGGCTTTGCAGTCTTAACAAGCTGAACGTCGTTGTAAATATCCATACCTGTGCCGGCAGGAATGAGCTTACCGATAATAACATTTTCCTTCAGACCCATCAGCTTATCCACCTTGCCACGGATCGCAGCATCGGTGAGTGCCTTTGTGGTTTCCTGGAAGGATGCAGCGGACATAAAGCTCTCGGAGCTGGAAGCCGCCTTGGTAATACCCTGCAGGATCGGAACGATCGTAACAGGAGTCAGCTCGGTTTCACCTGCTGCAATACGCTCATTGATGATCGCATTTACAGCGTCGATCTCCCTGCGGTCGGTCAGAGTGCCGGGCAGGAGGTGGCTGTAGCCGCTGATGAGAGCACTGCTGCCGGAATCGTCAACCTTAACCTTACGCAGCATCTGACGAACGATAACTTCGATGTGCTTGTCGTTAATATCTACACCCTGCAGACGGTAAACCTTCTGTACTTCGCTGATGATGTAGTCCTGAACAGCCTTTGTACCAAGTACATTGAGGATATCTGTCGGGAAAACATTACCTTCTGTCAGGCGATCGCCCTTCTTGACAATTTCACCTTCGCTGACACGGATCTTGTAGTTGTAGGGGATGAGGTATTCAGCGGATGTGCCGTCTTCAAAGTTTCTGATGAACAGAGTACGTGTGGTCTTAACTTCCTGGATGTGGACAGTACCGTCGATTTCCGCAATGATAGCGGCATTCTTCGGCTTTCTGCCTTCAAACAGTTCCTCGACACGGGGAAGACCCTGTGTAATATCTTCTGCGTTAGCGATACCGCCGGTATGGAAGGTACGCATTGTCAGCTGTGTACCAGGCTCACCGATGGACTGTGCGGCAATGATACCAACAGCTTCACCGACTGCCACGAGGTTGTTGTTTGCAAGGTTTGCACCATAGCATTTTGCACAGGCACCCTGCGGGGACTTACATCTGAGAACGGAACGGATTCTGATACGCTCGATTCCCATATCGCTGATTCTCTGTGCATCCGTTTCTGTGAGAAGCTTGTTCTTGGAAACGAGAAGTTCGCCTGTTTCAGCATCACGCAGATCATCGCTCAGATAACGGCCGATCAGACGTTCCTTCATCGGTTCGATAATTTCCTTGCCATTACGGATCTCATAGATCTCGATGCCGTCATCCGTACCGCAGTCCTGCTCACGGATGATCACATCCTGTGAAACGTCAACCAGACGACGTGTCAGGTAACCGGAGTCAGCAGTACGCAGAGCGGTATCTGCCAGACCCTTACGGGCACCACGGGAGGAAAGGAAGTATTCGAGAATGTTCAGACCTTCACGATAGTTTGCACGAATCGGGATCTCGATGGTGGTACCGGAAGTATTGGCGATCAGACCACGCATACCTGCGAGCTGACGAATCTGGCTGATACTACCACGGGCACCGGAGTCCGCCATCATGAAGATGGGGTTGTACTGATCCAGATTTGCCTTCAGAGCAGAAGTAACTTCATCCGTTGCATGGTTCCATGTGCTGATAACACGGTTGGATTTTTCAGCAGCGGAGATATAACCGTACTCGTATTCCTGTGTAATTTCTTCAATTTCAGCTTCTGCTGCAGCCAGAATATCCTTCTTCTGCGGCGGAATGGTAGCGTCGCATACCGCAACGGTAATTGCCGCACGAGTGGAGTACTTGAAACCAAGAGCCTTAACTCTGTCGAGTACTTCGGAAGTGGTGGTAGTACCGTGGATGCGGATGCAGCGTTCGATGATCTGGGAGAGCTGGCTCTTACCAACGAGGAAGGAGATCTCAAGATCGAACTGCTTTTCAGAATTGGTTCTGTCAACATAGCCCAGATTCTGCGGGATGTTTTCGTTAAAGATCAGACGGCCGATGGTGCAGTCGATGATCTTGGAGAGTTTCTTTTCAGCGACATCCTTGGTGATACGCACCTTGATCGGAGCGTGCAGGGAAACGTCGCCTTCCTGATATGCCATCAGTGCTTCGTTTACGTCACGGAAGCACTTGCCCTCGCCCTTATCGCCGGGCTTGAGCAGTGTCAGATAGTAGGAACCGAGCACCATATCCTGGGACGGAACCGCAACGGGACGTCCGTCGGAGGGCTTGAGCAGGTTATTGGCAGCGAGCATCAGGAAACGAGCTTCTGCCTGTGCTTCAGCGGAAAGGGGCAGGTGCACAGCCATCTGGTCGCCGTCGAAGTCCGCATTGAAAGCGGAACATACCAGCGGATGGAGCTTCAGTGCACGACCTTCTACGAGAACGGGCTCAAACGCCTGAATACCCAGACGGTGCAGGGTAGGAGCACGGTTCAGCAGAACGGGATGTCCCTTGATTACGTGTTCGAGAGCGTCCCAAACAGCCTTATCGGATGCCTTGTCAACCATCTTTCTGGCACTCTTGATATTGGAGCAATCCTTGGTATCCACCAGACGCTTGAGAACAAACGGCTTGAACAGCTCAAGAGCCATTTCCTTCGGCAGACCGCACTGGTACATTTTCAGTCCGGGGCCTACAACGATAACGGAACGGCCGGAGTAGTCAACACGCTTACCCAGCAGATTCTGACGGAAACGTCCCTGTTTACCCTTGAGCATATCGGAAAGGGATTTGAGGGCACGGTTATTCGGGCCTGTAACGGCTCTGCCGTGTCTGCCGTTGTCGATCAGAGCATCGACTGCTTCCTGCAGCATACGTTTTTCGTTGCGTACGATAATATCGGGAGCTTCGAGCTTGAGCATACGCTGCAGACGGTTGTTACGATTGATCACTCTGCGGTACAGATCGTTCAGATCGGAGGTACCATATCTGCCGCCGTCGAGCATTACCATGGGACGCAGATCCGGAGGAATAACCGGAATCACGTTCATGACCATCCATGCCGGCTTGTTGCCGGATTTCAGGAATGCTTCAATGATCTCAAGACGCTTGAGAACCTTGATCTTCTTCTGACCGTTGGGCAGCTTCTGGAGTTCTTCCTTCAGCTCATCGGAAACCCACTGCAGGTCGTTTACCCAGTTTTCCTTGCGGAGCACTTCGAAACGCTCGTCTGTGGGATCAAAATTCTTGTCAAACAGTTCCAGAATATATGCGAAACCTGTTTTTACGCTTGCAGGTGTATTGCTGGTGTCGTCCTCGCACTTACGATTGTAGGGCAGGATCATTTCCTTGTAGTCGGCATAGGTAACTACCGTGCCGCTCTGATAACCGGACTGACCGGCTTCTTCTAAGAAATAGATACGCTTGTGCAGGAAATCACGCACTTCGCTTTCGGAAAGGCCGACAACCTCGGCAACCAGATCCAGATGCTTTTTGAAATAGCGTACATAGCATTCGGGATCGTAGTCATCCAGCAGATGCTGAATGGCCTCCGCACCCATTTCCACGATGAACTCGTTGTCATACTTTTCAAGATTGTCATTGTATTCCTTTTCGGTCAGCAGCTGTCCTTTTTCAAGACGGGTGTTGCCGGGATCAATAACGATATATTTGGTAAAATACAGAACTTCTTCGAGACGCTTCTGGGAAATTTCAAGCACCTGTCCGATACGGGAGGGTGTGCCCTTGAAATACCAGATATGGGAAACAGGGGCAGCAAGCTCGATATGGCCCATACGCTCACGACGAACCTTTGCACGGGTTACCTCAACGCCGCAGCGGTCGCAGACCTTACCCTTGAAGCGGATTTTCTTAAACTTACCGCAGTGGCACTCCCAGTCCTTTGTCGGACCGAAGATGCGTTCGCAGTACAAACCGTCACGTTCGGGCTTCTGTGTTCTGTAATTGATGGTTTCGGGGCGTTCTACAGCGCCGTAAGACCAGCTTCTGATTCGTTCCGGAGAAGCGAGTCCGATCTGAATGGATTCAAACGTATTAAATTCCAAACCATTAACCTCCTAAAACAAGATGGGGAACTGCGGACAGCCATCGGGCTGCCGCAGAAATGGATAAACGTGCTTAATCTTCATCCGGTACATCGAAGAACGTGCTGTCTGAATCATCATCATCAGACCACGCATCTCCATCCTCCATGTCACCTGTGAGGTAGCCTGCATCCTCAAAATCAGCAGTATCGGAAAGTTCATCCGCTGTCATTTCATCGTTGAAATCCGACATCGGCATCATCGGGATGTCATCGTCATCATCAAAGTGCTGCTTCAGATCAATTTCCTCCTGATTGATATCCAGAACCTTAACATCAAGACCGAGGGACTGCAGTTCCTTGATCAGAACCTTGAAGGATTCCGGAATGCCGGGCTTCGGAACGTTCTGACCCTTAACGATTGCCTCATAGGTATTGACACGGCCGACAGTATCGTCGGATTTTACAGTCAGGATCTCCTGCAGGGTGTAGGCTGCACCGTAAGCTTCCAGTGCCCAAACTTCCATCTCACCGAAACGCTGGCCGCCGAACTGAGCCTTACCGCCCAGAGGCTGCTGTGTAACGAGAGAATACGGACCTACAGAACGTGCGTGGATCTTATCATCAACGAGGTGATGGAGCTTGAGGTAATACATATAACCAACGGTTACCTTATTATCAAACTTCTCGCCCGTACGGCCGTCATACAGTGTGAACTTGCCGTCCTCGGACATTTCCAGAGCCTTGGGGTTGATGACCTTATCCATCTGGTTGAGTTCGAACATTTCATTGCGATAGGGGGTATTTCTTTCATTTGCTTCACGGAAGCAGGCACGGATATCTGCCTCATGTGCACCGTCGAATACGGGAGTCATGATGTGCCATCCCAGAGCCTTGGCGGACATACCCAGATGCACTTCAAGCACCTGACCGATGTTCATACGGGACGGTACGCCCAAGGGGTTGAGTACGATATCCAGCGGTGTGCCATCGGGCAGGAACGGCATATCCTCTTCGGGAAGAATACGGGAAACGACGCCCTTGTTACCGTGACGGCCTGCCATCTTATCGCCGACAGAGATCTTACGCTTCTGGGCGATGTAGCAGCGAACCAGCTTGTTAACACCGGGGGACAGCTCATCGCAGTTCTCACGGGTGAAAATCTTTACATCTATAATAACGCCGCCTTCGCCGTGCGGAACCTTCAGGGAGTTGTCACGCACTTCACGAGCCTGTTCACCGTAGATAGCACGCAGCAGACGTTCTTCTGCAGTCAGTTCGGTTTCGCCCTTGGGAGTAACCTTACCAACCAGAATGTCACCGGCATGAACTTCCGCACCGATGCGGATAATGCCGTTTTCGTCGAGGTTTTTGAGGGAATCATCGCCGACATTGGGAATGTCACGGGTGATCTCTTCCGGTCCGAGCTTAGTATCACGGCATTCCAGTTCATATTCTTCGATATGAATGGAGGTGAACACATCCTCACGGACAAGACGCTCATTGAGCAGTACAGCGTCCTCGTAGTTGTAACCTTCCCATGTCATGAAGCCGATGAGGGCATTCTTGCCGAGTGCGATTTCGCCGTCAGCGGTAGCCGGACCATCGGCAAGAACCTGTCCCTTGCGGACGGTTTCGCCAACATTGACGATCGGTCTCTGGTTGACACAGGTATCCTGGTTGGAACGCTTGAACTTGATCAGGTGATAGGTGTGATCGAGCTTCTGGTTATCCTGAATCACGATCTTATCAGCGGAAACAAAGGTAACAACGCCGTCGGTTTCGGAAAGCACGCATACCCCGGAATCCACAGCAGCTTTATACTCCATACCGGTGCCGACGAACGGACGCTCGGTTCTCAGGAGCGGTACAGCCTGACGCTGCATATTCGCACCCATGAGTGCACGGTTTGCGTCATCGTTTTCAAGGAACGGAATCATTGCCGTAGCGACGGAAACTACCATCTTCGGTGAAACGTCCATGAAATCGACTCTGCTGTTCTCGCACTCAAGGATCTTGTCACGATAACGTGCATTTACCTTGACACGGGCAAACTTGCCTTCTTCGGTGAGCGGCTCGTTCGCCTGAGCAACAATATACAGATCCTCCATATCGGCGGACATATAAACAACTTCGTCGGTAACAACGCCTGTTTCCTTATCCACACGACGGTAGGGAGCTTCGATGAAGCCGTACTCGTTGATTCTTGCAAAGGTAGCAAGGTAGGAGATCAGACCGATGTTCGGACCTTCGGGGGTTTCGATGGGACACATTCTGCCGTAGTGGCTGTAGTGTACGTCACGAACCTCAAATCCGGCTCTGTCACGGGAAAGACCGCCGGGACCGAGAGCGGAAAGACGACGCTTGTGGGTAAGCTCGGCAAGGGGATTGTTCTGGTCCATGAACTGGGACAGCGGGGAGGAACAGAAGAATTCCTTCACCTGAGAAGTGATCGGGCGGATGTTTACCAGTGCCTGCGGTGTAATCACTTCCATATCCTGAGCCTGAATGTTCATACGCTCACGGATGCTGCGTTCCATTCTTGCAAAACCTGTACGCATGGTGTTCTGGAGCAGCTCGCCAACGCAGCGGATACGACGGTTGCCCAGATGGTCGATGTCATCCGTTAAGCCGACGCCCTCGCAAAGGTTGAGGAAGTAGCTGACGGTTGCATAAATGTCATCCAGAGTGATGTGGTTGGGAACCAGTTCCTCCGCACGCTTTGTGATGACTTCCTTGAGATCTTCTGGAGCAGTACTGTCCAGAATTTCGGAGAGTACTGGGAAGCTTACCTTTTCGTTGATGCCGCATTCTGCGGGATCGAAATCCACATAGCCTGCAAGATCCACCATGCCGTTGCCGAGAAGCTTGATCTCCTTCTCCACCATACGGATGGAGGTCTGTCCCTGCTCGTTCTGGTAGTATTCCTTGGATTCAACGGTGATGAATGCTTCGAATACACCTGCCTGTTCGATCTCGTTTGCCTTTTCTGCGGAAACAACCTCGCCTGCCTCTGCAAGAACCTCGCCGGTTCTTGTGTTGATTACGGGCTTGGTCAGCTGATGCCCTGTCAGACGGGAAGCAATGCCCAGCTTCTTATTATACTTAAAGCGGCCGAACTTGCAAAGATCATAACGTCTGGGATCAAAGAACAGGTTGTTCAGGTGCTGCTGTGCACTCTCGACCGTCGGAGGCTCGCCGGGACGGAGTTTCTTGTAAACCTCGATCAGGGCATCCTCTATATTTTTAGCGGTGGTATCCTTCTGGAGAATGGTCTGGTACAGACGCTCGTCAGTTCCGAACTTCTCCTGGATCTCCTCGTCGGTGCCAAGACCGATGGAGCGGATGAAAGTGGTCAGCGGGATCTTACGATTCTTGTCGATGCGGACATATACCACGTCGTTGGAATCCATCTCGTATTCCAGCCATGCACCACGGTTCGGGATAATGGTGGACTTGAACAGCTCTTTACCGGTCTTGTCCTTTTCCATATCGTAATAAACACCGGGAGAACGAACCAGCTGGGAAACGATAACACGCTCTGCACCGTTGATTACAAATGTGCCGCTCTCTGTCATCAGCGGGAAATCGCCCATGAAAATTTCACTTTCCTTGAGCTCGCCCGTTTCCTTGTTCCAGAGTTTAGCGGTTACACGCAGGGGGGAAGCGTAGGTTGCCTGATGCTCCTTAGCCTCTGCGATTGTGTACTTCAGGTTGTCGTCGTCAAAACGGTAGCCGGTAAATGTCAGCACCAGATTACCGTTGTAATCCGTTGCGGAAAAGTCACGGAAAACCTCCTGCAGACCCTCTTCTCTGAACCACTTGTAGGAATTCTTCTGAATCTCAATCAGGTTCGGCATATCGAGGACTTCACTGATCTTTCCGAAGCTCATTCTGACATTCTTACCAAGCTGTTTGGCAGTCACATTCACCATAGGCGGAAACCTCCTTAGAATTTTTACAGCGTCGGCGGCAATGCCGCTTTCGCATGCATTGGATTCTTGAAAAAATTTGCATACCAAAATTTCAAAACAGCACTTGACAAATGCGGATGAATATGATATACTATTGTACAAATAAGCATAAATTGCCATTATGATACATTATATAATTATATTACATATTATATAGTTTGTCAAGTGATTCCCAAACTTTTGTAGGTTCGCCTAATTTTTTGAATAGGATTCTGCTGCATTTTGTCCATTCGGACAAGTGCATTTTTTTATGCAGCAAGACGTTGACAAAAAACGGCAAAATTTTTACGGATACCCGTGTCCGAGTTGCGATTTTCTTGCTGAAAAGTCGTAAAAAGCCTGCTGCATTGCCGATTTTGCAGATTTTATATGCAAAAGAAACAAGAAACGACTTTTTGAAAGGCGGAATCTGTGTTTCTTCGCAAAAAATGAGAAAAACTATTGACAAGCCCTTTGATTTGGTGTATAATATCATGGTATGCGGTGTAAATCCGTATAACATTTCTTGAAAAGGAGGATACGAGATGCCAACATTTAACCAGCTCGTACGCAAGGGCAGAAAGATGCAGGAGACAAAGTCTACAGCTCCGGCTTTGCAGAAGGGTTACAATGCAAAGAAGAAGGTGCAGATTGACCAGAGTGCTCCGCAGAAGAGAGGCGTATGCACAGTTGTTAAGACAACAACTCCGAAGAAGCCGAACTCTGCTATGCGTAAGATCGCAAGAGTTAAGCTGACAAATGGCTACGAGGTTACATCTTACATTCCCGGTATCGGTCACAACCTGCAGGAACATAGCGTGGTTCTGATCCGTGGCGGACGTGTAAAGGACCTTCCCGGTGTGCGTTACCACATCATCCGTGGTGCACTCGACGCTCAGGGTGTAGCTAACAGACAGCAGGCACGTTCTAAGTACGGTGCCAAGAGACCGAAGGCAGGCAAGAAGAAGTAATTCCATGCTTGCAGCTTGAAAGTCAAACCATTTTTATTTCGAATGAATCAGGATTACCACAGGATAAATGTGGAGATTTTTCATATAGATTATGCGAAATCCTCTGCATTGGTCTTGACGTGCCTGCCGCATGAGCAGGACGAGTACCTATGAATTCATGAATGCAATGTGAAGGAGGGAAGCGAAATGCCAAGAAGAGGTAAAATCGCAAAGCGTGATGTACTGCTCGATCCCGTATACAATTCCAAGCTTGTAACACGTCTGATCAACAACGT
>JAZNUR010000129.1:0-10006 GCA_045592405.1 Oscillospiraceae bacterium
GGTGCAGATTTACGATCGTTTTCTTGAATTCTTCCGTATAGCGCGTGCTTTTCTTTCCTGCCATTTCTTTTTCCTCCTGGCCTTTTCTTTTATTATACATCGTTCTTCTTTTTTTGTCCACTTTTTTAGTATAGCACCAATCCAAGTATCTGCAAATCGACAGAATGAACCTTATGACAGTCAGCGGATGACCGTGTTTCAAATTCTGTGCGGTTGATTTATTCACATTTTTCTGCTACAATCTAATAATAGGAAAAAACACCAGAATTTAGGAGGCAGGAAATGAAAAAAAGAGTATTGGCATTTGCATTGGCAGGCTGTGCCTGCATTCCAACAGCGTGGACTTGCATGAAAACTGCAGAACCGGCATCCGCATTAACGCTGATTGCATACATCATGGATGTTACCGTAAAAAAGGATGTCATTGCAGTCGGTGAAAGCGTAAAGCTTGAGCTTGTGTGGAGCAACGGTGCAACACAGGAGGTATTCTATTTTTCAAGTGACGAAAGCGTTTTGCAGGTAGATCAGAACGGTGTCGTTACGGGTGTCAGCGATGGAACAGCAGAAATTTCTGTCAGAAGGGGTTCGGATGAAACGTGCAAGACTATCACGATGTCTGTTTCAAGTGATGTCAGAATCAGCAGCTATTACAACACCTCTGAGCTGACACTTGGCATGAAGCTTTATGAATATGATACGCTCCATTACGATGAGAAAAGCATCGGAATGACTGCGAATATTGTCAATGATGAAGGCAGCTATGACATGGCACATCTGCTCATGGAGGACTACGTTCTTCCCTTTGATGCGGAGGTGGTAGGCTTTGATGGGCTTACGCTCTATCTTGCACCGGAGTATGAAAACGTGAAATACGCTGATGGAAGAACGCTTACTGCGGGAGATGTCATTGACACAAGCTGCCATCTGCTGTGCTATGATTATCATATCAATCGTTTTGTATTTCCTGTTTTTCTGCCTAAATATTATGAAAAGTATATCGGCGAAGGCACAATTCGAGTTGTAGCTGTTGATCACGAGCAAAAGACCATCGAGCTTGAAGCCGTGTCAGAAACAGAAACCGTTACGGCAGGCGATGCGGATGCGGACGGGACGTTCGGCGTGACAGATGTGGTGTTATTCCAGAAATGGCTGTGTGCTGCACCGGAAGTTCAAATCGCAAACTGGGAGGCAGTGGATTTTTGTGCAGATGGTATGCTTGATGCGTTTGACCTTGCGATCATGAAGCGGATGCTGGTGCAAGGTGAATAAACGAGGCAGATCGCAGAGGCGATACAGTTTGTGAAGGATCATATTGATTAGGCGGGAAGATGATTCTGGCTGCTGAAGAAATTGCTTGAAACTGCATCTGCTACTTGATTTCTACCCGAAATCGTGATATAATAAAAGCAAGAAAAATCCGGAAGGGAGGCAAAGAGCATGGGAATTTATTTGAATCCCGACAATGCGGCGTTCAAGAAGGCGGTGAAGTCCGAGATCTATGTCGATAAGAGCTTGCTGATCGCATTTACAAACAAGGTAATGAACACATTGCAGGGTAACGTTTGTGTAAGTCGTCCCAGAAGATTCGGAAAATCCATGGCAGCGAATATGCTGGTTGCTTATTATAGCCGTGGCTGTGATTCCAGAGAACTGTTCCAGAATCTGAAAATTGCAGAGCATCCGAGTTTTGAGAAGCATTTGAACAAGTACAATGTTATTCACATAAATGTGCTTGACTTCATGAATCGCTTTGAAAATGTGCATGACATGATTGCGAATCTTGAAAAACGACTGATCTGGGAACTTCGACAAGAGTATGGAAACATGGAATGTTTCGACTGGGATGACCTTATCGAAGTGATGGAAAGCATCTTTGCACAGTATCATCACTCTTTCATCATCATCATTGATGAATGGGACTGCCTGTTCCGCAGAAATCAGAATGACAAGGAATCACAAAAGGAATATTTGGATTTTCTCAGATTATGGCTGAAAGACAAGTCCTATGTCGCTCTTGCCTACATGACCGGCATCCTGCCAATCAAAAAATATGGAGAACATTCTGCACTCAATATGTTCGATGAATATTCCATGACAAATCAGCGTAATCTTGCAGAATTTACCGGCTTTACGGAGGCGGAAGTCAAGAAACTCTGCGACCGCTACCAGATGGATTTTGAGATGACAAAACGCTGGTATGATGGTTACAACCTAAAGGGCATGTCGATCTACAATCCACGTTCAGTGGTGATGTCCATGACGGGGCATGATTTTGACAGCTACTGGACGCAGACGGAAACCTATGAATCCATCCGCACATTTATTCAGATGAACTATGACGGACTGAGGGATACGATCACGCAGATGATCGCAGGAGAACGAAAGGTAATCGATACCAGTACATTTACCAATGATATGGTAAACTTTCAAGTGCAGGATGATGTGCTGACGCTGCTGATCCATCTGGGCTATCTTGCTTTTGATTTCGATACAAAGGAAATCTTCATTCCGAACTATGAAATCCGAGAACAATTTATCAGTACCGTCAGAGTGTTGGGCTGGAATGATGTGATCAAGTCGATTCAGCTTTCGGACGAATTGCTTGAATCCACTTTACAGGGTAATACTGACAGAGTTTCCGAAATTATTGAGCAGGTACATGATGAAAACACATCCATCCTGCAATACAATAATGAAAACTCTCTGTCCTGTATTCTGTCCCTTGCATACTACTCCGCAAGAAAGAATTACACAATCCACAGAGAATTGGCAGGCGGCAAGGGATTTGCCGATCTGGTGTTCATCCCCAGAACAGGATGCACAACACCTGCGATGATCGTGGAACTGAAATGGAACTTTTCTGCAGAAGCGGCAATTGATCAGATCAGGAGAAAGCAGTATGTGAAATGCTTGAAGGACTACTCCGGTGAAATATTGCTGGTGGGAATCAGTTATGACAAGGATGCGGAGAAGCGGCATACTTGTGTGATTGAGAAGTTGAATAAATCGGTTTTGTAGCACCAATATATGACGCCCAATATACCAGAGCTTTTAATTATGCTGTGGTTTGTATGATTGATGAAGGATCATTATCAATATATCAAGTACACTTTCAAAGTGAATATATTTTGAGGAGAACGAAAATGCTTATTCATGAAATAGTACGTTTTTGTGATAATGAATATCGGAAGGCTGCCAATTCATGTTGTTGCAATAATTGCAGTCATCCTTCCGAATGTCCAGGTGGTTGCAAAAATTGCCTTGAACAGATTCACTTTCCTTCCAGATATCCGGATGGAAAGAAGGATTATGATTGCAAGAAAATGATGAAATTTTATGTTTGTGACTATATAAACAAGTACGCATCAGAAATTCTTTATTTGTTGAGAAAAAGTGATGTTTTAAGGGAGATGACCGATTATCGAATCCTTTCAATTGGATGTGGAGCTGCTCCAGATCTTATGGCATTTGAACAATATGTACATGAAACAGATGGACGTAAGCAGATTTCTTATATAGGTATGGATGTAAATCCATTGTGGGAAGATGTTCATAAAGAAATCAATCAGTATGATAGTGCTGTTATAAAGAGGGTTCAATTTTTGCGAAGAGATGCAATTCAATATTTTCGTAGCAAAAAACTTCCAAAAGCCAATGTGATTGTACTTCAATATGTAATTTCTCATTTTTATAATACGGGACAAACAAATGAAATAAAACATCTTTTTGCGAATCTTGTGAGAAATGTTGTTGAAAACAGAAGAACTGACAATCCTTTTGTTATTATTATAAATGATGTTAATAGTTGCCATAGAGGCAGAGATTACTTTGAAGATTTCGTAAAAATCCTTCGTGACCAGAAGTATGAAGGAAGATATGGTCGATTCTATTTCGATTATAATATCCAATATGAGCCTCAAAGGTATGGAACAAGGCATGTCAGAAATAATACATTGTTTTCACTAAATGGCATTGATTTAAGCATATATGATCCGTGGACCCTGTGTTCAAGTGCACAAATGATCATTGAAATTGATTAGGGGGTATGAAGGATGATTATAAGTGCAAGTCGAAGAACCGATATTCCTTCATATTACTCCGAATGGTTTTTTAACCGTATCAAGGAAGGTTTTGTTTATGTCAGAAATCCGATGAATATCCATCAGATCAGTAAAATTAACTTATCTCCTGACGTTGTAGATGGAATTGTATTCTGGACAAAGAACCCGATACTTATGCTCGAACGTATTCATGAACTGGATCAGTACACATACTATTTTCAGTTCACACTCAATTCGTACGGTAAGGACGTTGAAAGAAATGTACCTTCTAAAAATGATGTAATTATTCCGACATTTCAAAAACTGTCCTCAATAATTGGAAAAGAACGAGTAGTCTGGAGATATGATCCGATATTGTTCAATGATCAGTATACTTTGGAATATCATAAAAAGTATTTTCAGGTGCTGTGTTCTAAATTAAGTAAATACACTGAAAAGTGTACAGTAAGCTTTGTAGACCTATACAAGACTACTGCAAGAAACACCAAGTCACTCAATATCCGAATTCCAGCAGAAGATGAAATAATGGAACTAATGTATTTCTTCTCTTCCGTTGCAAAAAATGAAGGCATTTATATCGATACCTGTGCTGAAGATTGCGATTTATCTTCACTGGGAATTGTGCATGCACATTGTATTGATCAGCAGCGGTTGGAAAGATTGGGAAATTATGTACTTGATATTGGCAAGGATAAAAATCAGCGTGGAGTATGCGGCTGTATAGAAAGTGTGGATATTGGTATGTACAATACCTGTGAGAATGGCTGTATGTACTGTTACGCCAATTATAATCCGGAAATAGCGATCAAAAACCATTCTTGTCACGATCCTAGATCGCCTTTAATAAGTGGGAACGTTGGAGATGATGATATAATTAAGGAAAGAAAAGTGAAGTCGAACATAGTAAGTCAATTAAGCTTATTTTGATCTTTATATTATGTCATCTATTTTGTCACACCTTGCCAGCGCGGAGCCCCCGCCGGCAGACGCATTTGAAAGTCTCCCTTTTGGGGAGACTTTCTTGTTTTGCGGAACATTGCGGTTTACCGCATGATTCCTTTGCTTTGCAAGCGGAATCATAGCTGTTGTGAGTTTTAGAATAGAAAAGTACATCGTCTGTTTTGTCACACACTGACAGCAGGGATCCCCCGCCGGTAGACGCATTTTAAAATGAAACCCAACAAACGATCGTAGAAAAAATCATCCCCTGCCGTAGGCAGAGGATGATTAAAGATGTTATAGATTAAAGATCATAGTAGCTTGCAAATTCAGCCGGATGCGGAATCTTGTTGATAGCAGCCGCTTCAGCACGCTTCTTCTTGAGCCAGATTTCGATCAGTCTTTCAGGGAATACGCCGCCCTCTGTCAGGTAATCGTGGTCAGCCTCAAGTGCATCCAGTGCCTCGTCAAGAGACTTGGGCAGAGCCTGGATCTGAGCCTTCTCCTCATCGGAGAGGTTGTACAGATTGAAATCAAACGGACCCCATCCGCACTTGGAAGGATCAATCTTATTCTTTACGCCGTCAATACCGGCCATGAGGATTGCAGAGTATGCATAGTAGGGATTGCAGGTTGCATCGGGGCTGCGAAGCTCAAAACGACGCTTGTCGGGAGCCTTTGCATAGGCAGGGATACGAACAACGGCACTGCGGTTGGAAGTTGCGTAGCCAATGGTAACCGGAGCTTCAAAGCCCGGAACCAGACGTTTAAAGGAATTGGTGGACGGGTTTGTGAATGCACAGAGAGAACCTGCGTGCTTGAGCAGACCGCCGATGAAGTACAGAGCGGTGTCGGAAAGCTCGGAATAGCCGTTCGGATCATAGAATACGGGCTTGCCATCCTTGAACAGCAGCATATGAACGTGCATACCGTTGCCAGCTTCGCTGTAAATGGGCTTGGGCATGAAGGTAGCGGTTCTGCCTTCCTGTAGAGCAGCATTCTTTACCATGTACTTGATTGTCATGGTATTGTCTGCCATTTTTGTCATTTCGCCAAGCTCAACTTCGATCTCAACCTGACCGGAGCCGCCAACCTCATGGTGATGATACTTCACCTTGATGCCACGTTCTTCCAGCATCAGGCAGATGCGGCTTCTGAGGTCGTAGGTGATGTCATTCGGGAGATCAGCGTGGTAGCCACGGTGACCGGGTGTGATATAGCCCTTGTTGTTGCTGTCAGCAAATGCAGAATTCCAGGATGCCTGTCTTGTATCCACAGTGAAAGACATATCCTCAGGCTTCACACTGTAAGCAACATCATCGAAAATGTGGAATTCAAACTCGGGACCGATGATCATTTCATCAGCAATACCGGTGGACTTGAGGTATTCCACTGCGTGCTTGGATACGTTTCTAGGATCCTGATTGAAACGATAATTCTTTTCTGCAATTACATATACGTCACCGATCATGGAAAGTGTTGTAACCTCTGCAAAGGGATCGAGGGATGCACTTGACAGGTCGGGAATGAAAATCATATCACTCTTTTCAACCGGTGCAAAACCATAGTTGGAACCATCAAATCCAATACCGGACTCCATCAGATCCGGAACAAAACGGCTCTCGGGAATCGCAATGTGTCTCCAGCGGCCATCAAGGTCTACCATTTTAAAGTCGAGCATTTTTACCTGATGCTCTGTACAGAATTTTTTTGCTTCTTCGAAGGTTTTAAACATAATTACACTCCTTAACTATTTGAATATGCAGGCGTACTCCATGTATGCCAACCGGCAAATTCACCACATTTTGTACACCATATTATATATATTACCACATTGTTGCTCAATTGTCAAGCACTTATCAAACAGCGTGATGATTCGTTAAAAAAATAACTGAAAATCGCAAAATACCTCTTGACAACACATGAAAAATATAGTATAATATTCATTGTATGGTTATCAGCAGAGTAACCGCCTGCCGATACCCCATTTTCCGTATTGCAATATGATGCTGGGATCCCCGTTCCTGTAACATCGCAACGACGGCAAAATGGAATACCTATAATTATGAAAACGGAGGAATTGATTATGTCTACAACCATGCCTAAGGCTGGCGAAGTCAGCCGCAAGTGGTATATTTTAGATGCAACGGACAAGCCGCTCGGCCGTGTTGCTGCAAAGGCTGCACACATTCTGAGAGGCAAGCACAAGCCCACATTTGCACCGCATGTTGACTGCGGCGATCATGTAATCATCATCAACTGTGAGAAGGCTATTCTGACCGGCAAGAAGCTGGAGCAGAAGAAGTACTACTGGCACACCGGTTGGATCGGCGGTCTGAAGGAAGTATCCTACAAGAAGCTGATGGCTGAGAGACCGGAAAAGGCAATGACAATTGCAGTTACAGGTATGATTCCCCACACAGCACAGGGCAGTGCACAGCTCAAGCGTTTGCGTACTTTCAAGGGTGCAGACCACAAGCACGCAGCACAGAAGCCTGAAGTGTTTGAATTTTAATGAAGGAGGCAGAACGATATGTACGAACCTAAGGTAGCATACCACTATGGTACAGGCAGAAGAAAGCATTCCGTATCCAGAGTTAGACTGATTCCGGGTACAGGTAACATCACTATCAATGGCAGAGATATCGACGATTACTTTGGTCTGGAAACACTGAAGCTCATCGTTCGTCAGCCTCTGGCTCTGACTGAGACAACAGAGAAGTTTGACGTTGTTTGCACAGTTGAGGGCGGCGGCGTTACCGGTCAGGCTGGTGCGATCCGCCACGGCATTTCCCGTGCACTGCTGCAGTTTGATGCTGAGCTACGTCCGGCACTCAAGGCTGCTGGCTTCCTCACTCGTGACCCGAGAATGAAGGAAAGAAAGAAGTATGGTCTCAAGGCTGCTCGTCGTGCACCGCAGTTCTCAAAGAGATAAGTACCACCCCATTTATTTGGCGTGTTTACGTGCTTTCCAGAGTTTGCAAATTGCATTTGGACAACTTTTGGACAACTAAATATTGCTTTGAAAACCTCCCTGTTACCGCAGGGAGGTTTTTGTATCTTTACGCAAATTTTAGTGCGATTAAATCTGCAACTTTTGCCTTAGTGCTTTTCAACACATCGGCATACACATTAGCAGTAACGCCAACATCGCAGTGTCCAAGATGGTCAGCCACTACTTTGATGTCTACGCCAGAATTCAGGAGCATAGTAGCGTTACAGTGACGAAGCTTATGCAAGGTCATATGCTCAAATTCCGTTCCTTTAAGAAAGCGTTTGAACGAAGTAAGGACAGAATTTCTATCCCTATAATTGCCTTTTCCACTTGGAAACACCATTTCTGGATGAGCAAATTTGTCGCCAAGTGCAAGTTTTAATTCTTCCACATAGGCATACTGTTCTCGAAGAATGCTTTCGGTAGTATCACTCATACCAATCATGCGAATGCTATGTTGTGTTTTAGGAAGTGTCAGCTCGTGTTTACCGCCGATATCATTGAGAGTGTGCTTGATAGAAATTGTCTTGTTTTCAAAATCAATATCTTCCCAGCGCAAAGCAAAGCATTCGCCCGATCTCATACCTGTCATTAACAGGAATTTGAAAATACGTTTTAAATCTTTATCCCAAGATTTTTCATCAAGCAGTTTGACAAATCTACTCAATTCTTCTTCGTTCAGAGACATGACCTTGGTTTTAAATTTCTCTTTTGGCAGTATTACGTCGTGGCAAGGATTGCTTCTGATAAAGCCCTGTTGTACCGCTCTACGAAATATAGATTGAATGATTATGTAGACTTTACGAACGCTTGCAGGATTTAGATCAAATTCCTGAACAACTTGGGTAAGTTTAGGCGTTGTGATATTCTTCAACCTGAGATAACCGAGCTTAGGCTTTATGTGATTGTTGTACTGCCCCATGTAAGTGTAGTAGGTTGATGCCTTCAGTTCAAATGTCGCATAATGAGTGAAATACCAATCAGCAAGTTCAGCAAAAGTCATGTTTTCATTCAGTTCAGTGTATCCTTTGCAATGACGTTCAAACTCGTAAGCATATTCATCAGCAAGCTTCTGTGCCTTTTTAGGCGTAGTCCCTCTGGGTGGAACATATGTTGTTGTTTTGATGATTTTTTTACCGTTTTCATCTGTTCCGACGAAAACTCTTATCCTGTAGGTGTTACCACGTTTATTGATATTAGCCATATTATAGACCTCCTGTTAATATGACATATCTCTACAATACTAATTATATCACATTTTTCGGAAAAACTCAATAAGGATGCATCGCAGAGATATGCAGTTTGGATTAATTGCTGTTGTTGCAGTAGGAAAGCAGCGAAGCTTTGTTTATAAGCAACTTCCCACGTTTTCCTTGTCCAGTGCGTATGTACTTTATCTTATTTTGGGCGGTAAGCTGACGAATCGTGTGTTCACTTAGCCCTTTAACAAGTTCCGTGCATTGTTGAATTGTAAGAAATTCCATTTTCTCGTCTTTTTCATTGCTATCGGATGACTGATTATTGTTCTGATTTTCTTCTTGTAACATCGCAGTCAATGTTGCAATCAACTGCATGATGATTTCGTTCTTCTTTTCATTATTCATAAAATTTCTCCTTTTATATAAATTACATACTAAATGCGTATTGTTCAGAAAACTTTGATTTTTCGAGCTTTTCGAGGATTACTTTGTATATGTTTTCTGATTCTAATTCGATTGAATCTTTGTTTTCTATGCTTGAATGGTGTAAGAGTTGTCTTAGTTTTTCACGCAGCAATGTCAAACTTGCTGTTGTAATATCCAATATGTTATAAGCATGAGTGAGCATATTTCTTTTGACGTACTCTGCCGCTGTACAGAGCTGATTTTTGATATAGATTAATTCGTGTGCATATAAGTCATTAAAAATTTTTGATAATCTGAATAAGAATTTTCGGTTCCGAAAAATAAACTGTGTAAATGCGTATAACTCCAAAAAATAAAACAACACTAAAATCGCAGTCAAACAGGGC
>JAZNUR010000130.1:0-18452 GCA_045592405.1 Oscillospiraceae bacterium
TCGACGTTCCTATAGCTCATTACCAGAGCTGCGAGACGCTTTGTTCCGCTACATTCATGGATTTTACAATACCTTGCGTCCGCACTCTCATAACAATGGGCTCCCGCCTATTGCTGCTGAAGATCTTGTTACTTAGTTCTCCTCTTTTTATTGTCTACTTTATTGACATTGGACCAGTACCTTGGTCTGTCTTTGTCAAACATATTTTTCCTCCTTTGTCCTTGATTCAAACATTCCGTACAGCTCACCACGCCGTAGTGTGAACGTATCATTCAGTTCATCCGCCATCCCCAGTCCCGTGTTCAGTTCGATTTCCAGATGATAGGGGAATACCGTGATACGGTTAACGTATCGTTGTACGAATGTGCGGAATTCCTTTGTTCCTCGTTTCAATCCACGGAATTCATCAATAAGAGGGGAGAAGTCTCTGTATTCCAGTGCTTTGAACTGATGCAGACCATTAAGCTTTATCATAAGCTCGTTCTTCTGCTCTTCCAGCATCTCTGCACGACTCACGATGGATTCCGTAATGATGCCCTTTTCAATGGCAGCAGTGATGTTTGCAAGATTTTCACAAACTTCCTCGTACTCCATCTGCATCGCACTGTGCTGCTTCGTGTACGCATTGTTGTATCTTTGGATATAGGTATTCAGCCTCTGTACAATCTTCCGCATTGACTTTGCGTTGAATATGCGTTTCCCCAGCAAATTTTCAATGTACGCATCAAGGTAGTCTTTGTTGATTTCCTTATTACGACATTCGCTGCGGTGCGTGTTACAGCGGTATGTGACAAGTCTGTTTTTGTTTCTGCCGGAAAAGCGAAGGTTTCCGATCATCCTCTTGCCGCAGATACCGCAGAAGATTTTACCGGTGAGCAGATAGAATTCCTGACTATGATACCTTCCGGCATTACGCTTGTTGTTCGCTCTACGCTTCTGAACACGTTCAAACAGTTCCTTGCTGATGATAGCAGGACACCCGTTTTCAACCCTCACCACACTGTCATAGGACTTGTAGGAATGGTTGTTCCGTTTCTGTTTCACATTCTTGGACGAAGCACGGTTATATATAAAAGTACCGGTGTATTTCTCATTTCCAAGAATTTCATAAAGGCTGTTCTTACGGAAGATAGCCCCTTTTTTAGTCTTGTAGCCGTGATCATTAAGGTAGTTGATGATCTCACTGTAGCCATAACCCTTGTCGAACATCTCAAAGATGATTCTGACAGCCTCCGCTTCATGGGGATTGATAACGAGCCGTTTTTCAGAATCCAGATCATATCCTAACGGACAACAGCCGCCCGTATGCTTGCACTGCAGTGCAGTTTCATTCATACCCTTCATCACTTCACGGCTAAGATTTTTGGAGTAGTATTCTGCCATGCCTTCAAGCATTGCCTCCATGATCACTGATTCAGGGGAA
Organism: Oscillospiraceae bacterium; assembly: GCA_045592405.1. GTDB lineage: Bacteria > Bacillota > Clostridia > Oscillospirales > Ruminococcaceae > UBA3855. The sequence continues at coordinate 1,424 of JAZNUR010000130.1, forward strand.
TCATCAATGCGTTCCAGTACGCTTGCTATGCTGACATGGTTCTTTTTCAATTTGCTCTTATATATCGCAGAATCGTATCGGTTTCTGCTGAATCTGTCAAGCTTATGAACCAGAACGATGTCAAATAGATTTTTGCAGCTGTCCTCAATCATCTGCTGGAAGTTCGGTCGGCGGTCAGTCGTAGCAGATTTTGCTTCATCTATATAGGTTGCCACGATCTGCCAGTGCTGCTGCTGACAGTAAGCCCTCATCGCCCTGATCTGGGCATCTATAGACTCCGTTCTTTGGTTGTCGGAAGAGAATCTTGCGTAGAGTGCAACTCTATGTATCATGATTGACATTTCATCACCCTTTCGATTGACAAATACACATCCTCCCCATATCCATCGGATACAACTCTGACCCCATGCAGATAGGTTTCGTTTCCCAGAATCAGAACTTCCGAAAACTCCATTTCTTCCATTGGGAATAGCTGAAACTCTGACTGTTCCAGCACGATGAAACATCCGATATCATCAAGGGTTTCCGTTTCATATTCAGTCATCAATTCCATCGCTTTCTGTTCAATGTGATCCCGCAGCAGGGGAGAGCGGATATTTCGGATTTCTTCAACCCTTTGAATTTTCTGCATTTTCTTCATTCCTTTCGTATTTCTCTAATTTCCACTCGCTTCTGACAATGGGCGTTAACGGATGATACCGTTTCTCACCGATTTGGTACAGCTTGTCCGTGTAATCTGTAAGCTTCGCCAAAAGCTCCGATTGTCTGTCCCGTATTCTCTGACTGTGATTTCCGATACTGCCCCATGCAATAATAATGACATCGGATTCATCTGCATACTTACCGATGACTGCATCATTCTCCTCATCCAACAGATCCTCATCCGAAAAAAACCGCAGGCTCAGCTTGTCCATGATTTTGCTGTACAGGTTCACAATATTGACACTGCCGAAACCCAGTGCATTCAGATTATTGATGGTAAGCATCGTTGTCAGATCCATCGTGAGTGTATCTGCCGTATTTGGATTGATCATAATGATCATTGCTGTCGGCTTGTCCTTAACCCATTCCTTCTGTAAAAGCAGCCGATGTTTTCCATCATCGGAGAATACTGCCTTACTGCGAATGCTTGATTTTTCAGTTTTCATATCATCCTCCAATAGTTCGGGGCTTGACCGCAGCCTAGCCCCCTATGCTTACTTTCCACCTTTACGAATCAGACCGATGATTTCCATTCCGCAGGTGACTCCTGCAAGGAACAGTTCAATGGCGATAGGCATACAGACGCTTCCTCCCTTCATCCTTCATTTCGATTGCGATTCCAACACCGCTAATAACCAGTGTCAGAAACAGTCCGGCCAGAAATTCCTTCATACTCTTACCCTCCTTTTAAGTTGTTTATGCTTACACTGTGTTTCGCAGTGCTTTTGCTTCTTCCAAAGCATCATCCAGTAAATTTAAGTCCATCAGCATTTCCTCAATTTCATCCGTCGTGTATCCGCAGGAACGCAGATACTTGACTTCCTCCCGATCGACTCCGAAATAACCGCAGACCAACAACAGATCATCCTCCTCGTCATCTTCGGAATCGAATTGACACATCCAGTCATGCCACAACTGCCCATACCGAAAATCATCCTTTATCTCAAAGCTGCCTCTGAAAAGTTTGCCATCTGCTTCTATCCCGATGATCTCTCCCGTTTTCACAGGAATCTCAACGGCAGGCGTTGTAAACTTTGCAGCCTGCAGACCTTTATGCAGAATCTCCTTTGTAGACGCATAGACGTACAGCCCAAGAGCAGGGAAGTGATAGATCGTCAGGGGATTATCCCCCCTTACCAGAAACAGTGTGTTGTCACTCCGCAGGATCGTGAATACAAATGTACCTTCCACAGTTTCTGCCATCTGTCGGATGCTTTCCATGTTGAGCGATTTTTCCTGTTCCAGAAGCTGCACTGCTGCATAGGAATCCGTTTCTATCTGCGTCAGTGGAAGCTGATGCGTCCTGCGAATCTCCCTGTCGTTGTACAGAATCCCGTTGTGTGCAAGTGCAAAGCCATGTTCGGGTGTTCGTCCCTCAAAGGGGTGGTTATTGCAGTTCTTCTTTTCGCTGCCCTGTGTGGTGAAACGATTATGCCCGATCACTGCACTTGTACCTTTAGGAAAGTACAGTTTCGTTTTGTGTGCAGGCTTCGGCAGCTTGAATGTAACAATTGCTCCGTCCTTGACATAGCTGATGCCCGTTGCATCCGTACCTCTGCATTCCGCTGCAACCGATAACTGACGGATAAGTGTTTTCTGCATCTTCGTGCTGACTTTCTTGCCATAGTCCAGAAATCCATAGATCGCACACATATCACAGTTCCTCCTCGTCCGATACAGCGTCGTTCACATAGAGCCGACGTTCCTTCAGATAACGAATCAGCTCCGGATGTTTGATGTTCTTAACAAACTCCGTCCACGACTGCTGCTCCAGTTCATGCTGGGACATAAAAAGAGCCGCATTGCAGATCTCATCTACGAGCTGCAATGCGGCAATAAATGTGTTGAATTTCAAAGTTCCACGGAACAGTCGGAACTCCAGCGTGTGATAGTTGCAGAGATTCACGGCGGTATACCTGCCATAGCATGAACTTTTTGCTTTGTCAAGAATTTCCTTACCGGTTTTCTCAAATCCATACCGTGTCGCCCAGCGGTTCATATTACATTCTTTTCTGCGTGAAAAGCAGTAGAGTTCATTCCAGTGGGCTTCTACAAAGTAAAGAATCTTGGCGATGACTTCTTCCTGTTCTGTTTGATTCATACCGAATGCACTTCGGTTCACATGGATATGCAGTCCGCAGGTTGAAGTCTGATGAGAACGATACCCAAGAGAAACAGCAGTTTTCATCAGTTCCTGCCAACAGAAATTCTGATGATAGTCCAGACTCATGGGATGGCTGACGATCTCCATACCATCATCCAAGGAACCGTCTGCTTTGATGTAGATGTGCTCATCCTTGCAGTTGGCTATATCCAGCAGTTCATTCGCAGAATCATCATCCTTACCGCCGTCATCAATTTCAAGCTCCACTCCAAAGAAACGTTTGCCCTCACCATAGAAGATGGGATCCGGCTTATAGCTGTATTCCTTGATGGAACCATTGTTGCAGCGGTCGTGGTAGCACTCCGAGCAGTAGTCATAACCGTTGAGTTCGTAGGCATCATCGTTGTGGAGCAAACGGTCGCATCCCTCGCAGCGTGTGTAGTGTGTTTCGTAGCAGTCCTGACAGAGATTTGTGAATTCATCTCCGTAAGCATCTGTTTCAAAGATCGTAGCACCGCATCGTTCACAGGTACAGCAGTAGTTTGCAATGCAGTCCGAACAGACAACGCTGCCTCCATGCATGACAGTGTAGTCATCACCTTCGATGACAGCTCCGCAGTGTGTGCAAGTAATTTGTTCTTCCATTTTTAAATACCTCCAAATACAAAAATTCCGACAAGGCTGGAATGAATAGACCTTGTCGGAATTATAATATATATTTGAGGTTTGATTTGGTGCGGAACACTTCGTTTTCTTACCGGTTCATCAGAAGAGAATCAATGCAGCTTCTCATACTCTGGAATCGGCAGATCAATTGGCAAAGAATCAGGATAGTTTAATTGCATGGGGTTGCTGCTTTCATTTCCCATCCTGTTGTGCAATGTTTCTTGATAATCGAGACCATCCGACTCCCAATTGAATGCAAGAATTAGATCCTGCCAGATTGTAAGACCTGGAAATTGCGTGTTCTTACCTGGACGCTGCAGTAACTCCACCAGTTGTGCGACTTCCTCCGCATTGAGAAACCAGTTCTCTTTATTTCTTCCGGGATTATGAATCACATATTCTGGCGAACAAAATTTGATTCTTGCAATCCTGTCAGCAAGTGCTGCGTTGCAATTGTTGTAGACTTTAAAGTATTTCATCCCCGGCAAATCTTCACAGTGATCAGGATTTACAGCAAGGCAGATATTGAGATCCGGAACCCTTGCAACGGTGCTGTATTCGTCAAGCATTTCGCCTGCTTCAATGTCCACAGCAAATTCTTCACAGAGCTTCAGTTCGTGATCGTCATATAAATCTGTAGTAAGCATGAGTGCCTCCTTTGTGTATATAGTATCGGGGATATAATATATGTCTATGGTTCTGTATGATGCAGAGTGCCCCACTTTCCCATTATTTCAGAAGAAGAGAGGGGGAGTAGGGATTTTCCCTGCAGCAGGATTTTTTTCTGAAATTTCGCAGATATTGTGGGGAGAGGATAGTGGGACTATGCTGTTTAGATAATAATTTTGGATATGTTACAACCCCTACACGGCGTTTCAATGGTATTGCAGAGAACAAAAATTTTTGATGAAGTAGTATGCCGGTAGATATTATTACTTATTTTAGTTCAGCAAGCTGTCGTGTCAGTTTACTGATTCGCTCCTTCTTGTCAGCATATTCCGTAAAGATTGTTACAATCTCCTCATCGTTTTCAAAGTGCGGGCGTACAGTATATTTCTTGTTCAAAACAAACGATCTTTCCGTTTCAGCGAATTTGACTTTGATTGTATTTGCATTATGACCGATCACGATTCCAATCCCATATTGGTTAGATGTAATCTGAACGTTCAGAAGGGAAATTTCCGCATACTCTGCACACTGTTTTTCCAGTTCGGCGATTTCTGATTCTAAGGCACTTCTCTTCTCCGTTTTTTCTGCTTCGATTCTTGCAGCTTCTTCTGCAGAAAGTGCATTTTTGCTTGCTTTCCTAACGGGCTTTGGAGTAACCGGCTTTGCTAGCCCATGGTAAAAATTATAGGCATTGCAGCAATACATCAGATCAAACGTCAGAAGGTGAAGACTATGGTCGGTATAATATCCATCCGTTAGTCTAGAAAAATGTTGATCCAGCAGACTTTGATGTTCTTTTAAGGCTTCAACTATTTCATCGCAAAGCTTATAGTAATTCAGCAGGCGGAAACTTTGTCCGTAACCGATTTCCAGTCCAAATTCCGTATAATCTGCCATTCTGAGTGCCTCTGTGCTTTTATAAACATAGTTAACATCGGGTTCATTCATCGCAAGAAATACAGATGCAGAATGTCTGTCGATCTTATAAGACCAACTACTGGGAAAGTATTTCTGGCGTAATCGCTCGTATTCATAGAGAAATTCTTCCATGTTATCATGTATGTCAGAGATACTGCTGTATTCACCAAATAATATATTGCAGAATAATGATTCTATTGTATCAGGTTCTTTTTCCCAAAGCTTGATTACTCCAGAACTTGGGTGTATTCGACTGTTATCAATAAAGAGTCCAAAATCTTTTTTCGCGGCTATATAACGTTCAGCAAAGCTGGTGAATGTCTCCTTTGGTTTGTACCATTCTGCCTGCCAGGTATATAATGCACGCCACTTGAATAATTCATCATTTTCCTCATTGTAAAGCATATCTAGATTTGTTTCGTATCTGTTGATTAGCTCATGAAGGTTATCGTAATTCATGGTCATGCTCCTTTCTGATTCGGTTCTATTATTCTTACAGCCTGCAGCCAAATTACCTGATCGTTTGCTAAGAATCTTTGTCGGATATTGTTTCGTCCATTGCGTCTTCCATCATCTTCAAAAGTTACTTTTACAGAGCATCGTGTCATACCCATCACATAAACACGTAGCTAACATATATCCACAGGGTGGAATTCAGTATTGGATAATAGATGAGTATCGTTTTGTTTGTTGCAGAGCGCCCCGCTTTCCCAGTATTTCAGAAGAAGGGCGGGGGAGTAGGGAAGTTTCTCTATAGCAAGTTTTTTGTCTGAAATTTCTCAGATATTGTAGGGAGAGTATAGCGTGACTATATGGTTTAGATAATTCTTATTGGAATATCTGTGAATCACATGTGATCCGTCCACATCTCACACTGGCTAATCACTGTATCAATTGCATTTTCATACTCTTCCGGCGGATACTTGTACTTTTTTAGGAGACGCTTTACCATCTTACGCATACCCGCTCTTGCTGTTTCCTTCTGCTGCCAGTCGATTGTGCGATTCTTTCGCAGCATTTCAGTCAGTTCACGAGTCATGGCAAGCAGATCTTCATTGCTATAGAAGTCTTTGATGGCCTGCGGCTTTGTTAATGCATCATAAAATGCAAGTTCTTCTTCGGATAGTCCGAGTTTTTGACCTTCCTTATGCATATTGGCGATTTCCTCTGCAGCTTCCAGCAGTTCTTTGATGACTTCTTCATTGGTAATCAGTCCGTTGTAGTAAGAATTCATCAGCATAGTGATTTTCTCAGAAAACTTCTCAGATTTCACCACGTTCGTTCTCTTGTAAACAGAAATCTGCTCTGCCATAAGCTTTTTGAGAATCTCAACCGCAATGTTCTTTTCCTTCATTTTGGAGATTTCTTCAAGAACTTTAGGATCAAACAGAGAGAAATTTTCGCCGACAGTTTTGCTGTCGAACAGATTGATGACACCCTCACTTTGAATGCTCGCCTTAAGGAGATTGTTGATCTGTTCATTGATTTCCTTGAGGGATAAGGGCTTACCGCCCTGTCCACCCATTGTGATCTTCATAATCATCGCACGAACCGCTTCAAAGTATGCTGCTTCATGGCGTTCCTGTTCCGTTGTCATACTGGAACAGAGGGAATGTGCCTGACGCAGCAGAAGTGCCTCTTTTGCAAACAGATCCTTCAAAGGCTTATCTTCACCCTGCGGTTTTCCACCGAGAATGAAATTCACACCGGAAGAAATCAGTTTACCTCTCTGCAGCGGCGTGCCGTCTGCAAATCCACTGATATCAAAGCCATGCATCAGATCCTTGCAGACCTGCAACTTTTCCTTGAATTTCGGATAGGCAACCTTGGCAATATCCATATCACCATACTTTGCTCTGTCACGGGCAGTATATTCATTCATAGCGGTTTTCAGAGCAGATGCTATACCTACATAGTCAACCACCAGACCGCCTTCTTTGTCCTTGAACACACGGTTTACTCGTGCGATCGCCTGCATCAGATTATAGCCGTGCATAGGCTTGTACACATACATGGTTGCAAGGGAAGGAACGTCAAAGCCTGTCAGCCACATATCTACAACGATAGCAATTTTCATTGGATCGTTGTTATCCTTGAATTTGCGTGCCAGTTCTTCCTTGTGACTCTTTGTGCCGACGATTTCTTTCCAGTCCTCCGGATCATTATTGCCGCCCGTCATCACAACGCCGATCTTTTTCTGCCATTCCGGTCGAAGTTCCAGCATTCTGCGGTAGATCTTCATGGCGATGTTACGAGAATACGCAACAATCATTGCCTTGCCTGTCAGCAGGTTCTGACGGTTTTTCTCGTAATGCTCTATAATATCCGTACAGAGAGAATCAATCGTGGAATCTGCACCAAGTACACTTTCCATCTGTCCGAGCATCTTCTTGCTCTTTTCAATGGTGGCAGAATCCGCCTGCTGTTCCAGAACATCGTAGGTTGCATCAATGAGTGCAAGCGTGTTCTGATCAAGTTTCAGATGAATTACACGGCTTTCATAATAAACAGGACGGGTTGCGCCATCCTCAACAGCTTGCGTCATATCGTAGATGTCGATGTAATCACCGAACACCTCACGAGTGTTACGATCTTTTGATGAAATAGGAGTCCCTGTAAAGCCGACAAAGGTTGCATTCGGGAGAGCATCTCGGATGATGCGGGCATTACCGATGACGATTCGTGCTTCTCTTTCTCCCTTTTCATTTTCAGACATAACAACTCTTTCATCAAAGCCATACTGTCCACGATGAGCTTCATCAGCCATCACCACAATATTTCTACGCTCAGAAAGCGGACTTTCGCCACGCTCGAACTTAAACATCGTGGTAAAGATGATACCATTCGCTGTTCTGCCATCAAGGAGCTGCTTCAGATGCTCCTTACTTTCTGCCTGCACAGGCGTTTGACGCAGAAAATCCTTGCACTTTGAGAACTGTGCATAGAGCTGATCGTCAAGGTCGATTCGGTCAGTCATCACAACGATAGTCGGGCTGTCAAGCACTTCTTGCAACAAATGAGCATAGAACACCATGGACAGGGATTTTCCGCTGCCCTGTGTATGCCAGAACACACCACCTCGTCCGTCACTATTTGTTGCAGTGACGGCCTTCTCAACGGCTTTTCTGACGGCGAAGTACTGATGATATCCGGCAAGAATCTTGATGGGCTTCTGGCTGTCACCAGAAAACAGGATAAAGTTCTTCAGAATATCCAGCAGACGCTCTTTCTGGAATATGCCCTCAAAGAATGTATCAAACTGTGCGAAAGCTGTATTTTCATAGTCGCCGTCCTTGGTTTTCCATTCCATGAAACGGTCAAGACCGGAGGTGATTGTGCCTGCCTTGTTGGTGTACAGGTCACTAATAACACAGATTGCATTGTATATGAACATGGACGGGATGTCCTGCATATAGTTGCGGATCTGGTTGTATGCATTCTCCGCACCGACTTCATCCTTGGAGGGGCTTTTCAGCTCCATGAGGACGAGGGGCAGACCGTTGATATACAGAATCACATCGGGGCGGCGGTTGTTGCCGTTCTCGATGTAGGTATACTGATTGACCACATAGAAAGCGTTGTTCTGCAGCTTTTTGTAGTCAATGAGATACACCAGAACGCTTCGTTCCTCGCCCTTGTCATAGTACTTCACAGGCACGCCGTTCTGGAGGTAATTCATGAAGGTGACGTTCTTCTGCACAAGGCTTCCGGAGTCGAAATTACGCAGCTTTCCTATCGCTTCACTGATTGCATCATAGGGCAAGCCTTTATTGATTTTGACAAGGCTGTCACGCAGGACGGAATCGAGCAGAGGATCAGAAAAGTCCGTTCTGCCCATATCGGGTGCGTGGATGTGAGTGTAACCCATATTCTCGAAAAGCTCTATAACGGCTTCTTCGTAGGTAGCTTCATTGAAGAAAGATGACATAGCTTTCAACTCCTATTTATCGTAAATATTCTTTCACTATAGCAATAAATTCACTTATGTCAGTAAAATAATTGGGGTAGGCAGATTTTAATGTAGAAAATGATGAAACACGTACTAAAACTATATCTGTTCTGTCCGATGTTGTAGAATTTTCAGCTAGACTATAATACTCATTTGCTTCTTCAATTTCACTGGATTTAAATCTTTTTACGCTTAACTGATTCTTATCATAATTTAAAGAAAGAATGCAGATTTCGTTTTTATTTTTTGATTTCCTATCTTCTTCAAATTTTGTCGCCACTCTGATATTAGATAGAAAATCGAGGTAGTTGTTCTTGGCGTTGATGCTCTCTATCTCATGTATGAGTTCATCAATATCTTCAGAAGTATTAGGGACCACAGGGCAATTTTCTCTAATCGCAAATAACGATGATATTAAAACAAAAAAACGTTTTATATCATTATCGCCTTTCCCTGATTTAATAGCTTGATTAGTGAACAATCCCATTGTTTCAACCGCTGTAGCCCAAATATGTTGCAAATGGGTTCTAAATTGGATTTCAATAAGCATATTTGTATTGTAATCTTCAGATGAATCACTATGGTATTGATATACTGCATGAAGGCTACGGTAACCACTTTCTTTTGGCGTTTTTATATAATCATATTCTCGCTTAAAAACATGTCTTATTCTAGAGTTCTTATACAATTTATAATTTTGATATACTTCATCAATAGTGTTTACGATTACTCTGCAGCCGCCCAAGTCTTGTATTCTCCAAAGATTCATATCTGGAAATCTTAAAAGTTTATTTTCAATGGAATCCAATCTCTTTAGTCTTTGAGCAACAATTGTACCTTCCTTGCCTTCTGTCATTCTTTTTAAATTCATATAGATCACTTGTAGTGGAAAAGCATGAGCAGCTCTCCAATTATCTATTACCCGCAGTGCTTGATCGCGCTGTTCTTTACTAATAGATTTGTTTGTGATTAATTCGCCAGCTGAATTTATTTCTTTTTTTGAATACTCAACTTTTTTCCATTTTGGTTGTTTTATTTTGTTCATTATATTTCACCTCATTATATAAACGATAATTTACTTGCGCTGGCGACAGCATTGTTTGAAAAGGCGATCGCAGAAAACACTCCGGGATTGATTGTTAAATCCATAGGCGATATCGCAGATGTCAAAGGAGGGAAGCGACTTCCTAAAGAGGGTAATCTACAGACAGTTCCGAACGATCATCCTTATATAAGAGTGCGTGATTTGAATAATGCGTGCGTTGTCCAATTATCATCTGATTTTGAATATGTGGACGATGAAACGCAAAAAAGCATTGCAAGGTATATCGTTCACACTTCCGATGTTATAGTTTCGATTGTTGGTACTATCGGTCTTACTGCACTCGTTCATGAGTCGCTTGATACTGCCAACCTAACCGAGAACTGTGTGAAGATCACTAATTTGAAAGAAGTATCGCCCGAATATTTACTGCTGTTTTTGCGTTCAACAGCTGGACAGAACGCGATCCGGCAAGGAACGGTAGGTGCTGTCCAAGCAAAGTTGCCAATCAAAAACATACAGGCAATAACCATTCATACTATACCGGAGGCCCAACGCAGCGAATTGTATCCGCAGCTTAAAACGCTCTTTTCGGCTGTTTCAGCAAGACTTAGTGAAAACATGTCCCTCGCACAGACTCGCGATTTACTGCTACCTCGATTAATGAGCGGAGAAATCGATGTTTCCGACATTGATGCTTAAGCCGCTAAATTATCGTTTATCTTCTGATTGCATTCTATTTTTTCATCAAGATTTGATAACACAGCAACTGTTTTATTCTGAACTTCAAGCGAAGGCAATGAAACAATTTGCTTTGACAATGTCTTAACTGATAAGCCCGGCTGCGCTGATTGTCCTGACAATCTTCCAAGATTCATCAGTGAAAGAAGATACGCTAAATATTGAGTATTATGATTTGCATTTGCACATACAACGACTGCATGTTCTGTCATGTATGCTTCACCACAAAAATATCTTACATTGCCACAAAAAGCTCCTTGTCTACCAATTATAGCACAATCGCCCTTAAAATTTGAGCTATCAGTATAACCACGAAGTCCATTGCCACCATAAACTGGAAACATCCCTTCTGCTAAAACCTTACTTGCAGGAATGCTTTTTCCGCTACTTAGCCGACTACAAATGTCCCCCAGTTCATATTGCCTGTATTCAGACATTTCTATCACTCCTATCCAATATATTTCCTATGTGCCAGCTTCACATTTTGTTGTTTCACCATAGCATAATGCATGGTGGTATCTATTTTCTGATGCCCAAGGAGCTGCTGGACTTGCTCTATGGGCATTCCCTTATCAATTGCAGAGGTTGCTAATGTCCTGCGGAATTTGTGCGGATGCACCTTTGGCAGATTCAATCGTCTGCCAAGCTCACGCAGTCTTGTTTCTACACCACCGATCATCAACCTCTCAAACGGTGCTTTCAGAGACACAAACAGAGCAGGATTATCATCCGTTCTGCTGTCAAGATAGTTCTGAAGATGGATTTTAGTCCTTGCATCAAAATATACGAGTCGTTCCTTGTTGCCTTTTCCGAACACTACGCATTCACGTTCGTTGAAGTTGATATCCTCGATATTGAGCGTTACAAGCTCTCCAACACGCATTCCTGATGATGCCAGCAAATCAATGATTGCAAGATCTCTAACGGATGCACAGTTATCACGCATCAGCTCCAAGGCTTCATCCGTGTATGTATCCTTGATGATTTTTGCAGTTTTCACCTTATGAATGCGGCGGACAGGGCTTTTGATGATGAAATCCTCATCCTCAAGCCATGAGAAAAAACTTGAGAGGATTCTGCGTATGTTATCAATTGTCACCTTGCTCGACTTACGCTCCGTCTGATATGTCGTCAAGTATTTCCGCAGGTCATCAGTCGTAATCTGCTGTGGAGTCTTACCGATACCATCAACCATGGACTGAATTGTCTTATGGTAGTAGGTGAGCGTTTTCTCGGAGCAACCCTCAATGCGTTTGGCGGAAATAAAGGCTTCCAAAGCGTTGCGTTCATCAGAATGATGTGGTGTTTCATCTGCGATGATTGTGACATCATGTAAGATTTCTTCCAGGACTTCTGTCAGTTTCAAAAGCTGTTCGTTGTTGAGGGTTGACAACATTTTTCGCTGTATTACGGCGATGATTTGGTGTTTCATGTCATTTCTCCTTTTGGTTATTAAGAGAACGACATGCAGTGGCTGTTCCTTGAGTAAGCTCTCGCCACCGGAGAGTTGATTCTATTTTACAATTTCGTATGTATTCCAGCTAATCTTCTTTAAAGATAAGTGGTACGGCATTAAAATTTCATACTCCGGCATTTTAGAATTAACCTCTGGGAGATATGTACCAGGAGTGCCTTGAGGAATGAAAATTTTAACGGCAAGTCGATTCTTCTTTATTTCTTCCATGCTATAATATGATTTTAGCATGGTTGTACTTAAAAAGGAAGGATAGGTGAACTTTTTTCGATTCATAGTGCCTTTAAACAGTACCCACCACTCTTTAAGGCTGACATAACGATATACAATGATCGATTCAGGTACCTTTTTAGAGCACAATAACCGTTTAAGTCCAACTATATCAAAGTCTTCTTGTTGATTCTCAATTCTACGCCGAACATACTCATTAATGCGACAGTATGCACTACCTTTGTATTCGGCTAATGTTGATTCTGGATTTAGCTTGATATCGAATTGATCCAATTCGGATTTTGAATAGTGCTTTTCAACCCATTCCGCAACATCTTCGGGAACACTAAATTCTCTGTATTCTGACAAACTTGTCCTCCCATAAACGATAATTTAGCAGCTTAAACGCTGATGTTTGATACGTCGATTTCGCCGGACATCAGCTTGGGCAATAGTGCATCTCGTAATGCTGAAAGTCGCTGGTTCTCGTTTGCATTGCTCAATATCGTTTGGTATATAGGTTCTGCCATATCAAGAAACGCTTTGGAATCGGTATCAGACAGCTTACATATGCATTCAGTCTCAAAATCTTTGGTCGTAATCGCATCAAATACAGCTCCGCTTGCCTTATGCTTAAGTCTATCAACTGCTTTTAGCGTATAGAAATAGACAAGAAGCTGATGTACATCTTTTCCGACCAATGCATAACAAGACTGATTCATCGCCATGGGAATTCCGGCTATGCCTACCTTACCAACTGTACCTCGTGCTGTAACAAATACAGTGTTTACGGGATAGAGACGGCTATTGCAATGAGCCAGACCTTTCTCGGTTATTGTCTTTTCAGTGGTAAGCGTGTAAGGTACCCCGACATCTTTAGGAGTAAAGAACGGTATATTCCCGTTCCAATACGAACTTTCGCCGGTTTTGGGTGTACCACCACCAAGAATTTGAATTATTTCTGTAAAGCCGACTTCCGTTTCTGCATGATCATAGAGATTGGCAAACAAGGCGGCTGCTTGCTGCTGTAAATTATCGTTTATCTGTGTGTTTACAAGCATCTTCGTGTCAATACCCTCAAGTAACGAAACGATTTCTTTTTGCTCAGAAAAAGACTCTGGGTAGCTTATCATGATTTCGTCAAGTAAGCGTTCTCTGTTCAGTTCTGTCTGTCCCGTAGATCCTTCATCCAACTGTAAAATTTCCCATTGATGTGCTTTAAGAGCATAACCGAGGTACTGTTGTAAAACCTTGTCATTTGCTCTTAGAATAATCATGTGTCCATCAACAGTAGTATTTTGAGGAACAATTCCAATCTGTGCGATTCTTCCGGCTGTTCCCGCTCCCGTAGAGTTAATAAGAATATCATTCTCCTTGACATAGCGTTCAGCAGGAACACGTTTTTTATTTGTGTCGTGTAATCGAGATTCAGAATAGCTAATTTGGAAGTTCCTGTTACACTTTTGATTCAGAACTCTAATTGTAGTATCGCTTTCCACCTCTGCATAAGAAGGTGCGATACCCTTAGAAATATAACCGACTAATTCACGAAGGGGAACTTTATGCCACTTAGATCTCATACCCAATCGCCCCCAACTTCTCTCTGATCTCCTTCTCCAGTTCATGGGACTTCGCAAACAAATCAGACAATTCAGAAGTCAGACGACTCATCTTCTCCTCAAACGGCTCGCCGTCATCCTCCTGTTCCTCAATCCCCACATAGCGTCCGGGTGTGAGAATGTAGTCCTGCTTTGCGATTTCTTCCGTATCTACCACCGCACAGAAGCCCTTGATATCTTCCGCTGTACCTTCGGTGTAGGCTGTGTAGGTGTCCGCAATCTTTGCAATATCCTCATCCGTCAGCTCACGCAGTTTACGGGTTACCATGGTACCCATTTTTCGTGCGTCAATGAACAGGGTTTTGCCCTTCTGCTTCTTGTTCTTCGACAGAAACCACAGGGAAACGGGAATCTGTGTGGTATAAAAAAGCTGTGTCGGCATTGCAACAATGCATTCGACTAAATCTGCATTGATAATATTCTTTCTGATCTCACCTTCGCCGCCGCTCTGAGAGGAGAGCGAACCGTTCGCCAGCACCATGCCGATTCTGCCGTTCGGTGCAAGGTGATGAATCATGTGCTGCAGCCATGCAAAGTTGGCATTGCCAGCCGGCGGCATGCCATACTGCCAGCGGACATCATCCTTCAGCTTATCTGCACCCCAATCTGAAAGATTGAACGGAGGATTTGCCATGATGAAATCCGCACGAAGCGTCGGGTGACAATCATTGAAGAATGTATCGGCATTATAGCTGCCAAGATTAGCATCAATACCACGGATAGCAAGATTCATCTGTGCCATTTTCCATGTAGTCGGGTTGGAGTCCTGACCGTATACTGCAACATCATTGATGTTTCCACTGTGGTTCTCAATGAATTTTGCGGACTGTACAAACATACCGCCACTGCCGCAGCAGGGGTCGTAGACACGTCCATTATAAGGTTGCAGAACTTCAACAAGAGTTTTTACGACACATTCAGGCGTAAAGAATTCGCCTGCCAGTTTGCCTTCGTTTTCTGCAAACTTTCTAAGGCAGTACTGATAGGTGTTGCCGAGAATGTCACGGCTGGAACCTGCCTCTACCATTTTGATATTGGTGAACAGATCAACAACATCTCCCAGACGGCGTTTGTCCAGTTCCGGACGTGCAAAGTTCTTGGGGAGGATGTCTTTCAGACGTTTATTCTCTTTTTCGATAGCTCGCATCGCTTCATCAATGATTGTTCCGATTTCTTCGGTATGTGCCTTGGAAGCGATCACTTTCCAACGAGAACTTTCTGGAACATAAAATATTCTTTCGGAAGTATATTCATCAACATCTTCCTCGAATCCGTCGCCTTCTTCCAAAAGCTCATTGTATTTCTCATCGAAGCGATCGGATATGTATTTGAGGAAGATCAAGCCCAGAACAACGGACTTGTATTCAGATGCGTCAATGTTTCCACGAAGGACACACGCTGCATCCCATATTTGTTTTTCAAAGCCGATTGAAGCTGTATTCTTTTCTGCCATGGTCTTACTCCTTTTACTGTTTCGTTCAATTCTTTACAAGTAAAATCATATTTATATACAATAACCCTTTTTAATTATAGCATATTTTGTTACATTTGACAAGATGCAAACGAACACTTTTCATTCAAGAAAACAGAATTCCCCGATGCTGCGTAAAATTGCAGTATTGGGGAATTATGTTTTATAAAATTTCCAATTTATCTGTCGTACGTTTCACTTCATATATTTCTGTACAGCATTTACCCCATAAACAAGCCTTCGTTTCATCAAACATATATCTCGATAGTCTGTGATATTTTCCGTATCATAGACGTTTTCGTGATAATCACACATACGCAGTGTGTTCAGACAATGTGATGCCATATCACTGATCGACTGCTCAACATGAGCGTAGGAGCTGTTCACTCTTCCATAGTCCGTTGCACCGATGGCAGGGGAAAGGGGAGAAGTAAAGCAAGAGCAACAGTAGTTATAAAAGTGAATATGCGTTTCATCAGGATTCTCCTTTTGCATGAGCTGGTTATTGCTTCTACCGCTAATCATATTTGTGTCTCGAAAACAAGATGAGCTTTGTTATTATTTCTTCCTCGATAGTATCATTCAAAAGATGTACTATGACTTTTACGTAGAAATATTGCAATTCTGT
This sequence comes from Oscillospiraceae bacterium, assembly GCA_045592405.1. Taxonomy (GTDB): domain Bacteria; phylum Bacillota; class Clostridia; order Oscillospirales; family Ruminococcaceae; genus UBA3855. The sequence goes on from JAZNUR010000130.1 coordinate 17,617, forward strand.
AAAATTTATGTTAGAATATAAGCATCAATATTGCGATCGTGAATCCACTATGAAAGCAAGGAATTGCCCATGATAAACACAACCATCCGACGTATATTACACAAATTTACGCTGTCCTTACTCTGCTGTGCCGTGCTGGCATCTGCCGTGTCAATGTCCGCAGCGCTGCGATGATCCTTTCCGTTTCGGGTGTCAGGGCACTGCAGTTTATCACGATTTCCGTATCGGAACTATTTTCGTTGATGTTGATCGAAATTTTCATCGTATCACATCTCTGTCATTATCTTACCACATGTACATAAATTTTGCAATGGGGGTTAACGCAAGCTGCCATTTTCAGCACATAAACTGCCGAAAAGAGAACATATACAAAAACTCCACCGCATACTGATACGGTGGAGTTGCATTGTTGCAATATGATGTGCTTATTTTTTTAGCGGATACAGTAACTGCTGCCTCCTTTTTCTCTATTATAACATATTCGTCGGACAAATGGGTGTCTTTTGAAAAAAATAATTTGCATTCAGTCGAGTCTGAATAAACCTCTACATGAACCTGCGTATTTTTCCTGACTCACTTTATTATACAAAACAACGTAAACAAAGCACAACAACCAAAGCAGATTATCGCCGTCTCATTGACTCATTGATATTTCATGGATGAGACTCAGATATATGAAATATGATGTTTTTTTGCTTTGATTTCAGCGAATTGTAATCCCAAACAATGTAAAACAAACAACATAACCAAAACAAAGAATTCTTTACTGTCTCATTGTCGCATTGATTTCTTACAAGATGATTCCAAAATTGAGTGCGACAAAAATTATCTGATAG
>JAZNUR010000131.1:0-7316 GCA_045592405.1 Oscillospiraceae bacterium
ATTCAAATTAACGCTTGCTTTGAAAATTTCAAAGCAAGCTTTTATTTTTATCATGAAATTACTTGATTTCAATCCTCTTTGATTCCAGCTGCTGTTTCTCTTTTTTCGGCAGTGTCAGAGTCAGAATGCCGTTTGTATATGCAGCATCAATCGCATTTTCATCAATGCCCGAAATATCAAAGCTTCTGCAATATGATCCGTAGCTGCGTTCCCTGCGGATATATTCGCCGTTGCTGTTCTTCTCACTGTGATCGGCTTTACGTGTCGCACAAAGTGTCAGCGTGCTGCCGTTGATGCCGATCTGAATATCCTCCTTATTGAAGCCGGGCATTTCGCATTCCAGTACGAATTTGTCACCCTCATCTTTGATATCTGTACGGCAGTGTGTCACATTGCCAAAGCCCTTGAAAAACTCGTTTTCAAATTCACGGAACGGATTCCAGAGCTCATTTCTTTCAAATGGTGTAAGTCTAAACATAATAAAACCTCCTGATGATTAATACAATCAGTATTCCCTCAAATCGCTATGAAATACATATCAGGAATTGACAATCGTACCGCCGTTCGGGTGGAGTACCTGCGCCGTCATGTAGCTTGAGTCATTGGAGGCAAGGAACACAAAGCTCGGCGAGATCTCGCACGGCTGACCTGCACGCATCATCGGCACTTTCGGAGTTTTCGTTCCGAATGTTCTGACCTCCTCGGCTGAGAATGACGAAACTGTCAGCGGTGTCCATATCGGACCGGGAGCAACTGCATTCACTCTGATTCCTTTATCTGCCAGTGATAATGCAAGCGACCTCGTCAGCGTGACGATTGCACCTTTGGTTGAACTGTAGTCGATCAGATCTTTATGTCCCTGATATGCTGTAACAGAGGTGGTGTTAATGATACTGCCTCCCTTTTTCATGTACGGCAAAGCATACTGGATCAGGTAGAAAAATGAGAATACGTTGTTACGGAACGTGAATTCCAGCTGCTCATGGGATATATCCAGAATGCTTCGCTCCACGAACTGAACTGCGTGGTTGTTCACCAGAATATCGAGCTTGCCGAAGCGTTCCACAGTTTTATCCACGCACATTTTCGCAAACTCAGGATTTTTCAGATCACCCTGCATCAGCAGACATTTGCCGCCGAGCTGCTTGATGCGTTCAGCAGTTTCCTTTGCATCCCGATCTTCATCGTAATAAACAATTGCTACAGACGCACCCTCTTTTACAAAATCATATGGTAAGGTTTCACTCCCCTACAGCCGTTTTCTCGGCTATCGTAAGGGTGAGGATGGGCTTCCAGAGATTGTATTGGAGGAAGCGGAAATCGTTCGTCTGATTTACCGCAGCTTTATGGAGGGGCTGAACACAAACAAAATCGCACAGATGCTTATGGAACAGGAAGTTCCTGCACCGGGAGGGCAGAAAAAATGGTATAGCCGCACGATTGAAAGTATTCTCACCAATGAAAAATACAAAGGGGCTGCACTTCTTCAGAAGAAGTTTACAGTGGATTTCCTTACCAAAAAGACCAAGATCAATGAGGGTGAAGTACCGCAGTATTTCGTGGAACACAGCCATCCGCCCATCGTTGACCCAGAGGAATTTGACATGGTGCAGGCGGAAATGGTACGGCGAAAGGAGATCGGCAGAACCTACAGCAGCAGTAATATTTTTTCTTCAAGAATCATCTGCTCCTGCTGTGGCAGTTACTTCGGCTCAAAGGTCTGGCACTCAACTTCTAAATACCGCCGTGTGATATGGCAGTGCAATCATAAATTTAATGGGGAACGATGCAAGACACCGCATTTTTACGAGGATGCCATCAAGGAAAAATTCGTAATCGCCTGCAAATCCGTGCTTGAGAATCGGGAGGATTTCCTTGCCGCCTGTCAGCAGGTGCGGGATCTTCTCTCCGACTGTACAGCTTTGGAGAGAAAGGTTGATGAACTGTTTGTTCAGCAAAATGAGGTCAATGCCATATTGCAGGCGTACATCAGAGAAAACGCTACGAAACCGCAGAAGCAGGATGAGTACAACGAGCGTTATAACGAATACACCCAGAAATCCGATGAAATCAAGAAAGCCATTGCGGCTGTGCAGGCGAAAATCGCACATCGGCTGTCACGGAAGGAATTGCTTGATGGGATGGTGCGTGAGTTAGAGTCTGCCGATTTAGCCCTTGCGCAGTTTGATGAAAAGCTGTGGCGGATCATGGTTGAGAATGTGACTGTTGGGCTTGATGGTGAGATGGTGTTCCGATTTCGGAATGGGATGGAAGTAACAGTAGAATAGAGATATATGACAACACCCCACAGGGCTTGCGGACTGGTTTGGTCTGCTTGCCTTGTGGGGTGATTTTTTTATTTTACTGCGATAACAAAGTCGACCTCATATCCTGTGCATTACACAATCCCCATAAAATACTCAACAGCAATTGCGACCACAACCACAAGTGCAGAGATGATAAAACCATGCAGCATTGGTCTGAAGCCCGATTTCTTCATATCCTTGAAGCTTGTGTTAAGTCCGATTGCTGCGAGAGCTGCAACCATCAGGAATTTGCTGACATCCTTCATTCCCGAAGATACTGCCGCAGGAATAACACCGAAGCTGTTGATTACAGTAAGCGCTAAAAATCCGAGAATAAACCAAGGGATAATCTTTGTAAGGCTGAACTTTGCCTTCACTGCCTCGCCGTTTACACCTGCCTCCTTGCGTTTAAGATGTGCGTTAATAAGAGCAAATGTGATAACTGTAGGGATAATGGAGAGCGTTCGTGTGAGCTTCACCATAGTCGCAAAATCGCCTGCCGTCTCGGAAAAAGCATAGCCTGCCGCAACAACGCTTGACGTATCGTTCACCGCCGTTCCTGCCCATAAGCCGTAAGCCATATCCGAAAGCCCCATTGCCTGTCCCATAATTGGAAACAATACGATCATCGCCATATCGAAAAGAAATGTTGCCGACATCGCATAGGCAATATCACTGTCGTCAGCATCGATCACAGGAGCAATCGCCGCAATGGCAGAGCCGCCGCAGATCCCTGTTCCTGCGGAAATGAGGTTGGACAGCTTCCAGTTGATTTTCAGAGCCTTGCCAACAAAATGACCTATTCCGAAACAGGTCAGAAGCGTGAACACCATCACGCACAATGACATTTTACCGACTTCAAGAACGATACTGATGTTAAGGCTTGCACCCAGCAGAATAATCGCAAATTTCAGTATCTTCTTTGAGGTGAATTTCAGACCGCCCGAAAAGAGCTGATTCGGTTGCCAGAAATGATTGATGATCATACCAATGAAAAGTGCAATAACCGACGCACCAATCAGATGAATTGGCAAAAGGCTTTCGATGAACTTTGCTGCCGCTGCAATGATGAGAGCAAGACCAAAGCCGGGCAGCAGCTTTGCAGTATTTCTTATTTTTTCCATAGGAATTCTCCTTTTTACATTTCTCCTCTTGATTTTACCATATTTTTGTGATAAAATCAAATTATCATTTGAAATCAGGTGATTAGCACAAGTTATCAGGAGGAACTATGATCGACACAAGAATCCAGACCTTTTTAACGCTTTGCAGAGTAATGAATTATCGCAGGACTGCAGAGCTTCTGAACATGACCCAGCCTGCTGTCACACAGCATATTCATTTTCTGGAAGAGCAGTACGGATGCAAGCTGTTTCATTACGATCGCAGAACGCTCACTATGACAAGAGAAGCGGAGCTTTTGCAGAGATACGCTGAAAACGTGCTGTATCAGGAGAAAAAACTGAAAACGGAATTGACACAGAACAAGGGTGTGAGCCTTTCCATCGGTGCGACAAAAACGATTGGCGAATATGTGATCGGTGATCATGTCAGTGCATTTCTTTCAGAACCGGACCATCGTATCAGCGTAACTGTAGAGAACACAGAAACACTGCTGACGGATCTGTCAGCAGGAAAAATTGATTTTGCATTGATTGAGGGATATTTTGACCAAAGCCGATATGCGTCAAGACTATACAGAAAAGAGCCGTTTGTAGGACTTTGCGGAAAGGGACACCTTTTTGCAAACAAAACTATTCCGATTGATAAGATATGGTGTGAAAACCTGCTTCTCCGTGAAGAAGGAAGCGGCACAAGAGACATTCTCGGACAGCTTCTTACTGAAAGCAATCACTCTTTTTCAAAGTTTGAAAGAATTACAACTATCAGCAATTTCGGGCTTATTACAAGGCTTCTGGAGAATAACAACTGCATTACCTTTGCTTACCATGCTGTGGGAGAAACTAACAGCTCACTTTCTGAATTTCATGTCATGGGCTGGGATATTTCCCGAGAATTTAACTATGTTTATCTTGACACACCTTTTTCGGAATATGCGGTGGATGTTTTCAGTGGATACTACAAATGACACACAGCAATATACCCCACAGGGCTTGCGGACTGGTTTGGTCTGCTTGCCTTGTGGGGTGATTTTTTTATTAATTCAGATAAGTTACATAGTCAGAATTATAGTATTCCCAGCTATCCGCAGGAACTAATCCATTGCCATAATCGACCTGATTATTTCTGACAGAAAAATCACTGTACCAGCCATCAACTACATACATACGACGACTGGTATCCACAGCACCATAGGGCTGATCCATGTAGACAGTATTGTCAGTAAAAATGCAATGATAGCCCCAGCCTTCAACCTGCTCATGAAGCTCAAATGCTGCTACGATATTGGTGTTTCCGTTGCGATAACCGATATTATCATGAACATTCACATCATTGCCTGCAATATCCACAAAGCTGCCTGCATAGTTCGCACCCGTCATGCCATCACCGTAGAACGTGCAGTTCATGATCTCCGTTCCAGTTGTATATTCCTTGACATCTACGTGCTCCGCCGCAATATTCTTAAAGGTACAGCCGTCCACTTTGTTGTAGTCACATTTGTAATCGAAGCCTGTAACAGATTTAGCACTGCCGATGTACACGCCCTCGCCATAGCCCGAAGTGACCGTTCCCGTATCATGGATATAGGAATCCTTCACTGTACAGTAGGAGCTTCCGTCACGGATCGCAATTGCCTCTGAGCCGATATTGTATACCTCACAATTTCTGATAATGGAATGATTGGAATTGTCAAGAACGATGCCTTTCTGCGAGGTTGTGATTTTCAGATTTTCAAGGATCCAATAATCGCCTGTGATCTGGATCACATAACCATTTTCTGCACTTGTGCCTGTGATAATCGGCGGATTTTCCGGATCAGCGGCAGTCAATGTAATGGGAGCATCTTCCGTTCCCTCAGCGGAGGTGTCGATTTTCTGCGCACCCTGATAGGTTGTATAGTCATAAGTTCCGCTTGCGACACGGATGACATCGCCTGGCTGTGCATTACGCATTGCAACGAAAAGCTCATCTATTGTTGTAACATCAACATAGTTCTTCGGTGTTTCGGAGAGCAGCTCACGCTTCATCAGGCAAAGATCAAATACATCAAGTCTGCCATCCTTACAGAGATCGCCTGCCTTCCAGTTTGCAAGCTTTACATTGGGAACGGCAAGCAGCCATTTCTGGAGTGCGACTACATCGGCTACAGTAAATTCACCGTCTGCATTGACATCGCCACGAATCCCTGTACTTTTGCTTTCCGGTACAATCCAGCTGTCATCATCCACGATCAGACAAAGCATCGTAATAGTGTCTCCGAAATACACATCTTCACCGTAGTTCAGACACATATCCCTGACATCATCATGCCATGCAGTATTCTCACCACAGGCTGCGGATACCATAAACGGTGCATTGAAGCAAAGGTCGTTCCAGTCGGAAACGGCAGTTCCGTCAGGCGTATAGCCTGCCATGATTTCCCACGGATCACCGCCTGTTTCTCCGATGATAAACGCATTGATCGCATCAGAAAATCGCTTTGCATCCGTATTTCCATTGATCAGATAATCCATACTGATACGCCAAGGAGTACGGCAGGCGTTGTAATAATAATTTCCGTCATTTTCGCTTTCAAGGAAATTGGCAGGTGCAGGGATAAATTCACCCGTTGTACTGTCCTTGATGATGAAATCAGGAAGAATTCCAGTTCCATAGTCATCAACAATTTTATTGATAATGCTGTAGGTATTCTCATAGAGTGTCAGCCATCGGTCATCGCCTGTTGCTTCGGCAAACACGGGCATATACTGCACGATAAAATCTGAAGAACGTGTGGCAGAATCATACTTGTCTCCCTCATCCGACCAGTAAGCCCAGTCACCAAGCCGCAGTACCCAGTCATTCTGATTGACCTCATAGGTCATAATGTCGTTAATCACATCAATGGCAGTCTGCTTGTAGTCTATCTCGCCGTCACTGCCCCAGATGCTGTCCGCCATAAGAAGGGCGTAGGCAATATCCAGATCGCCATCCGTTGCAGAATCTGCACCGGATGAGTTGATGATTGCTGTGCCATTGTCAGACTGCTGCCATGCCATAAGATTCGGGCCGATCTCACTTAAATGCGCCCTGTAATAACGGTACATGCCATCGAAGATATCCTTTGCCTCGCTGTCATATTCCGCCATAGACGCAGCAATAAGCATACCGTAGCCATGTGCTTCGGAAACAGTAACAGGAACGGAATAGCCAGCTTCCGCAAAGGTTTCATCACCATAGAATACATAATACTGTGTTTGATCCTTGACGTAGGGATTCTGTGCAAGATATTTTTCTTTCCAATAGTCGTAAAAATCCACCGTTTCTTCGGAAAGTGTATTCACATTCACATCACGCACCTCCGCCATGGATACGACAGGAACAAAACATGTGCTCAAGGCAGAAACCGCAACAATCACAGCAGAGATTTTCTTAAAAATTCGCATAGTTCTTCCTCCAATCCGTATGCATCCTTCGTGTTTCAGATTTCATGATATGCAGGTAAAATTTGCTATATTTTTATTATAGCACTTATCAGACGGACGGTCAAGAAATAAACTGTAAAAATGAAAATGGAATATTGAAAGACGTCTTACTGCAAGCCCAGCAAAATAGCCATTTTCAAGCAAAACGAACACAGCATGAACAAATGCACCCTTTTTTCTCCGAAAATCCAATAAAAAAACGATAGCAAGGGGCTAACGTTTAAGAATTGAATTTCTCTCGTTTGTCTGCTCTGAAATAACCGCAAAAGTTCGACCTATCGTTACGGATTTGCAGAATTTCCCGAAAATGCGTGAATTTGATAAAAATAAATGCACCCTAACTTTGTATCAAAATTAGGGTGCTGATATGTCTGTCTTGTACAAAATAGATGACATTGTTACAATTCTGATTTTTCATGTATTC
>JAZNUR010000132.1:0-12436 GCA_045592405.1 Oscillospiraceae bacterium
CCACCCCCAACCCCTCCCCGAGGGGAGGGGCTATCGTTCGGGGACTTCGCCCCCGTGCCCCTCTATGGGGCTTTCGCCCCACTCCCCATTTTGAGTTTTTCGACAGACTGACGGCTTCGCAAGAAGCCGGTTTCTTTTTGCAAGCCCCCGTATGATTGCATACGGGGGTATCTTTTTTTGACAGTTCCGTATGATTCTTGAAAATCCGGTTAAAATAGGAGGGATTATCAGTGACGGAAATCAGAAAAGGAGCAAATGATATGAATCTTACAGAAATCCTGCACACAGAATATGGAAAATCCCCCGCCGACTGCACCAATGCCGAAATTTACGGTGCTTTGCTCAAGGCAGTCAACCGCATTGCACAGGAACGGCAAAGTTCGCCGCAAAAAAAGAAACTCTACTATATCTCCGCCGAATTTCTCATCGGCAGGCTGCTTGCCAACAACCTGCTGAACCTCGGTCTGTATGACGATGTGAAACGCCAGCTTGCAGAATGCGGCAGGGACATCGCCGAAATCGAGGAATGCGAACCCGAACCCTCCCTCGGAAACGGCGGTCTGGGCAGACTTGCCGCCTGCTTTCTCGATTCCATCGCCGCACTCGGACTGAACGGCGACGGCGTGGGGCTGAACTACCACTTCGGTCTGTTCCGTCAGGTGTTTGAGAAAAATGCCCAGACAACGCACCCTGACCCGTGGCTTACAGAGGATTCATGGCTGCTGCGGACGGATGTGACATATCGGGTGAAGTTCGGGGATATGGAGGTTTTGGCACGAATGTACGACATTCTTGTCACGGGCTTTGGGAATCACACCAACCGCCTGCATCTGTTCGACATCGAAAGCGTGGATGAATCCATTGTTAGCAGCGGCATTTCCTTTGACAAGTCCGATATTGCAAGGAATCTCACACTGTTTCTATATCCCGACGACAGCGACGAGGCGGGCAGACTGCTGCGAATTTATCAGCAGTATTTCATGGTATCGTGTGCTGCACAGCTGATTCTGGACGAGGCGGAGGCAAAGGGCTGCCGCCTGCACGACCTTGCGGAATATGCGGTCATTCAGATCAATGACACGCACCCGTCAATGGTGATTCCGGAACTGATCCGCCTGCTCATGGAACGGGGACTGCCGATGGATGACGCCATTGCCGCCGTGCAGAAAACCTGTGCCTACACCAATCACACGATTCTTGCGGAGGCATTGGAAAAATGGCCGCTGGCATATCTGAAAAAGGCGGTGCCGCAGCTTGTTCCCATTATCGAGGTGCTCGACAGCAGAATCCGCCGTAAGTTTGAAAACAAGGCTGTGTACCTCATCGACAGCGATGAACGGGTGCATATGGCACATCTGGACATCCACTGCTGTTTCAGCGTCAACGGGGTGGCATCGCTTCACACGAAGATTCTCAAAGAAACGGAGCTGCGGCATTTTTACGAGATCTACCCCGAAAAATTCAACAACAAGACCAACGGCATCACCTTCCGCAGATGGCTGCTGCACTGCAATCCCGAGCTTTCCGCACTCATTTCCTCCCTCATCGGCAATCGCTTTACGGAGGATGAGGAGGAACTCAAAAAGCTGCTGGCATTCCGCAAAGACACGGATGTTCTGCAAAAGCTGCTTTCCATCAAATCCGCAAAAAAAGCGGAATTATGCTCCTATCTGCAAATGCGGCAGGGTGTTTCCGTCAACCGGAATTCCATCTTCGACATCCAGATCAAGCGTCTGCACGAATACACACGCCAGCAGCTCAACGCCCTCTATCTCATCCACAAGTATCTGGAAATCAAGTCGGGAAAGAAACCGAAAACCCCGATTACAGCAATTTTCGGGGCAAAAGCCGCACCTGCCTACACCATCGCACAGGATATCATCCATCTCATTCTCTGCCTGCAGGAACTGACAGCAAACGATCCCGACGTCAGCCCCTTCCTGAACGTGGTAATGGTGGAGAATTACAACGTCACATGGGCGGAAAAGCTGATTCCGGCGTGCGATATTTCAGAGCAGATATCGCTTGCCTCAAAGGAGGCAAGCGGCACGGGCAACATGAAATTCATGCTGAACGGTGCTCTGACGCTCGGCACGGAGGATGGTGCGAATGTCGAAATCCATGAGCTGGTGGGGGATGAAAACATCTATATCTTCGGCGACCGCAGCGATACCGTCGTGCAGCGTTATGCACAGGGCAGCTATGATGCGGCAAAATACTATCGGGATAACCCGAAAATCCGCCGTGCGGTGGATTTCATCACAGGAAAGGCACTGATGAAAATCGGCGACAAGCAGCGTCTGGAACGCCTGTTCAAGGAACTGACCACGAAGGACTGGTTCATGACGTTCCCCGATTTTGAAAGCTATGTGCGGACTCGTGAGCGTGCCTATGCGGATTATGAAAACCGCATGGAATGGGCAGAAAAAATGCTCGTGAACATTGCAATGGCAGGATATTTCTCCTCCGACAGAACCATTGCGGAATATGATCGGGATATCTGGCGGCTGAACACCGCCGACTCAAAGGAGGTCAAGTAAATGGAACGCAGAAAATTTGACATTGTATCGCCGCTGAGCGGCAGGGCGGTGCCGCTTGAACAGGTGCCCGACCCCGTATTTGCCGAAAAGGTACTGGGGGACGGCTGTGCCATCATTCCCTCCGACGGCAGAATTTACAGCCCCGTAGATGGTGAGATCACATCCATTGCGGAAAGTGCCCATGCCTACGGATTTGCCTCCGATGACGGCGTGGAGGTACTGGTGCATTTCGGTCTGGAAACCGTTGCACTCAGGGGCAGTGGATTTACCTCCCATGTCAAGGTCGGCGACAGAGTGAAACAGGGAGATCTCGTTGCAGAGGCAGACATCGAATTCCTGCAGTCAAAGGGCATCAATCTGCTCACGCCCGTGCTGATTTACGACGGTGCGGACGGAATGGATCTGCAGGTGCAGCTGGGCGAGGTGAAGCATGGCGAAACGCTGCTCACGATCAGCGATGCACAGGAAGATCCCACACCGCAGGAATCCTCCGCAGCTCCTTTGGAGGAAAAGCCTGCTCCCGGACAGGAAAAGCGGAAATTCCGCATCAATTTCGACCTCCTGCAAAAACTCGGCAAGGTGCTGATGGTCGTCATTGCCGTCATGCCGGCGGCGGGACTGATGATCAGCATCGGCAAGCTCATTGCCATGGCAGGCGGTGACGTTGCTCTGGTATCCACCATCGGCGGCGTGCTGGAGAATATCGGCTGGGCGGTCATCAGCAATCTCCACGTGCTGTTCGCCGTTGCCATCGGCGGTTCGTGGGCCAAGGAACGTGCGGGCGGTGCCTTTGCGGCACTCCTCGCATTCATCCTCATCAATAACATCACCGGCACGGTGTTCGGCGTGACGAATGATATGCTCGCCTCGTCCGACGCCGTAGTCAGATCGTTCTTCGGGCAGGAAATGCTCGTCGAAAACTACTTCACCTCCGTCCTCGGCTCGCCCGCCCTCAACATGGGTGTGTTCGTCGGTATCATTTCGGGCTTTGTGGGCGGCGTGATCTACAACAAATACTACAATTTCCGTGGGCTTCCCGAGGCACTTTCCTTCTTCAACGGCAAGCGTTTCGTACCGCTTGTGGTCATCCTCTGGTCGGTCATCGTTTCGCTGATTCTTGCAGTGGTATGGCCCGTGGTGCAGTCGGGCATCAACACATTCGGCATCTGGATCGCCAATTCCTCGAACACCTCACCCGTGCTTGCACCGTTCATTTACGGCACGCTCGAACGTCTGCTCCTGCCGTTCGGTCTGCACCATATGCTCACGATCCCCATGAACTACACCTCTTTCGGCGGCACCTACGAAATTCTCACCGGCCCGAATGCCGGAACCATCGTGTTCGGTCAGGATCCCCTCTGGCTTGCGTGGATCACGGATCTGATCAATTTCCGTAAGGCGGGCGACATCGAATCCTACAATCGCCTGCTCGAAACCGTCATTCCGGCACGCTTCAAGGTCGGTCAGATGATCGGTGCAACCGGACTTCTGCTCGGTGTCGCACTTGCCATGTACCGCAGAGTGGACAGGGATAAACGCAGGGATTACCGTTCCATGTTTTTTTCCGCTGCACTTGCGGTATTCCTCACAGGCGTGACGGAGCCGCTGGAATTCATGTTCATGTTCTGTGCTCTGCCGCTCTACCTCGTCTATGCCGTACTGCAGGGGCTTGCCTTTGCACTTTCGGGCGTGATCAACCTGCGTCTGCACTCGTTCGGCAACGTGGAATTTGTCACCAGAATCCCCATGTCCGTCAGTGCAGGGCTGACGGGGGACATCATCAATTTCATTCTCAGTGCCGTGGCATTCTTCGTGATCGGCTATTTTGTGGCATATTTCATGATCGGAAAATTCCGCTACGCCACCCCCGGACGGCTGGGCAACTACACCGCAGGCGGTGAAAACGAGGAGGACGGCAGCGTCAAGCGTTCCTCCCACAGCGGAAACAGCCAGCCTGAACGCATCATTGCACTGCTCGGCGGCAGGGATAATATCACCTTCGTTGACGCCTGCATGACAAGACTGCGTGTAACGGTCAAAAACCCCGATCTTGTGGCGGACACCGCCGCATGGACAGCGGAGGGAGCACTCGGCCTTGTAAAGAAGGATACGGGCATTCAGGCGATCTACGGGCCGAAAGCGGATGTTCTCAAATCCGACATCAACGACATTCTGTAGCATGAAGCTGCTCACACTCAATACCCACAGTCTTGTGGAGGAGCATTATCCGCAGAAACTCCATGATTTCGTGGAAGCCGCCGCTTGGGAATCCCCCGACATCATTGCATTGCAGGAGGTCAGCCAGACGGCGGATGCACAGGAGCTTCCGCTGTATCTGCAAAGGGGCTATGTTCCCGCAGTCAGCTCTGCCGTTATCCGCAGGGACAATCATGTGTACAACGCCGTGCGGATGCTGGCGGACAGGGGCGTACAGTACAGCTGGACATGGCTGCCGCTGAAGCTCGGCTACGGCAGGTATGACGAGGGCATTGCCCTCATGAGCCGCAGTCCCATTCTGGAAACGGATGTCCACCTTGTCAGCTCCGTAAACGATTACCACAACTGGAAAACACGGAAAATCCTTGGTATCCGCACGGCATCCGCACCGCAGGAATGGTTTTGCAGCGTGCATTTCGGCTGGTGGGACGACACGGAGGAGCCGTTTGCCGCACAATGGGAACGCACGCAGACGCATCTGCGATCCCGTGAAATGGTCTGGCTGATGGGGGATTTCAACAACCCCGCCGAGGTGCGTCACGAGGGCTACGACCTGATCAGCAAGTCGGGCTGGCACGACAGCTTTCTGCTCTCTGCACGCAGGAACGGTGAATTTACGGTGGACGGCGTCATCGACGGCTGGCGTGACAGGCTCACGCATCACAGGGGAATGCGTATCGACCAGATCTGGTGCAGCAAAAAGGCAGCTGTCAGATCGTCCGAGGTTTTGTTTGACGGGATCCGCTATCCCGTGGTGTCCGATCACTACGGGGTTATGATTGACTATGAAAGGAGGGGCATATGAACCGAAGTGCAGGCATTTTACTCCCGATCTCCTCTCTGCCGTCGGCATACGGTATCGGCAGCTTTGACGAAAGTGCATACCGATTTGTCGATTGGCTCAAGGCGGCAGGTCAGACCTGCTGGCAGATACTGCCGCTTGGGGTGACGGGCTACGGGGATTCCCCCTACCAGTCCTATTCCTCCTTTGCGGGAAATCCCTATTTCATCAGCCTTGACAAGCTCATCGGCGAGGGACTTCTGACGGCGGAGGAATGCAGGAATGCTGATTTTGGTCAGCATCCGCATAAAGTTGATTATGCTAAGCTCCGATGCAGCCGTATTCCGCTGCTGCGGAAGGCTTATGAACGCAGCAATATTTCGGAGAATCGGGAATTTACCGCATTCTGTGAAAACCATGTCTGGCTTGAGGATTTCGCTCTGTTCATGGCAGTCAAGGACGCATTCGGCGGAGCACCGTGGCAGGAATGGGCTGCGGACATTCGCAGCCGAACACCGCAGGCAATGGCGGAATACCGCCAAAAGCTTGCCCGAAATATCGAATTTTACAAGTTCCTGCAATATTTGTTTTTCACACAGTGGGAATCGCTCAGGGCGTATGCAAACAAACAGGGCATCCGCATCATCGGGGATATTCCGATCTACACGGCACTTGACAGTGCGGACACATGGACGAATCCCGAGCTGTTCCGTCTGGATGCACACGGAATCCCCACAGCCGTGGCAGGCTGCCCGCCCGACGGATTTTCCGCCGAAGGGCAGCTCTGGGGCAATCCCCTCTACGACTGGGAAACGCACCGCAAAACGGGGTATGCATGGTGGATCTCCCGACTGGCACATTGCTTCCGCCTTTATGATACGGTACGGATCGACCATTTCCGTGGCTTTGACGAATACTACGCCATCCCCCACGGTGAGAAAAATGCCGTGAACGGCAGATGGGAGAAAGGCCCCGGCACAGAGCTTTTCCGTGCTGCACAAGCGGCACTCGGCAGGCAGGAGGTCATTGCGGAGGATCTGGGATTCATGACGGATTCGGTCAGGCAGCTTGTGCGTGACTGTGGATTCCCGAACATGAAGGTGCTGGAATTTGCGTTTGATTCCCGTGATACGGGCAGCCGCAGCGACTATCTCCCCCACAATTACACCGAACACTGCGTTGCCTACACGGGAACGCATGACAACCAGACGATCGCCGCATGGTTTGCGGAAATTCCCGAAACAGAACGCCTGCTCGCAAGGGAATACCTCTGCGACAGCTGCACGCCAGACGAGGCACTGCACAAATCGTTCATCGGACTGCTTTTCCGAAGCAGGGCGGATCTGTGCATCATCCCCATGCAGGACTGGCTGGGGCTTGGGGCTTTTGCCCGAATGAACACGCCTGCGACTGTCGGGGACAACTGGAAATGGCGGATGCGGCGTGAGGACATGGGGGACGCACTTTGCAGGGAGATCCGCCGCATGACGGAAATTTACGGCAGAGAGCCACAAAGATACAATAAGAGGAACGCATCTGCTTAAATGGGTGAAGGGGCACAGCCCCTTCGGGGGCAACCCTGTATGCACCATCCTTAATATAGCAGCGAGGGGAGGTGAGCCGGATGAGAACATTTTCCTATACAATCAGGGACGAACTGGGCATCCACGCAAGGCCTGCGGGAATGCTTGCGAAAACGGCAAAGGCGTATGAAAGCGAAATCACCATCACAAAAGGCGAAAAGAGTGCCGTTTGCACGAAACTCATGGCACTCATGGGTATGGGTGTAAAATGCGGCGATACCATCACCGTCACCATAAACGGTGCGGATGAGGAAACTGCCGAACAGGGTATGCGTGAATTTCTGGAGAAGAATCTGTAGCGAAAGCCGATCAAAAGGGGATTGACAAATGCTGAATTTGTGATATAATAAAAATAGAAGGAGCATACCGATAGACGGTCGCTCCCAATAGATGGTTAAGAAATAACCGCCTTAGTTTGGTCGCTGAGGGCGGTTATTTCCTTTTATAATCGTCATTTCTGAACGCCTTGTAAGCAAGCAGAATATTGGATAATGCAATAATGAGTTGAAAAAAGTCATTCCAAGTCATATGTATTGCCTCCCTTCCGGGAGCAGGATTGACCGCCTACCGTTTTCTGGTATGCCCTTCGCTATTATTATAGCATCTTTGTCGGATTATGTCAATGAAAATTACTGACACACGGAGAAACCGCCGCAGTCACCTGCAGCGGTTTCCCCTGTGTATTATGCAGCCGGATAGGCGTAGCTATTGTAATCTTGTGCGTTGTGCGATTTCAGCCAGCTTGTCATCCGCATATCCCTCCGGAAGTGCAATGACTGCCTCGGCAAGCTCCGCATACTCGTTCGGAATTGCATACCACGTGCCGTTTACTGCCAGCATATAGCAAGCCTCGGTGCTGTAATAGCAATCCACTGCAACAGCAAGCAGATCGTGCAGTTCAGGGTATGCGTCAGCCATACTGATATCGGCGGAACAGTAGTAGGTTTCTTCATAGGACTGGCCGTTTTCTCTCACATATACACTTCGATCAAAAGCGACCGCTGTTTTATGATCCATTGCGGCACTGACGTAATCGCCCGGTGCGTAGATTTGTACCGCCATTGTATTACTGGGATAACTGTTGCCCTGAAATCCTCGATCCGCATCCGCAATATCAAACTTCTCGGATACCATGAACGGGCGGAAGCCGTAGCTTTCCAGCAAAGCAATCGTTTCCGTGCAGGCATTCCAGATCGGAACCTGATAGAGAGTGCCATAAAGACCGCAGGTGAGCTGTTCGCCGTTTTTCATGTTTTTCAGGTCGTTGTAGTAGCATTCCCTGATCTTCTTCAACATCTCTGCACCGTCATTGATCCAGATTTCCTGTCCAGCATAATTTCTGCCCGTGTATTCCATGGTCATGTACACACGGTTCGGTAACCGGAAGTCCTTATCATTCACATATTCTCCCAATTTTGACTTCATATTATCCACCAGTGCATCGGCTGCTGCACTTGCATACAGCTCCGTACCGTAAAGCACCGTCATAATCTTCGCATACTGGTCGGCATTGACTTCATAATAACGATACACCGTGCTGCCCGTATGGGTGTAGTAGGTCAGTCTGACAGTCTCTAACCATGCATAACGATATTTCCGAGATTCGATTTCGTAGTTTTCATCGTACTCATAGTCATAAGCATATAATTCATACAGCTCCGGATTCACATCCTCCGGATCTACCTGATGATAGCTGAGAGTTTCGTGACCATAGCTTCCATCGGGATTATACTTATCCTCGTTGATGGGATAATCACCGTACAAGAGCACATCGAAATCCATCTCCTTGATCTTTTCGTTGATCTCCGTTGTGGTATTACCATATTGCTTCAAATCATCGGCAATGTCCTTATGGACCTCACGAATGGCGTTGATCACGTCCTTGTCGGTGTATTCCAAATGGAGATCCTGATCTGTGTCACTATCATAGATCTCCACCTTTACAGAGCTTACGGAAGCTGCAGCGGGAATGCGATAAACCGTACCGAATACGTCCGTTTTAATCACTGCGGCGAACATACCAAAAGTCAGTGCAACGGTAAGCACGTAGGTGATTGCGGAAACCCAGAATTTTCGGAAGCCTCTCTTGCGGACAACCTCCATCAGGAAGTAGATGACTGCACTGAAGATGAGTACCGGTCCGATAGCATCCGATACCAGCAGGCAGAGGATCAGTACAGTGAGTGCTGTCAGCATGAGGTAATACACGCCGATGAATACAAAGGGCTTGGAAACGGATTCTGCCTTGCGGCGTTTGTAGAGCTGCCATGCAGCAATCAGGGCTACCGCCGTAATAACTGCAATGATCAATGCCCAGCGGATGAATGCCGGAATCATTCCATGATCGGTTGCCTGTGTTGCATTAATGGTACCCCATCCGGCATAGTGGATTTCACTGCCAAAGAGCAGATAGATCAGATAGATCAGACCGCCAACGGGGCTCATGTAGCCGATGGGCTGCCAGAGGTATTCAAAGCTGAGTGCGAATATCTCATCACAGATAACTGCCAGTACTGCCGCAAAGGTACCGGGTACCAGACAGTTGAGCAGGAAGGAAGTGTAAATACTCTCAAAGAGCGTGCCGCAGCAGGCGGTGATCAGCACCGTTGTGGTGTAGTACATCCACATCAGCAGGAACATACCCAGACTTGCAATCAGGTAGTATTTGCTCGCTTCACCCAGAAATTCCATGTGCGTTTGGCCCATATAATCGAAATCAATGGCAAAGCTGCCGCCCAGCAGAATGATCCAGCCGAGCAGTACTGCTCCGATATAGGGCAGGATATAAACTATGCTGCCTGCGAAATAATGGCTGAAAAACCGCTGATTGCCCGTCATGGGAAGTGCGTAGGTCATATCCACATCGCTTTTCTTCCAGAGCTCATGGAAAACGGCAATCGCCGCCGCCATGCCCAGAATCACGGCAATGCCAAAGAAGATCGCACCGAGGACGATATACATTTCTATGTCGATATCTATCAGGGGACTATCCGGCCAAACTTCTCTGTTAGTGACAGATTCCTGCCAGAACCCCACAATTCCTGCCGCCATCATCAGGGGAATGCCCAGCACCTGCAGGATGCACATGACGATCATGAGTTTCTTGTTCTGTCCCACAGTGCTCTTCATATTGCGTGCAGGAATGGATTTAAGCAAAGACCTTGCTGTCATAGCCAAGCACCTCCAGTTCGTAGATAAAGATTTCCTCCAGTGACAGCGGAATCAGATCTGCCACAATGGGATCATAGGGTGCAAGTGCCTTGCGGACGGTTGCCTCGTCACCCTTTGCGATAATGTGATAAATACTCTGACTGTTCGAGAAATGCAGGATCTCAGGCATATCCTTGAAATCCTCCTTCGTGAATACACGTTCTCTGTCGGCGAACACCGCCTGAATCTTATGGACATTGCCCTTGAAACTGTCAAGCTCACGATTGAACACGATCTTTCCGTGATGGAGCAGTGCGGCAGTATCGCACATCTCATTGATTTCCTTGAGGTTGTGGGAGGAAATAACAACGGTCAGCTCCCTCTCGCACATTGCATCGACGATCATTTTCTTGACGATGATACGCATCGTCGGATCCAGTCCGTCAAACGCCTCATCCAGCAGCAGATACGGCGTGCAGCAGGCAATGCCCACAATTACGATTGCCTGACGCTTCATACCCTTTGAAAATGTACTGATCTTCTTGTTCAGCGGCAGCTTGATGATTTTCTGCAGCTTGCTGAAAATTTCCTCCGAGAAATCCGGATAGAACTGCTTGTAGTAATTCTTCAGCTCCATCAGCGTAAAACCGCCAAACTGTACGGTTTCGTCATTAATGAAGAATACCTTCTGCTTTGCAGATACATTGTCATATACAGGCTCGTTGTCGATCAGCACCTCGCCGCCTTCCTGCTTGTAGATACCGCTGAACAGGCGAAGGATCGTGGACTTGCCCGCACCGTTTGAGCCAAGCAGTCCGAATGCCGTGCCCTTGGGAATTTCAAGATCCACGCCGTCAAGTGCTGTAAAATCGCCGAATTTTTTGATTGCTCCTTTTAATGTCATCATGGCGTTTCCTCCTTGCTTCTTTCCTCTATAATGTGATCCATTCTTGTGATGAGCGTTGTCCGTTCGATTCCCATATCCAGAGCCTCCGTCACCGCAGTGTCGTAGCTCTCCAGAATATGCTCCTGTGCCAGCAGCTTGTCGGGCTTTGCCACAAAGCTGCCACGCCCTGCCAGAGAATAGATGATCTTGTCACGCTCCAGCAGATTGTATGCCTTCGCAACCGTGTTCGGATTTACACTCAGGTCGGTCGCCAGACTGCGTACGCTCGGCAGCTTATCCTGCTCGTGCAGTACGCCCTTGAGAATCAGCTCCACCACCTTCTTGTAAAGCTGCTCGTAAATGGGCGTCCGGCTCATCAGATCAATGTCAAACATACGATTCCTCCTTTCCGGATAGTGCTTTAACTGTATTATCCGTTGTAGTACAGTTATAGTATATCATACATAGAAATATTTGTCAAGGGTTTTTTAAAATTTTTTTCTCTCCTGCAGCACAGTCACAGGACTCAGAATGGATTTCACAGGAGAATCGCAAAAAGGGCTTGCAATTGTGCACGAAACAGTGTATAATAATATTAAGTATGCAAACAGCAGATTATAGTCAGAAAAGGAGAAACCTATGATTTTACTGGACGAACTGAGAGTGGAGATGACCGGCTACCGCAAGGATCTTGCGGAACTGGGCGAGGTTCTGAATATCAAGAAAGCACAGGAGGAAGTCGATGAGCTTCACAAGCAGGCAACGGCGGATGATTTCTGGAGCGACCTTGAAAATTCCCAGAAGGTGCTGCAAAAGACCAAGCAGCTCGAAAACCGCATTTCCGGTTATGAAAAAATGCAGGAAAAGCTGGAGGACATCCTCACCATGATCGAAATGTGCATGGAGGAAGAGGATGAGGATATGCAGGCGGAGATCGTCAGCGAGATCGCCGCATTCAAGCAGGAACTGGAGGACAAGAACCTTGAAAC
Source organism: Oscillospiraceae bacterium (assembly GCA_045592405.1). GTDB lineage: Bacteria > Bacillota > Clostridia > Oscillospirales > Ruminococcaceae > UBA3855. The sequence continues at coordinate 12,147 of JAZNUR010000132.1, forward strand.
CCTGCTGTCGGGCGAATACGACGGCAAAAATGCCATTCTGACATTCCACGCAGGTGCGGGCGGCACAGAGGCACAGGATTGGGCGGAAATGCTCTATCGTATGTACAACCGCTGGGCAGAGCGTCACAATTTCAAGGTGCATCTGCTGGACTATCTCGATGGCGATGAAGCAGGACTCAAGAGCGCGTCCATCATGGTAGAGGGCGTGAATGCCTACGGCTTCCTGAAATCCGAAGCCGGCGTACATCGTCTGGTGCGCGTATCTCCGTTTGACTCCTCCGGCAGACGAC
>JAZNUR010000133.1:0-21318 GCA_045592405.1 Oscillospiraceae bacterium
AGAAGGTTTATCGCGGCGGCGACCAGGCCATCAAGGTCTTTGACGAAACCTACAACAAGGCTGATATCCTCAACGAGGCGCTGAACACCGCCCGCGTGGAGGAGACCGGCCTGAACATTCCCAAGCTGCTGAGCGTTTCCATGGTGGAGGGCAAGTGGGCCATCGCCACCGAGTACATCCCCGGCAAGACCCTGGCCCAGCTGATGGCCGAGAATCCCGAGAAGGAAGACGAGTATCTGGAGAAATTTGTGGATGTTCAGCTTTCCATTCATGAAAAGCGTGCACCCCTGCTGAACAAGCTCAAGGATAAGATGAACCGTAAGATTTCTGAAACAGAGCTTGACGCCACCACACGTTATGATCTCCATACCCGTCTGGAGGGTATGCCGAAGCATAACAAGGTGTGTCACGGCGATCTGGGACTTTCCGACGTGATCATTACAGAAAAGGGCGAGGCTTTCATCATTGACTGGGCACATGCCACTCAGGGAAATGCCGCTGCCGATGCAGCACGCACGTACCTCAAGCTCTGTCTGGAAGGCAAGGGTGAAATGGCAAGCAAATATCTCAAGCTCTTCTGCAAAAAGAGCGATACTGCAAAGCAGTATGTGCAGAAGTGGATGCCCATCGTTGCTGCTTCCCAGACTGTTAAGGGTAAGGCGGAAGAACGTGAGCTTCTGCTGAGCTGGGTAAGCGTTGTAGATTACGAATAAACAAATTGCTCCCGATCATCCGATCGGGAGCTTTTGCATATAAGAAATCCCCACCTTTCGGTGGGGATTTCTGCTGATTAATTGCTGTTATCCTTGTTGTTCTTTCCGCCTCTGAGCATCTTGATCACCTGGAATGCAAAGATTTCAAGTGAGATCAGTGCTGCAAGGCTGATTCCCAGAATCCAGGGCAGGGAAAGACCGAACTTTTCATCGGAATCCTTCTCGTCCTTGTCGTCCTTGTCGTCCTTGTCGTCCTTCTTGTTGTCATTTTTGTCATTCTTGGAAATTTCCTCGCCCTTTTCCTCGTCATAGGTCTGCTTGTCGTTGGAAGTACCGCTGCCGCCGTCATTCACAGCACCGCTGCCGGTGCTTCCCGCAATGATACCGCCGTTCTGCTCACAGAGGTAGCCGGCAAGCCATGCAAGAGGGGAGTTCCAGTTGATCGTGCATTCATTCACGGACCATGCTTCGATGTGATCCATGTAGCACTTCTGCGGAGCAATCTCTCCCTTCTTCCAGCCGGAGCCACGCACCCACGGATCCTGCATACCGGAATTCGGACCGCCGCAGAGTACGCCGCAGGGAGCCTTCGGAAAATCGGAGGAAATCTGATTCGACCACCATCTGTGGTGGGGATATTCAATGCTGTGTGTGCCGTAGCCTGTCACATAGGAATAATCCATTGCATTTCTGCCAAGCAGGTAGTCCATTGCACCCACAACACCGTTGAGATAATCCTTGTTGTCTGTTTGATCATATGCATATGCCATGATGATCGCATTGTCTGCAACAAAGGAGTTGGAACCCCAGATATAGCCGGTGTCGCTGTCATTGTAGCTCAGTGTGCTCTGACCGTAGGGAAGTCCGTAGCCCTGATTGTTTTCGAGTTCCACAAAATAATCCGCTGCCTTGGAAAGATTGTCCTGCAGTTTGGATGCATCACCCGAGGAAAGTGCATCGGAATGCAGCAGCATCGTCAGTGAGCCGAGGGAAGTGGTGTGTCCCCAGTCAAAGGAACCGACCGTGCCGACGGATTCTCCGCCTTCAAGGGAGGTGTATACCCCAAGGTAATGCTTGGAATCCTCCATATCCTTAGAGTAGGTCTTGTCGCCCGTTGTTGCATAGAGTTCGCAGGCTGCCCAGTAGAATTCATCCGTTGCGTCATCATCGCCGTAAGCACCGCCGCCCACGGATTCGTCAAGGGGAGCATACATTGTCGGATGCTTCTTTGCAGCCTCATAGGCAGCTTTTGCAGCGTCCAGACACTGCTTTGCAAATGCGGAATTATGCTCCTCCCAGAGTCTTGCAGCCTGTGCCGCACACGCCGCAAGATTCAGTGTTGCCGCCGTCGTCGGAGGCTTGAGGATTCTCTCCTCCGTATCATCCGCCGGAGCAACCGCAAGTCCCGTCCACTTGATGTCGTGTGCCTTGTGGTAAGCCATGCCTGCATAATCGCCGTTCTGAACGATCATTTTAAGCATCCATTCCATCTCAAATCTTGCTTCGTCCAGCAGATCGGGATAGCCATTGCTGTTTTCAGGCAGGAGCATTGTGCCGTCCTCATATGCCTGTGACGTTTCATTCATTGCCGCACGTTCATAGATATTTTGCAGAAGCCAGAGCGAAATGCCGCCGTTTACCGTATATTTTCCGTGATCGCCCGCATCGTACCAGCCGCCCGAAACATCCTGCGAACCGCTGGAACCGCTGTAGCCCCATGTTTGTTCGATGGTGGCATTATCGGTTACATGACCTGCAGGACGTGCAAGGCTTGCCGCATCGCCGGAGGAAATATACTGTGCTTCGATCGGAATACCGCTGCGGTTCTGATAGAAGTAGTTCAGGGAATCATAGAGCAGATTGGAATAGGTATCGGTAATGCCGATTTCAAATGTACGGCTGACCGCACCGTTTTCCGCTTCCAGATAGAACGTGCCCTCCTCCTTGAAATCGGAGAAATCCAGAATATGCACCGTGTCACCGGAATCGGCATCGCCGCCGAAATATTCAGATTTTCCATCATAAACCGTCTTACCGCTTTCATCCTTGACATAGAACTTCATAGCGGATTTATCCGTGCAGAGGAATGTTGCTTTCTTGGCAAGCTCAGGGAAGTAGCCCACCTGATTTGTCAGAATCTCCGCACGCTGCCATTCTTCAGCGTGAATGTAATCATTGCTGTTGTCCGTCATATCGATCAGACAGAGATTATCAAATTTAAGCTGCGTGCCTGCAGGGAAGCAAACGTTGGGTGTGTACTGACCGTTTCCGCCGAAGTGGAATGTCCATTCGCCCGTACCATTAACGGAATTCTGGTTTTCTCCATTCGAGCCGAGGTTGAATTCATAGGCAAAGGTGTTCCACTGATTGCCGTTGATGTTGACGCCCTGCCACTGGTGGTAATCGCCCCACTGACCGCTTGGCTGTGCGGATTTCAATGCATTTTCGATATCCGCCTGCGTCCAGCTTTCATTGTAGGTCATATTCAGCATATTGCCGTTGCTGTGCCAGAGTTCGGCGTCATCCCTTGTCATGTCACCGATCTTGGAATACATCCATCCGGAATTGCTTGCCCAGACGCTGTATGTCAGACGATAGGTGTGACCGGAAACCAGTGTCAGATTTCTGTGTCGGAACTGGCAGTCCCAGCGATCCTCACCGCCGTTGGAAACACCGCCCGGATTGATCACGGTGATGTTGTAAGTACCGCCGTCAATGGTAAAATCCATTTTGCCCGTCATGGATTCACAGATGTGCCACGGCAGACCGGCACCCTCTGAAAAGTCGGATTGTCCGAGCAATTCGCCTGCGATCGCTGACATGGGCAAGGCGTTTGCCAGAACGGCTGCAGCCGCAGTGGCATACAGTGCTTTTCTGATTTGTTTTTTCATAAAATCCTCCATCCTGTTGACACAAAGGAACGCTTTCCGAGGCGGAAAACGTTCTTTGCTTTTTTATACGATCTCTGTATTCAGAGAAACGGTATCATGTTCTGTTTTTTTTGCGAGCCACCTTGTTGGCATACATTTTTGCGTCCGCCTCATCGATCATATCCTGTAGATTTTCCTCATCGGTAATGGTTCTGCAGACATAACCAATGCTTGCTTCGACAGTATACGGCTTTTCAGAGCTTGTATTATATCTTGCAAGATACTGTTCTATGTACTGGATGTACCGCTCAATGATAGCATCCGTGTAATGTGCACAGCCGATTGCCAAAAACTCATCGCCGCCGGTTCTTGCACAGATCTCATCATTTTCAAAGCAGGTATTCAGAGCGTTAGCAAACACTGTAATGGCGTTGTCGCCCTCAAGATGTCCGTGGGTATCGTTGATCACCTTCAGACCGTCAAGGTCTGCGGCAATCACAAGTAGCTTTTTGTCGCTGTTTTTTGCCTTTTGTACAAATTCAGCAGTATAGCGTCTGAATCCCTTGCGGTTGAAAATACCTGTGAGCGTGTCACGAATGGAAGCCATGTACAGACGCTGATGCATACTGTTGAAGATGTTGCGGATGCGGACAAATTCCAGTGCATTATTAATATTGCGAATCCATGTATGATAGAATTCATCAAAGGCAAGCGGTTCTTTTCCGTAGCCCATGGCACAGTATCCGAGGCATCGTTCATTGAAATGCAGCGGTGTGAAGTACAAGGTACGGGGAATGTCGGAGTCTTGGAATAACTCCGGAAGAAGCTCAGTTTTTGGGAAGGGTTCATCAACAAGCATGGTGAATGTGTCCCTGCATTTGATCCGAAGCTGCATTGTATCGGTATATTTTTTGTAATCTTCGCCGGTTGCCTCGTTTTTTTCGTAGTCATCCCAGTGATCACACAGACACAGATAAAAGTCCTGCATATTGTGGATGAGGTACATATTGCAAGTAATCTTCTCCAGACATCTGATCAGTGTCGTGGAGGAATTGAGCGATTCTGCCATATGACTGGTCTGGAATAGATCCTGATAATTGATGACCGTGTTGATTTCCTTCTGACGCTTGTGGAATTTCTGTATAAAATCCTCCCGGCATCCGCAGCTTTCCGCAGGAACAAGAACCCCGAAATCCTCATAAACAGGCGGACATTCCTCACCCGTTACCAGCTTGTGTGCCTGAATGACTGCTTTCATACCCATATCTGCAAGTGGTCGGGCATAGCTGGTGATGGAGGGAACATTGTTCTCGGCATCCTTGGAAGCATCAAAACCGGTAATTATAATATCCTCCGGAACCCGAACACCAAGTTCGATCAGACGGTTGCAAAGTGTGATTGCCACAAAATCGCTGACGCAAACGATGGCTTCCGGCATTTCCACCGTGCCGTTTACAAGCTTTTCCGCAAGATCCAGAGCCGCACTCTGCCAGAAATCACCATAAATTACGTAATCTTCACGAATCGTCAAGCCATGACCTTCCATTGCATTACGATATCCCTGCAGACGTGCTTCTGCCTGAAGATTATCCTTGAATCCGGTCAGACACAGGATTTCCGAAACCTGATGCACCTCGATCAGGTGGGAAACCACCCGTTCAAAAGCAATGGTATCATCCACGATGACCGAATGGTAATCGGAATTTTCAACTTCCAGTGCAATAATGGGGGCACTGCATTTTGTCGCAAGGTCGGCTTCAATGGAACGGCGAAGAGATGCTTTTTCAATGGAGCAGGGAACAAAAATAACAGCGTCGAACAAGTCGTAGTTGATGAGATCAAAAATGTGATTCTCACCATACTGATAATTCGTTTCCTCATTGAAATTCATGAACATTGTGAAAACAGCAACATCATAATCCAGTGAATGTGCCTGTGAGATCAATCCCTTCAGGATCTGCTGCTGACAGGGATGATAAATATTACAGATAATAACTGCAATGCGTTTACGTTTATCCATAAGTCATTTTCGATGTAAAACCATCGTTCCCTTTCATAGATGTTTCATGTATGAAGCTTACACATCAGTAAAAATATACAATTTTATTATAACAAAAAATCCCAAATTGTTCAAGTATGTTTTTTGAACATTTGGGATTTGATGAATAATATTTTGTTAATTTTCTGTGTCCTTTTATCGGAGGGTGACAACGGTTACGCCATCCTCGCCCTCACCGTAGAGTCCGTTTCGGAATTCCTTGACACATTTCATGGATTTCAGACGCTGCTGTACGGCTTTTCGGAGAAGTCCCGTACCCTTTCCGTGAATGATCGTGACAGTTCCGATGCCGGAAAGCACAGCACTGTCGATGAAGCGTTCCATTTCGTATACACCGTCATCACAGGCCTGCCCACGGATATCGAGTTCCATAGAACCACGACGTTCCACTTTGGCGGATACCGCACCTTTTTTACGCTGCTTCTTCTGATCTTTTTTCTGATCGGCAGCTTTGGGATCGAGCAGACGCAGACGGGAGATCTGGATTTTCATTTTCATAATACCCATCTGTACAAAGATAAAGTCGGACTGTCCGGCATCCTCTGCAATCACGCCTTCCTGATTCAGGTCGGCAATCAGTACACGGTCGCCTTTTTTCAGCGGTCGAGGGAGAACATAATCACCATTTTCATCCAGAGAGCCGATGACGGGATTCGCATTTTTGTACATATCACGCAGCCGCTGCGTGCTGTCGCCCTTCATCGTGGAAACACGGCTGGAAAAATCCGCTTTATCCTTGTCCTTACGAAGCTGTTCCAGTTCGTCGAGCAGGGCATTGGTCTGTGCCTTTGCGGATTCCACAATGCGGCTTGCCTGTGCCGCCGCACGTTCCAGCGTTTCCTTTTCTTCAGAAGCCATGCCGTCACGCTTTGTCTGCCACTCTGCCTTCAGAAGCTCCGCTTCTTCACGCAGACGCTTTGCTGCTTCACGCTCACGTTCAAGTTCTATGCGTGCCTCGTCAAATCTTGCGATGACATTTTCGAAATGCCTGTTTTCCTCGCTGATGAGGGATTCGGCATGACGAAGAATGGACTGTGGCATACCGAGCTGTCCGGAAATCGCAAATGCATTGGATTTACCCGGAGAACCGATGATCAGCCGATAGGTCGGGCGGAGCGTAGCGGTGTCAAATTCGCACGAGGCGTTGATGACATCGGGCGTATCCGCCGCATACAGCTTAAGTTCCTGATAATGCGTGGTCACCATCAGTTTCGCACCAAGCTGCTTGAGATAATCAATTACGGAAATTGCCAGTGCTGCACCCTCCACAGGATCCGTACCGGAACCCAGCTCGTCGAGAAGAACCAGTGTACTGTCGTCGGCGGTGTTGAGAATTTCCACAACATTAAGCGTGTGGGAAGAAAACGTGGAAAGGCTCTGTTCAATACTTTGGCTGTCGCCGATATCCGCCAGAATATGACGGAATATGGAAATGCGGCTTCCGTCCGTGACGGGAATGAGAAAACCGCACATGGTCATTGCCGTCAGCAGCCCTGCCGTTTTCAGTGCAACCGTCTTACCGCCCGTATTCGGGCCTGTGACGATGAGTGCGTTGTGAGCTTCGCCCAATGCCAGATCAATCGGAACAGCCTTGTTTTTATCGAGCAGGGGATGGCGTGCTTTTTTCAGCTCCAGAATACCGTCGTCACTGATTTCGGGCTTGGTTGCCCGCAGGGATGCGGCATAATTAGCCTTTGCAAAATAATAATTGAGCTCCGCACAGGTATCATGAAGCCGCCGCAGCGACGAAGCCTGTGCACCGACAGCGGCACAGAGTTTCTGCATGATGCGGTCGATTTCCTCAAGCTCACGGCTTTCCAGCAGGCGGATGTCGTTGTTCGCCTCTACGATCTGCATTGGTTCGATGAAGATCGTCTGCCCGCTGGATGAGGTATCGTGGATGAGACCTGCCACCTGTGTGCGGTATTCGGTTTTGACGGGAAGAACAAATCTTCCGTCACGGATGGTGACGGTCGTTTCCTGTAAATATTTCTGCATGGATTTTGATCGTACCATATGGTCGAGTGTTTCACGCAGATGTGCACGGGAACGATGGAGCTTGCGGCGGATTTCCGAAAGCGTCGGACTTGCCGCATCAGCGATCTCCTCTTCGGAAACGATGGAACGTTCCAGTGTGGACAACAGATCGTCGTCGGGGACGATCAGAGAGAATAAGTAATCAAGCGAGGTTGCCGATTCGCTGCAATGCCCGTACCATCCGTAGAGTGCCTGCACCTGCCGCAGCAGATCTGCAACATCCAGCAGATCCCGCAGGGAGAGTCTTGCACCGGATGCAGCACGGGTAACGGAATTGCAGATATTCTTGAATCCGGAAAACGGCGGTGTACCGAATTGCAGTGCAAGCTGCAGTGCGTCGTCCGTTTTCTGTACTTCAAAACGAACTTCAGCAAGATCACAGCTCGGTTTGCAGCCGAGCATCATATTCCGGCTGGTTTCATTGGAAGTGAAATGAGCTGCCTGTGCCAGAACCTTGTCGAGTTCCAGAACCTGTTCAAAAGACTTCATAAAAGCCTCCTTTATCAGACCAGTGGATTCTGAATTGCTCTGTAATACTGCAATGCAGAAAATGTATGGTCAATATGGTATTGTAAAAATTGTTCTGCGAAAGCAAACAATGCCTCCTGACAGTTTTCATGCAGGCGGAACCCGAAAACCCGTTCCAGATCCTGCAGAACGATGTGACGGATCGCCTGCAGCGTGCCTGCGGTCATTTCCACGGAATGAGCAAATTCCTGCTGCTCGGAAAGACATTCGCTGCAGCAGAACGTACCGTCCTCTACGGAAAAGTATAGATGCTCGGGCAGGTATTCTCCGCAGCTTCTGCACATCAGCACATCCGGCATGAACCCGAGAAGTGCCGCCATACGCAGTTCGAAAATGCTTTTGAGCATCGCCTCGGAGTATTTCTTCTGTGCCAGAAAATGCAGACAGTTGAGCAGAAGTCTCTGGATTTCACGATTGCTTGCCTGCGGCAGCACTGCAAACTGAACGACCTGCGAAAAATAGGACGCCAGAGCCACAGCGGTCACACTGCTTCGCAATTCATAGAAAATGCGGATGGGGGAAACGCTGTTGAGTATGTACCCCCGTTTTCCCGTCTGCAGACAAAAGGCGGAATATGCAAACAACTGTGTTGCACATCCGCTTTTGCTGTTGATTTTCCCCGCCCCCTTGACAAAAACCTCAAGGACGCCGAGTTCATCCGTCAAAATATCAATAAATTTATCCTGTTCACCGACCGGTTTCTGCGTCAGAACAACGCCCTTCACTGTCAGCAAAATCGTTACACCCTTTCTGTGCGGCGTATTGCAGATAATCGGCAATGCTGCCGCTTGTGCGGAATTTTTCCCAAAGCATATCCATCGTCATACTGCATCCCTCCGCCGATAGTATCCGCCGCAGAAGCGGAAATTATCAATGGGAGTATGCGGAAAAACAGGATCAGGATTCCTCCGAAAGACCAAAGCTGCGGATCAGACCTTCTTTGTTCCGCCAGCCTTCCTTCACCTTGACAAAGCATTGAAGGTTCACCTGTATCTCAAAGAACTGCTCCAGATCCCGTCTTGCGGAGCTTGCAATCTTTTTGAGCATACTGCCCTGTTTGCCGATGATGATCCCCTTGTGGGAATCTCGCTCGCAGTAGATAACAGCGGAAATATCAAGAATATCCTTGTCGTCACGTTCCCTCATGGATTCCACCGTAACCGCAATGCCGTGCGGAACTTCGTCGTTGAGCAGACGCAGGAGCTTTTCACGCACCATTTCAGCGGCGAGCACACGTTCGGGCTGATCGGTGAAGGAATCATCGGGGAAGAAATGTACGGAGGGCTTTGCCAGCTCCTCAGCCGCCGCCATGATCTGATCCAGTCCATCCTTTTCGGATGCACTCACGGGAATAATGGCGTGGGGCTGGTACTCATTGTTCAGCCGCAGCAGAAGCGGCATCATTGCAGATTTGTCCTGCAGGAGATCAACCTTGTTTACAACGATAATGCAGGCAATTTTCTTATCACGGATGCTCTTGAGCATTGCTTCGTCCTGCTCATGCAGCTTCTTTGTGCAGTCGATTACATACAGTACGGCATCCGCATCCGCAGCGGAGCTTTCAGCCGTTTTGAGCATATGTGTGCTGAGCTTGTTTTTCGGCTTGTGAAGACCGGGCGTGTCGATGAACACATACTGCGTTTCATTCTGTGTCAGAATGCCCGTAATGCGTGTTCTGGTGGTCTGCGGCTTGCTGCTGACGGAAGCGATTTTTTCGCCGATCAGAGCATTGAGCAGCGTGGATTTACCGGCATTGGTTCTGCCGGAAAGCGTCAGAAAAATAGTTTTTGTCATAGTCTGCCTTTCTGTTATGTTATTCCGTAACAAACGTCATATCTCTGGAAATACCGAGCTTTTCAAGAACCGCTTCTTCCTTTTCACGCATAATTCTCTCATCAAGCTTGCTTGTTTCGTGATCATACCCCAGCAGATGGAGCATGGAATGTACAGTGAGGAAACCGATCTCACGGTCGAGGGAATGTCCATAAATGGTTGCCTGCTTCACGGCGGTTTCAATGGAAATTACAATATCGCCGAGCAGCACAAAGCCTGTTTCCGCATTGGTTTCAAGCGTACCGTCAGAATCCGTCAGCGGGAAGGAAAGGACATCGGTCACGCTGTCCTTTTCACGGTAGAGCTTGTTCAGACTGCGGATCTCGCTGTTGGAAACAAAGGAAACACTTACTTCAGCATCCTTTGTAAATCCTTCGGAAACAAGAACTGCATGGCAGCAGCGTCTGATGAGCAGACGGATACCCGAAGGAATCTTGACGTCATTCTGATTATTCTTCACATATACTTTCAATTTACCTGCTTGCTGCATTATGATTTTCTCCCTTCTTTATGGTAAGCTTCATAAGCCTTGATAATATCCTGTACGATTTTATGACGGACAACGTCCTTGTCTGAAAACCGGATGGTTGCAATATCATCCACATTCCGCAGAACCTTCATCGCTTCGATCAGACCGGACTTACGTTTTTCCGGAAGGTCGATCTGTGTAATATCGCCCGTAATGACCATTTTACTGTTTGCCCCAAGTCTTGTCAGACACATTTTGATCTGTTCGGATGTGGTGTTCTGTGCTTCATCGAGAATGATGAAGGCATCGTCGAGCGTGCGTCCTCTCATGTAAGCAAGGGGGGCAACTTCAATGATGTTTTTCTCCATATGCCTTGCGAAGGTTTCCGCACCGAACATATCGAACAGGGCATCATAGAGCGGACGGAGGTAAGGATCCACCTTTTCCTGCAGATCGCCCGGCAGAAAGCCAAGCTTTTCACCGGCTTCCACAGCGGGACGTGTCAGTATAATCTTCTGTACCTCGTGTGCACGGAATGCCCGCACCGCAAGTGCAACTGCAAGATAGGTCTTGCCCGTTCCTGCAGGCCCAACGCCGAGAACAATGGTATTTTTCGCAATGGCATCGACATATTTACGCTGACCGACGGTTTTAGGACGAACCACCTTGCCGCTTGTTGTAATACAGATGCCGTCGCCGTTGAAATCACGGAGTGCGTCCGCCTCACCGTCGGATACCATGGAAGTCACATAGCGAACGGTCTGCTCTGTCAGGTGCTGACCTTTTTCCGCAAGCTCCATCAGCAGCCGGATGGCATTGGCAGCTTTGTCGATCTGTTCCGGCTCACCCGTAATGTGAATATCCGCACCACGGTAGAACAGAATGACGTTGTATTCCCTCTGGATGGCCTGCAGATTTTCATCGCAGCTTCCGAAAAGTTCGGGAATTTTGGCGATATTTTCGAGTTTAACGATTCTTTCTGACATGAATTCACCTGATTTGTAATTGATAATTTGCAGCCCGCTGAAACGGACTGCACACTCTAATATACATTATAACACATTTTATGTGGAAATTGCAATAGGGAAATGTATTTTTTAGAACAAATTTTCAAAATAATCCCGAAAAACAATAATTGCAGAAAAAATTCCGAAAAAGGCTTGACAAAACGAAAATTATGGTTTATAATAATATACGAAAACAAAGCAGACACGATATGTGGCTCACCGTTTGACCCGACGCAGTCGATTGCCGAAACGGTCAATATGTTATTTTTCCGATGCGGACGGATTCTGTTCCTGTGTGCATGGGGAGTAATGTAGTGGTGAGTGCAGACGAGTGTCCGCACTCATTTTTGTTTTAAATTTTAATGCTTGGGGGTGCCCGCAATAAGTAAGCAGGACATGCAGATCAATGAAATGATCAGAGACAAGGAAATTTTGGTCATTGATGCCGACGGAACAAAGCTTGGCGTCATGTCAGCAAAGGACGCACAGAAAATTGCCTATGACAAGAATCTTGACCTTGTGAAAATCGCACCGCAGGCGAAGCCGCCTGTATGCCGTGTCATGGATTACGGCAAATACTGTTTTGAGCAGCAGAAGCGTGAGAAGGAAGCGAGGAAGAATCAGAAGGTAGTTTCAATCAAGGAAATCAGAATGTTTTCCGCAATTGACACCCATGATTTTGAAACCAAGGTAAATCAGGCGATCAAATTTCTGACATCGGGTGATAAGCTGAAGGTATCGGTCAGATTCCGTAAGCGTGCGATTGCCCATCCGCAGATTGGTGAAGAACTGCTGGCAAAATTCAAGGATGCATGTGCTGAAGTCGGCACGGTTGAAAAACCTGCAAAGATGGAAGGGCGGAGCATAGTAATGTTCATATCCCCCAAAGCATCCAAGTAAAAAGGAGGAACTACTCATGGCAAAGGTGAAAGTTAAAACACATTCCGGTGCAAAGAAGCGTTTCAAGCTGACAGCAAACGGCAAGGTAAAGTACCAGCACACAAACAAGCGTCACAGACTGACACAGAAGGATACCAAGCGTAAGAGAATTGCAAGAGGAGCAGGCGTTGCAGACGTAACCAATGCACCGACAATCAAGAAGCTCGTACCCTATCTGTAAGCAGAAGCCTGGGATCGAAAAAGAGCAAGAAACAGCGAAATTTGAAATATACGGAGGTAGATGACGATGGCACGTATTAAGGGTGCAATGATGACTCGTAAGAGAAGAAATAAAACTCTGAAGCTTGCAAAGGGCTACTTTGGTGCAAAGAGCAAGCATTTTAAGATGGCGAAGCAGGCTGTAATGAAGTCCGGCCAGTATGCATATGTAGGCAGAAAGCAGAAGAAGAGAAACTTCAGACAGCTCTGGATCACCAGAATTTCCGCAGCAGCAAAGATGAATGGCATGAACTATTCCACATTCATGAACGGCTGCAAGAAGGCAGGCATCACACTGAACAGAAAGATGCTCTCTGAGATCGCAATCAACGATGCAGCAGGCTTTGCAGCAATCGTAGAAAAGGCAAAGGCAGCACTCTGATTTTTGTCAAAACACGCTCTTGAGTAGTCAAAGAGCGTGTTTTGTTATACATTACAGTTTTATGATTGGACGGAATCAACCGAAAAATCAGTGCTTTCAGGACGTATTTCACAATCATCTGCCGCTGCGTGAGATTATCGGCAGTTTTTTGAAACCGGAGGGTTCGCCATGCGAGAAAATGTCAGAATTACGGCAAAAGACAATCCAGCCATCAAACATTACAAGCGTCTGCGTGATCAGAAAAAGGCACGAAGAACGGAAGGCCTCTTTGTCATTGAGGGATTCCGTATCGTATGCGATGCCCTGCAAAAAACAGGCTGCGTGCAGCAGGTGTTTGTCACAGACAGTGCATGGGAAAAGCACGGTGAGGTTTTGATTGACTGTATGCAGGAAACGGGGAAGCTCCTTCATATATCCGATGCAGTCGGCGATGTCATGACGGATACGGAGCATACACAGGGTGTATTTGCCGTGTGCCGTATTCCCGAACGCAGATCACTTGCAGAATCAGTCAATGCCGATGGTAGATATCTTGTGCTGTGCAATCTTCAGGATCCGGGCAATCTGGGTATGATTCTGCGGACTGCGGATGCACTCGGCGTGGATGCGGTGCTGTCCTGCGGCAGCTGCGAGCTTTACAGCCCCAAGGCGGTGCGAGCCACGATGGGATCGGTGTTCCGTGTTCCCGTGTATGAGGAAGCGGATGCCGCTGCATTGCTGGAGATTCTGCATACAAATGGCATTCATACCTATGCGGCGGTTCCTGCAAAAACTGCTGTTCCGCTTACGGAATGCAGTTTTACAGGCGGCAGTGCTGTGTGGATCGGCAATGAAGGAAACGGACTTCCTGCGGATGTGATTGCTGCCTGTGATACAGCAGTGACAATTCCCATGCAGGGCGGGCCTGAATCCCTGAATGCCGCAATGGCAGCGGGAATTCTGATGTGGGAAATGATGAAGAACGGGGTGTGACATATGACACAGAACGAAACAACAAAATACTGGCTGTGGCTTGTGATGGTGTTCGGCGTTGCGAATGTAAAAACACTCGAAATTGCACAGATGCATGATACGCTGAAGGAAGCATACTATGTTCTGCATGATCCGGATTGCAGTTTGCTCAATGAAAAGGAAAAACAAAATGTCAGACGTATTTCGCTTGAACAAAGTGAAAGTATTATGGCATACTGCGAGAAAAATGGAATCGGAATCATGACATGGGACAGCGAGCTGTATCCCCAGCCGCTTCGTAATATTTACAATCCGCCCGTTGTTCTGTTTTATAAGGGTGAGCCAAAGCTTCTGCATGACAATATGCTGCTGACCGTTGTCGGTACGAGGAGACCTTCTCCCTACAGTATGAGGGTTTCCGAGTGGCTTTGCAGGGATCTTGTCAGATGCGGTATCATCCTTGTCAGCGGATGTGCAGTCGGGCTGGATGCATCGGCACATCGTACAGCACTGGAAGAAGGCAGACCCACCATTGCCGTGCTCGGCTGTGGAGTGGACTATGATTATCCGAGGGAAAACCGTGTTCTCAAGCAGAAGATCGTCGAGAATGGACTGCTGCTTTCGGAATACTTTCCGGGAACACCTCCCAACGGCTATCATTTTCCTGTCAGAAACCGGATTCTTTCCGGAATCAGCGAGGCAGTGCTTGTTGTGGAAGCAGGTGCAAGGAGTGGTGCGTTGATTACGGCGAATCTTGCCTGCGAACAGGGCAAACACGTATTCTGTGTACCGCCCGGAGATCTGTTTGATGCACGCTATAGCGGCGTTGTGAATTTTCTGCGTGACGGTGCGTATCCTGTTTTCAATTATCTGGATGTGCTTTACACATATTATCTGCGGTATCCGTATAAACTAACGCTGTTTACCGATGAAAATGCAACCAGAACCCAGGACTCCCTGATTTTTAGTCTGGATGCGGATGATAAGGGAAAATCACCTGCCGCAAAGCCGCAGAACACCAGAACCAGAGTCCGCAGCAATCCTGTTTCCGAAACGGAACAGAAACCCAAGGTCAGGATGGAGGATATTACGGCTGAACATCAGAAGATTTTGGAACTTCTGAAAAGCGGCGGACAGAATACCAATGCAATCTGCTGTCAGCTGGAAATGGATTTTCAGTATGTGACAGTTCTGATGATGGAACTGGAAATGGCAGGATATATCAAGAATACAGAGCGTGACGTATTTGAACTTGCTGAAAGCGGCAGCGAATCGCAGTAGGAAAGGAGCGTGCACCATCTGCACGATGGTGATAATATGGCAAATTTAGTAATCGTAGAGTCCCCGGCAAAGGCAAAGACCATACAGAAATATCTGGGGAAGGATTTTGAAGTAGTCGCATCCATGGGTCATGTCCGTGATCTTCCCAAATCCAAACTTGGTGTGGACGTGGAAAACGGTTTTCTTCCGCAGTATCTGGATATGAAGGGCAAGGAGGACATCATCAGGGATCTGAAGAAGCGTGCAAAGAAAAGCCAATGTGTGTATCTTGCAACCGACCCTGATCGTGAGGGAGAAGCGATATCATGGCATCTGGCACAGATGCTGAATCTGGATATGAACGCCAACAACCGTGTGGCTTTTAATGAAATTACCCAGTCCGGTGTACGCAGCGGAATGGCAAATCCGCACAGAATTGATCTGGATCTTGTCAATGCCCAGCAGGCACGCCGTATTCTGGACAGACTTGTGGGCTATAAGCTCAGCCCGTTCCTCTGGAAGAAGGTAAAGCGTGGATTGTCTGCGGGACGTGTGCAGTCCGTTGCGGTGCGTCTGATCGTAGACAGGGAGGAGGAGATCCGTGCGTTCGTTCCCAAGGAATACTGGAGCATCGACGCAAAGCTTCGTTCCCCCCACAGTGCAAAGCAGTTCAATGCAAAGCTTACGGCTGTTGACGGCACAAAAATAGAAATTCCCAACGAAGTACAGGCACAGATGCTGCTGGCACGTCTGGAGAATGCCCAGTTTGTGGTAACGGGCATCAAAAAGCGTGTTACAAAGAAGCAGCCCGCACCGCCGTTCATCACTTCCACACTGCAGCAGGAAGCTTCCAAGCGGCTGGGATTCCAGTCCAAGCGTACTATGAAGGCGGCACAGGAGTTGTATGAAGGTATTGAAATTGATAAGCTCGGAGCTGTGGGTCTGATCACCTATATGCGTACCGATAGTCTGCGTATTTCTGCCGATGCACAGGCAGCAGCAGCGGAATATATCAAGGCGGTTTACGGTGAGAATTATCTGCCCGAAAAACCCCGTGTGTTCAAGACCAAAAAGAGTGCACAGGACGCACATGAGGCGATCCGTCCGACCATGCCCGACCTGACGCCCGACCGTGTGAAATCCAGTCTGAGCAGCGACCAGTATAAGCTGTATAAGCTTATCTGGGAGCGTTTCATTGCAAGCCAGATGGCAAATGCACTGCTCGATACAGTTTCCGTGGATATTGATGCTGCGGGTTGTTTGTTCAAGGCGTCGGGATATTCGGTGCAGTTTGACGGTTTTACCGTGCTGTATGAAGAAAAAAACGAAAATGAAGAAGAAAACCAGAAGATGCTGCCGCTGCTTGCGATGAATGACATTCTCAAGGTGATCAGCCTTGACGGCAATCAGCATTTCACGCAGCCGCCTGCAAGATATTCCGAGGCAACGCTCATCAAGGCTCTGGAAGAGAACGGCATTGGCAGACCGAGTACCTACGCACCCACGATCACCACGATCCTTGCGAGAATGTATGTGGAACGTGAGGGCAAGCAGCTCAAACCCACGGCACTCGGTGAAGTGATCACACAGCTGATGAAGGAGCATTTTGAGCATATTGTAGATACCGCTTTCACTGCAAAAATGGAAACAGATCTTGATAATGTGGAACAGGGAACAGCCGATTGGGTGGCAACACTGGAAGCCTTCTATCAGGATTTTGCAAAAACGCTGGAGCAGGCAGAAGACGCCATGAACGGCAAGCACGTGAAGATTCCCGATGAGGAAACGGATGTTGTCTGCGAAAACTGCGGAAGAAACATGGTGATCAAAATCGGAAAGTTCGGAAAATTCCTTGCCTGTCCCGGATTCCCCGAGTGCACCAACACCAAGAAGATCGTGCAGGAAACGGGCGGTGTGTGTCCGCTTTGCAGCAGCAAGATTGTGCTGAAGAAATCCAAGCGTGGCAGAAGCTTTTACGGTTGCAGCGGCTATCCGGAGTGCAATTTCATGACATGGAATGTTCCGGTAGAGGAAACCTGCCCGCAGTGCAGCTCCACGCTGTTCCAGAAGGGCGGAAAGGCAGGAAAGCTTGTCTGCGAAAAGCCGCAGTGCGGATATGAACGGAGTCTGAAATAATGACAGAAGAAGCAATTGTTGTCGGCGGCGGACTTGCCGGCTGCGAAGCTGCATGGCAGCTTGCAAATGCCGGAATTGCCGTCAGACTGTATGAAATGAAACCCCATCGCTACAGTCCCGCCCATCATCACGAGGGGCTTGCTGAATTGGTATGCTCCAATTCTCTGAAGGCATCCCGTCTGGGTTCAGCGGGGGGACTGCTGAAAACCGAAATGGAGCTGCAGGGTTCTCTGCTGGTTCGCTGTGCAAAAGCCTGTGCGGTTGCGGCTGGCGGAGCACTTGCAGTGGACAGGGAGCAGTTTTCGGCGATGGTAACCCAAGAAATCACGGAGCATCCGCTGATCACCGTTGTTCGTGAGGAACTGACGGAGCTGCCGGAGCGTAATGCGGTCATTGCAACAGGACCGCTGACTTCCGACGCATTGTCGGAAAAAATAGAGAAACTCTGCGGCAGCAGATTGAGCTTTTTTGATGCCGCCGCACCCGTTGTGGCTGCGGACAGCCTCGATATGGAACTGGTATTCGCCCAGTCACGCTATGACAGAGGTGATGCGGATTATCTCAACTGCCCGATGAATAAAGAGGAATATGAAGCATTCTGGAATGCCCTTGTCGAAGCGGAAAAAGCTCCGCTGCATGAGCATGACAGGGCTGCATTCCGTGTTTATGAGGGTTGTATGCCCGTGGAAGTCCTTGCATCCCGTGGTATGGATACCCTTCGTTTCGGGCCACTCAAGCCCGTAGGACTGCAGGATCCGAGAACCGGCAGACGACCGTATGCAGCAGTACAGCTGCGTCGTGAAAATAAGGATGGAACGATGTTCAATCTGGTGGGATTCCAGACGAATCTGAAATTCGGAGAGCAAAAGCGAGTATTCGGCATGATCCCCGGACTTGAGAATGCGGAATTTCTCCGTTACGGTGTGATGCACCGCAACTTCTTTCTGGATAGCCCGAAGCTCCTTGATGCGGATTATTCCCTCAGAGGTGCGGAGAATCTTTTCTTTGCAGGGCAGATGACGGGTGTGGAAGGTTATATGGAATCCGCTGCAAGCGGTATTATCGCAGGCAGGAGCCTTGCGAGGAAGCTGCAGGGGAAACCGGCGTACATTCTTCCCAGAGGTACGATGATGGGTGCACTTGCCGCCTATGTCAGCGGTGACTGTGCAGCGGAATTTCAGCCGATGGGTGCAAATATGGGCTTGCTGCCGCCGCTGACAGAGCGGATTCGTGACAAGCAGGCAAGATATGAAAAGATTGCAGAGCAGGCAGTGGCAGTCCTGAAGGATGCACTGCAGGCATTGGAAACGGAGTGATAGCATGAGAATAATCGTTGATGGATTCGGCGGTGATAATGCACCGCTGGAAGTGATCAAGGGCTGTAAGAAGGCACAGGATGAACTGGGCGTGCAGATCGTCCTGAGCGGTGATGAAGCAAAGCTTCGTGAAGCAGCAAAAGCGGAAAATATCGACATCTCCGGCATTGAAATTCTCCATGCTCCCGATGTATTCGATATACACGCACAGCCGACCACGATTCTGAAGGAAGGGAAGAATACGTCACTTGCAGTTGGTCTGCAGGCATTGCATGACGGCAAGGGTGATGCCTTTGTCAGTGCCGGCAGTACCGGCGGTCTGGTTGCCGGTGCGACTTTCATCGCCAAGAGAATCAAGGGCATAAAGCGTCCCGCACTTGCCCCCATTCTGCCTACAGCAAAGGGACATATGATGCTCATGGATGCCGGTGCTAACGTGGAATGCCGGCCCGAGATGCTCGTGCAGTTTGCCATTATGGGCAGTGCATACATGGAGCGTGTCAAGGGCGTGAAAAATCCCCGTGTCGGACTTTTGAATGTTGGTGCGGAGGAAACCAAGGGCAGGGAACTGGAGCAGCAGGCGTATCAGCTTTTGGAGAAAGCTCCCGTTAATTTTGTCGGCAATGCGGAAGCCAGAGAACTGCCGTCGGGTGATTTCGATGTTGTTGTCAGTGACGGTTTTTCGGGAAATATTGCATTGAAGCTTTACGAGGGTATGGGTTCTTTCTTTAAAGGCAAGCTGAAAAACTGGTTTGGCGGTATTGGCGGAAAGCTTGCCGCAGTCATGATTCTGGACAAGATCAAGGCATTCCAGAAGAGCATGGATTATAAGGAGGAGGGCGGTGCCGTACTGATGGGCATTTCCGCTCCCGTAATCAAGGCACACGGCAGCTCCGATGCCAAGGCATTTTTCAATGCGATCCGTCAGGCAAAAAAATGTGTGGACGGCAGCATTGTTCCGACCATTGCACAGACAGTGCAGGAGATGAAGGGGGAATCATAATGGAACCTGATTTTTCCGCTTTTGAAAAAATCATTGGAATTACCTTTCAGAATAAAGATCTGATCTACGAGGCATTGTCCCATTCTTCCTATGCCAATGAGAAAAAGAAACAGCGTCGCAGCAACGAGCGTCTGGAATTTCTGGGTGACAGCGTGCTTTCGATCGTGGTTTCTCAGTATTTGTTTGAGAATTATCCAGATCTGCCCGAGGGAGAGCTGACGAAGATCCGTGCGGCTCTGGTCTGTGAAAAATCCCTCCATGGCTTTGCCCAGCAGATCTCTCTGGGCGAATATCTTCTGCTTGGCAAGGGTGAAACCAATACCGGCGGCAGACAGCGTCCCTCCATTCTTGCGGATGCCTTTGAAGCTGTGATTGCTGCGATTTATCTGGATGCAGGTCTGGAAGCCGCAAGAGCACATATTCTTCGCTTTATTCCGCAGAATCTTCCGGAGAATCGCTCGATGCTGTTCGGAGATTACAAGACTGCTTTGCAGGAGGTCATCCAGAAGAATCCCGAAGAAAAGGTGGAATATCTGCTCATCCACGAATCCGGTCCCGACCACAGCAAGACCTTTACTGTGGAAGTCTGCCTCAATTCCAATGTAATCGGCAGGGGAACCGGCAAGAGCAAGAAGGAAGCCGAGCAGATGGCAGCGAAGGAAGCACTGGAACTGATGGGCTATGAAACATAGAAATATTGCCATTTTTGTACCGCACGCAGGCTGTCCCCATGCTTGTTCCTTCTGCAATCAGAAAACGATCACAGCACAGTCGGAATTACCAAGGGATGCGGATGTGCAGCGTATCTGTTCACAGGCTTTTGCGGAAATCCCCGATCGCCGCAATACGGAGGTTGCCTTTTTTGGCGGCAGCTTCACAGCGATCGACCGCAGTTATATGACGGAGCTTCTGGAATCCGTTCAGCCCTTTCTGGGCGGGAACGGCTTTTCGGGAATTCGTATTTCCACAAGACCTGACTGTATCGACAAAGAAATCCTGACGCTGCTCAAGGATTATGGCGTGACGGCGATCGAACTCGGTGCACAGAGTATGTGTGACCACGTCCTCATGGCAAATCGCAGGGGGCATACCGCACAGGATGTGGAAACAGCGTGCAGGCTGATTCGGGAATATGGCATTGAGCTGGGATTGCAGATGATGGTGGGGCTGTACGGCAGTTCGGCAGAGGATGAAAATTCCACATTGGAAAAAATTCTGGAGATGCACCCCGATACCGTGCGGATCTATCCCGTTGCAGTACTGAAAGGTACAGCACTTGCAGGGCTTTATGAGTCGGGAACGTACCGACTGTTTTCCATGGATGAGGTTGTGGAGTTTTGTGCGGATGCATTGTGGAAATTCCATCAAAGCGGCATTTCCGTCATCAAATGCGGTCTGCACGCATCGGAATTTGTCGAGCAGGATCTGATCGCAGGCTTCTATCACCCGGCATTTCGTGAGCTTTGCGAAGGGAGAGTTTACCGCAGCCTGATCGCCTCCGAAATCGGTGAATGGTCGGAAAGTGGTGTTGTAATCGCCGTGCATCCATCCGAAGTCAGCAAGGCAACACGACATAAAAGGGAAAATCTCAGATAT
>JAZNUR010000134.1:0-6130 GCA_045592405.1 Oscillospiraceae bacterium
CGTCATTCCTGCCGAAATTGATGGACTGCCGGTCACAAGTGCAGAGGGTGCAAATTGTGTGGAAGATCTGACAAGCATCGTGCTTCCCGACACCATGACGGAGATCCCGTATTTTTACCGCTGCGGCAGTCTGGAAACAATCGTCCTTCCCAAGAATCTGACTAATATAGGCGACTGGAGCTTTGTGGAGTGTGAGAATCTGAAGAACATTGTGATTCCGGATAGTGTGACATCCATCGGAGCAGCGTTTGAAGCACTTCCAAATCTGAAAACAATCAACATTCCTGCAAATGTGAAGACGATCGAAGACGGTTTTATTGCCAACTGCGTGAACCTTGAAACGATCGAACTTTCCCCCGATAATCCCTATTTTGTGTATGAAAACGGCATTCTGATGGATGCGGACCGCACAAGAGTGATTGCAAGTGCTCCCAAGGCAGTGCCGGAAAAGATCGTTCTCCCCGATACGGTGACGAGCATCGGAAACTTTGCCTTTGCCAAGTGCGTGACATTGCAGGAGCTGAAGATTCCGGACAGCGTGACGCATATCGGTGCAGCGGCATTCTGGTGCTGTGAAAGTCTGAAGGAGCTCCACATTCCGGAGGGCGTAACCGAATTGACTGCAAAGCCTGCTGAAGGCGGCTCGTATGATACGTTTACTGGCTGTACTGCCCTTGAGACGCTTTATCTTCCCGCAACACTTACTTCTGCAACATATGAAACATTTAGTGGCTGTGAGAATCTGAAGGATATTTATTTTACAGGTACGCAGGAACAGTGGAATGCCATCCGCATTCTTTGGGTAATGGGCGGTGCGGATCCTTTTGAAATGGACGAATTCTACGGAGGATATACTTATGACGAGGAACAGGATCGGTATGTAGAAAAGGAATTCAATCCCACGATGCATTACAACTATGTTCCCGAATCTCCGATATCCATCGGCGACCTCAACGGCGACGCCTCCATTGACGCAACGGACGCAGCATTTCTGCTTTCCGCAGCAGCGTCAGCAGGTGCAGGCGGCGAGAGTGGACTGACTGCAGAACAGACAGCAGCTGCCGACCTCAATGATGATGGCGTTTTCAATGCAAGCGATGCATCCTTGATTCTCATGTATGCAGCGTATTCCGGTGCAGGCGGTGAGCTTGGCATTACCGAGTTCCTTGCACAGTTGTAATTTTCTCAAATCCCCGATGCAGTGTGTATCGGGGATTTGCTGTGTTCTTCCAAAAAACAGGTGGGGAAATCTATACAAAACATAGAAGTCGAAAAATATAGTAAAAGTGATTGACAAATCGAGGCAAATATGCTATAATGTAAATGGTGATTGCGTGCAGAATCACAAAATAGGATAGGGAAGGATGAAGTATTATGAAAAAAACAAAATTTGTATCAGTATTGACAGCCTGTGCAATGCTCTCGGGAATGGCGGTAATGCTGCCGATGGTTCCGGATTCGGCAATTGTGGCAGGTGCGGAGGAAACCTATGCAGAAGGCACCTACGGACAGCTTACATACATAAATTACGGTGATTATATTGCTATCACCGATTGTGACGAAGCTGCAACAGAAGTGGAAGTCCCTGCGGAGATCGACGGGGTGAAGGTGACAATGCTTGCAAAATCTGCATTTAAAGACTGCTCCAATTTGACTACCGTTACCATTCCGGATAGTGTCACGAGTATTGGTTGGGCTGCATTTTATAGATGTTCCTCTCTGACCTCCATTACCATTCCAGATGGTGTCACGAGTATTGAATATTGTGCATTTGGAGGCTGTTCCTCATTGACATCCATTACCATTCCGGATGGTGTCACGAGTATTGGTTACGGTGCATTCGGGGGTTGTTCCAAGTTGCCCTTCATTGCAGTTTCTGAAAACAATGCATTCTACAAATCAATTGACGGCGTTTTATTCTCCAAGGACGGGAGCCTGCTCGTGAACTTCCCAGCGGGTAAAACGGAGGATGCCTATGTGATTCCGGATAGTGTTACGAGTATTGGATCGTCTGCATTTTCCGGTTGTTCTGGTCTGACCTCCATCACCATTCCGGATGGTGTCACGAGTATTAGAAGCAATGCATTTGAAGACTGTTATAGTTTGACGTCCATCACCATTCCGGATGGTGTTACGAGTATTGATAATTATGCATTTGAAGGCTGTTCCTCTTTGACCTCCATCACCATTCCGGATGGTGTTACGAGTATTGGAGTCTGTGCATTTGAAAGCTGTTCCGATTTGACTTCCATCAACATTCCGGATAGTGTCACGAGTATTGAAGCATTTGCATTTCGTGGTTGTTCCGACCTGACTTCCATCAACATTCCGGATGGTGTTACAAGTATTGGAATCAGCACGTTTGATGGATGTTCTTCTCTGACCACCATCACCATTCCGGATAGTGTCACGAGTATTGGATATCGTGCGTTTTCCGGCTGTTCCGGTCTGACCACTATTACCATTCCGGATGGTGTTACAAGTATTGGAATCAGCACGTTTGATGGATGTTCTTCTCTGACCACCATCACCATTCCGGATGGTGTCACAAGTATTGGAGAGAGGGCGTTTCATCATTGTTCCGCTCTGACTTCCATCAACATTCCGGATGGTGTCACGGAAATTGGAGCGTATGCATTCGACAACTGTGCCGGCCTGACCGCCATTACCGTTCCGGATAGTGTTACAAGTATTGGAACATGGGCGTTCTTTTTGTGTTCCAATATGACCACCATCACCATTCTGAACTCCGGATGTGAGATTAACGATTCGAGTGCAACAATCGACTATAGCTCCACCATCCGTGGCTACGCTAATTCCACAGCACAGGCGTATGCCGAGAAGTATGGACGTAAATTTGAGGTGATTGACGAAAGCCCTGCCCTCCCCCTCGGCGACCTCAACGGCGATGCCTCCATCGACGCAACGGACGCTGCCTTTCTGCTTTCCGCAGCAGCGGCAGCAGGTGCAGGCGGCGAGAGCGGACTGACAGCGGAGCAGATCGCAGCTGCCGACCTCAATGATGATGGCGTTTTCAATGCAAGCGATGCGTCCTTGATTCTCATGTATGCAGCGTATTCCGGTGCAGGCGGTGAGCTGAGCATTACGGACTATCTCAAGCAGCTGTAAGTACCATTTTATATTAGCATTATGCACGGACGGCAAATGCCGTCCGTGCTTTTTATCGGCTGTTGACTTTGGAAACCCCGTGTGGTATACTAAAATCAAAGAAAAAGGGGGTGCCCTGCCGATGGATATTGAAAAAATATGCAAACAATGTGAAAAACTCAACAGCGAATTCAATACCGCTGCCCGTGGGATGAACGGCAGGGAGCTTGCTGCATTCCGAACCCGCCTCATGATGAAATATGACGTGGGATTTGTTAATGGCTGGACGATTCGCCTGAACAGACGGGTTGAGGACATCTTTACTGCAGAACAGGTGCAGATCTGGGAGCAGACGGGGAAAAGCTTGTTCGGGAAAAAGAAATCCACCCGAAAGCTGCGGCTTACACTGCGTTCCCCGCTCCTTCCCGATACTATTATTAAAGCTATTACTTCTGCGGAAGAACCACCGTGTATCGGACAGCAGATTCGTGTGTGCGGTGAACTGGAACTTGTACTGTTCCTGCATCCTGAAGGGGTGCAGTGGAAATCTGCGGCGTTTCTGAAAAATGTGAGAATCACGCAGATTGACGAATGACCGCATAAAAAGTCGGGTAATGTTTTGGAAACTATGCTATAATGGAGATACAGCCGGAGGAAGGAAGTGCGGATATGCATGGATGGGCAGAAAATATCCAGAGTGCGGTGCAGTATATTGAGGAACATCTGACAGAGGAGCTGGACATGGAGAAAATTGCAGCGAAGGTGTTTGTTTCGGAATTCCACTTTCAGCGGATTTTCAGTGCATTGTGCGGCTTCACGGTGGGAGAATACATTCGGATGCGGCGTCTGACGCTGGCGGGGGAGGAGCTTTCCTGTTCCGATATGAGGGTGATTGATGCAGCTGTGAAATACGGCTATGATTCACAGGATAGCTTCAGCAGGGCATTCACCCGATTTCACGGCATTTCTCCGAAAGCTGCAAAGGAAAGAGGGGCGGAGCTGAAAGCCTTTGCACCCCTGCGAATCAAACTATCATTGGAAGGCGGTATGGTTATGGAGTACAAAATCGTAGAAAAGGCAGCTTTTTCAGTTATGGGCGTGGGACGGAAATTCAGTGCGGATACGTCCTATCAGGAAATCCCCAAATTTTGGGAGGAGCATTATAAGACGGGCGGCGGTGAAAAGGTGATGGGCGTGTTCGGTGTCTGCATGGACGGTGACGGCAAGCAGTTTGAATACCTGATTGCTGACAATTACTGTCCTTGTCGGGATATTCCGGAGGGATGTGTGACAAGGGAAATTCCCGCAGGAACATGGGCGGTATTCCCCTGCAGAGGGGCACTGCCGGATGCACTCCAGAAAGTCAATACCATGATCTGGACGGAATGGCTTCCGAATTGCAGAGAATACCGGCTTGCGGGCAATTACAATATTGAAGCCTATCTCAAAGGAGGCGACCGTCCGGAGGATTTCTACAGTGAAATCTGGGTGCCGGTGGAGAGGATTTAGAGGGAATCACCGAATAATGCAGTGCAATATCCTTGAATGACAAATAGAGAGGTATACTGTCCTGATAAGGATAGTATGCCTAAGACTGTCCAAAAACTATAATCGCTCTTGAGCTTTCCCCCGCCGAAGGCGGACTGGAAGAACGCTGAAAACTACTTTTTCTACAAGCTGAGGCATACTGTCCTGATAAGGATAGTATGCCTTTTACGGAATGCTTTTGTGAAACCCTTGACATTTGCATAAAAATCGGATATAATATATCATGAGGAACTTTGTAGCTGAAATTTACAGGCAAAAAGTTCCATCACCAAAACGGCAGAGAACTGCCGCAAATCAAGGAGGTAAATACTAATGGCACTGACAAATAATCAGAATGTCCTCAAGTGGGTAGACGAGATGGTTGCCCTTTGCAAGCCGGACAAGGTTGTATGGATCGATGGCTCTAAGGAGCAGCTCGATGCACTGACAAAGGAAGTAACTTCTCTTCCGGACGGTGATCCGAATAAAATGTATGTACTGAATCAGGATAAGCTTCCGGGCTGCCTGTATCACAGAACAGCAGTGAATGACGTGGCTCGTGTTGAGGACAGAACTTTCATCTGCACCAAGACACAGCAGGATGCAGGTCCGACCAACTACTGGTGCGATCCGCAGGAAATGTATGCAAAGCTGACTCCCATGTACGATGGCGTAATGAAGGGACAGACAATGTATGTTATCCCCTATTCCATGGGTCCGGTAACTTCTCCGATCTCCAAGGTTGGTGTTGAGCTGACAGACTCCATCTATGTTGTTCTGAACATGAACATCATGACAAGAATGGGCAAGGACGCTTTCACAAAGCTGGGCGATACCTCCAACGACTTCGTTCGTGGTCTGCATTCCAAGGCTGATGTTGATCCTGAGAACAGATACATCTGCCACTTCCCCGAGGATAATACAATCTGGTCCATCAATTCCGCATACGGCGGCAACGTAATTCTGTCCAAGAAGTGCTTCGCTCTGCGTATCGCTTCCTTCCAGGGCAAGAACGAGGGCTGGATGGCTGAGCATATGCTCATTCTGGGCGTTGAGAAGCCGGACGGTGAGACAAAGTACGTTTGTGCTGCATTCCCGTCTGCTTGCGGCAAGACAAACCTCGCAATGCTGATTCCGCCGGAGGGCTACAGAAACAAGGGCTACAAGGTATGGACAGTCGGCGATGACATCGCATGGCTCAAGCCCGGTCCGGACGGCAGACTGTATGCGATCAACCCCGAGAACGGTTTCTTCGGCGTTGCTCCGGGTACTAACATCAACTCCAACCCGAATGCTCTGCAGTCCACAATGAGCGACACCATCTTCACAAACGTTGCAATCAACAATGATGACAACACAGTATGGTGGGAGAAGCTCGACAAGAATCCGCCTGTCAATGCAACAGAGTGGACAGGTCCCGTTGTAAACGGTCCTGAATTCATCGCTGAGGGCGGCAAGCTCGCTCATCCGAAGTCGGAGGCCAAGCGGTCTTAGG
>JAZNUR010000135.1:0-3226 GCA_045592405.1 Oscillospiraceae bacterium
GGTAGAAGCCCTTTGCGGATGTCGCACCATCTTCCTCCGACAGTCTTCCGTTGACCGTCATACCTCTGCTGCCGTTGTAGCCTGCACCTTCTTCTGCTGTCAGGACTACATCGTAGTTCGTTCCGTGCCAACCTTCGTAGTTGACCTCGAAATCATTGTACACTGCCTCTGCCGCATACGTTTGCACGCCACCATACGGCATCAGACTCAGCATCCCGGCACAGCACATTACTGCTGTGATTCCTGCCGTGATCCTTTTCAGTTTCATGATACATTACTCCTTTTCTATAAAATTGTATTGTTTGTGCAATTTCTTTCAAGATAAATTGCACAGATTATACACTATTACTATAGCACATTTCATATCCGCCAACAACCCCAAATTTGAATATTTGGTGTACAAAATGATGATTTTGTAAATTTTTTTATTTGAAAACACATCTAATCATAAAAAACTTGTTGTTGAAACTGTGCGAATTGTATAAATTCCATTTCATTCTGCGACGCATCTCGTAAAATCGCTTAGATAGAATCATTCTATTTTGATTGATTTATACTATTCCTTTTTAAGTATCAAACTGTTTTTTTACTCTATTAGTAAGTCAGCCCGTAGCCGATTTCAAGCCACGGTTTTTTGGCGTCAATATCGTCCGTGGATGCATACCAAGGCATAGCAAGCTTACCTTCAAATTTGCACTTTCCGGTCAGAACATTAGCGATACCGTCACCCTCACTGCCGGGAAGGCCACACATAACAATGCTGTCCCAGTCATCCTTGTATTCGTCGATGATCACGTTTCTTCCTGCAACGATCAGTGTAATTGTCGGCAAATCAAGGGAATCGGCAAATGCAATGGCTTCTTCGTTGCCCTTAAGTCCGAGTTTTCCTGTAATGGAAAGATCCGCTGTATCGCCGTTCCATTCCGCATAGGGCTGTTCGCCGACACAAAGCAGCACCACATCCGCATCTTCCGCCTGCGACTCATCCGTAATAATGGTCAGATCATATTCCGCTGCCATTGTCTCCAGACCTTCCAGAATGGTTGTGCCGTTTTCAATTACCTTGTTGCCCTTGTTGTCGGCATCCGTCATACCATTCCACTGCCTTGTCCATCCGCCGCACTGCACACCGGTATCGTTTGCCGCAGGACCGGTCACATAGATGGAAGCTCCGGCTTTGAGGGGAAGTGTATCATTTTCATTTTGGATCAGTACCATGCTTTTTTCCACAAGTTTTCTTGCAAGATCACGGTATTCATCCGAACCCGGCTCGCTTTGCTTGATGGAGAGGTTTTCCAGATACGGATCGTCAAACAGTCCTGCATCCATTTTCAGCTGAATGATACGTGTCACGGCTTCGTCAATACGTTCCTGTGAGATACTGCCTTCGTTGACAGCTTCCACAATATATTTGCAGACCTTTTCAAATTGCAGAGGTTCCATCAGCCAGTCGATGCCGGAGTTGATAGAGATAATGACCTGTTCTTTGAGTGTGTCCGCACCGTCAATGTTTTGAATGGATTCCCAGTCGCTGACTACAACGCCCTCAAATCCAAGCTCTCCTCGCAGAACATCAATGATATATTCTTTGTTTTCGTGCATTTTCACACCATTGAGTGCACTGTGACTGATCATGATGGACTGTGCACCGAGATCGACCAGTTCCTTGTAAATGGCGAGCTGAGCATCAATTTCCGCATCGGTCAGAACTGCATCTCCACGGTCGATCAGACGGTTTGTGCCGTCCTTGATTTCACCGGTGCCAAATACAACACTGCCGTCACCGATATAATGCTTTGCACATACGATCACACCGCCGTCAAGCTGTCCCTGTGTAAACTTGCTTCCGAGTGATTTCACAATTTCAGGGTCGGAGGAATAGCTTTCGTAGGTGCGTCCCCATCTGGGATCGGAGGAAACTGCAACGCAGGGAGCGTAGTTCCAGATCATTCTGGTCATTTTCATTTCATCTGCCACAGCAAGTCCCATTTGGTAAGTCAGTTCCGGATCGTTTGCGGAGCCAATGTTGATGTTGTGCGGAAAGATCACCGTGTTCACCGCATAGTTCACACCGTGTACGGAGTCTTGTCCGTACAGAAACGGAATAGGAGAATCCGCTTTCAGAGCCGATTTCTGATAATTGGTGATGATGCCTTTCCAGGCGTTTGGTGTCTGCGTTACAAGTCCGTAGGTGGAAAGAATACTGCCGTAGTTTGTTTTCTTCATTTTTTTTGCATCACAGCAGTAGATTGCAGGGATTTGCATCTGGCAAACCTTTTCCTCAAGGGTCATTGTTGCTGTGATTTCGGCGGCCGTCATCCCCCTATAGCAAGCCAGAGGATGATCTTCCTTGCCTGCAGATTCCTCAACGGCGGATGATACGGAACTATCCTCGTTGAGAGAGGAATTGCTTTCGGTTTTGCTGCATCCCGCTGACAGAAGCATCAGCATAGCAGATAAAAAAGCGAGCATTTTTTTAGAATTCATAAAGATACCTCGTTTCCGATACATTATTAATATAGCTATTATATCATAAGACGCTGTGCAATACAAGGTGCTTTGGTAAATTTATTATCAATATCTTTCACATTGATTGCTTCACCAAAACAAATTGTCCGTACAAGTTGTGAAAAATATGTCAAAGAGCAAAATGTAGCAATTTTATCATAATTTTTTCAAAAATAACGGACAATTCCTCACATTGTCCACCAAATAAACAATTTGTGGGTTGCCATACGTTAAAAAAAAGTTTACAATTAAAATAGGCATGACGGAAGTTTAAAACAAGGATGAAAAATACAAGCAGAAACAACCAGAACCGGATGCGAGAGGAGTGGATAGCGCACATTCTGCTATTTTCGGCAGAATGTGCTCACCAGCTTAAAAATTGAGCTTCTGATTCTGAATGTTTTTGCCCCTGTATCTTCATTTTGTCCACCAATTCTACAGATTTTGGGTTGCCGGCAGTAATGGATTAGGCATATAATTGAAGATGGCGAATTGTTAGAAAGTACATTTTTTGTGAAAGATGAACAAAGGCAAAGTGGAGTTGACATTTAATCCATTCTTTTAACAAAAAGGAGGAAATTGCATGAAACTGAAAAGGATCGCGGCAGGAATCACAGCGGTAATGTGCTGTGCCGGGATGCTGAGTCTGATGCCGTATGGTGGCGTACAAACGTATGCGGCAGAGGCAGTGTACAATGATTTCGAGGTCGACTACGAA
>JAZNUR010000136.1:0-31380 GCA_045592405.1 Oscillospiraceae bacterium
GGGTTGGGGTGGGGGCCAGGATGCCTATCTCTAAGAAAAGGGGCTTTTTCTACAAGCTGAATCGGAGTGGATGATTCCATCCGCTCCCAAACTGTTAAAAATGAAGATACGTTTTATTCTGCTGATTCAGCCTGAATTTCGTAATTGGAGAGCACGTACTCCTGATATGTTTTTAAAATTTCTTCCGTCGTCATTGTATAGTTTTGCATCAAAACTTGAATATACAGATCGTTCAGCATTACATCCCGTTCAGAGATCTCTGCTGCATTCATTTCAATATTCTCTGCTACCTGATTCAGAACGGCATATTCATCCACACCGCCAAGTCTGTCATTTTTATGTTCACCAGATGCAATTATGTTTGCAATAGCGGTACGGTTATTTGCCATATTTCCACTTCGTTCTCCGAATTTCTGTGTAGAATCGGCATTTACCGTGAAGTAACGCAGAAACTGTTCAGCTTCGGAAGCACTGTTGCAATTGGGGCTTACACAAAGGTACATTCCTCCCCAGTAATAATTCTGCGGACCTGCTGTAATTGCAATGTCTGCATCCTCTTCAAACATACTCATCAGCTGTGAATTTTCCTCAACGATCCATGTGGGCAGGAAATAACCAAGTGTAGTACCCGCAAGTCCCGGCTCATCCCATTCTTCTGTCCACTGATTGACCTCAGGATCCACATAACCATTATCAATAAATGTCTTTGCAAGCTTTGTAAATTCCTCATGAACTGCGGTATTCAGCTTATTACCGTTCATAATGGGATGATTTGGAGCTGCACTGAAGGCCTGCCACATACCAGTCACTGTTGCCGTCATTGTAACGCTGCCATTGGTTGCCTTGTGCAGTCTGTCCGCTGTTGCGGTAAAGCCCTCCCAGTCATAAATGCATTCCTGCATCTGCTCCAAAGTATTGATGCCCAGATACTCCTTGGCAAGAGACGCATTGTAAACGTAACCGCCGGGAGCAACATAGTATGATGCAGCACACAGTTCACCATTCTTATTTTTGCACTGTTCCACTGTATAGGAATAAGCGTCTGCATAATCCGCCTCCGTCAGACCAACTGCAGAAAGAGGAGCTGCATATTTTTCATCGTCAATATAGGAGCGAATCCAGCTCGACTCTGCCATGTACAGGTCGATCTGCTCGTCAGACTGCAGAATGTTCTTAAATACTTTGCTTGCACCGCCGCCGTTATTTCCTGCAAGGATAATTTCTATATCAGCATCGGGATAATCTTCCTGATAGCAATCCACCATCATATCGAGGTCATAATCCGTCCATGCCAGGATGGTCAGTGCATCATCCTCATCCGTAACACCGGTATCGGGCTCTTCCTCCTCACCATTCAGAAAGCCCTTGAGATCGAGCGTACCGCCCGCACCGACATATGCCGCATACTGCAGAATACCAGCAGCATCAAGTGCATTGATTGCACCGTCACCGTTAATGTCACCAAACAGCTCCGCACTGTCTGCGGTAACTGCAAGCTGAGTGCCAAATGTGGTCAGAGCCAATAAAAATGCAATTGTCTTTTTGAGTTTCATAATTTATCCTCCATTTTTTGGTTTGATGTTGTTATTATAACATACCATTTACTAAATGTCAATATCATTTACTAAATTTTCGTGTATCTTTTTTGTATCCTTTGTTTTTAAGGGATTAAAATTCATACATTAGTCACAAAATGATTCGTATTGAGTGCTTGAAAATAGGATTGAAATATAGTATAATAATATTGTATGTCCCGATTAGGGGATTCCCCTCCCCGAGTAACGGAGGAACAAACCATGAAAGTATTTGATCGAATTTACGACATTGTCAGACAAATTCCAAAAGGCAGAGTCATCACCTACGGGATGGCGGCACAGCTTGCAGGCAATCCACGCTGGGCAAGAGCGGTGGGTTATGCACTGCACAGCAATCCCGATCCTTCCACAATCCCCTGTCACAGAGTGGTGAACCGTTTCGGAGGTCTTGCACCTGCATTCGCCTTTGGCGGCGAGGAACGCCAGCGTGCTCTTCTGGAAGCGGAGGGTGTGGTATTCCGTGAGGACGGCACAGTGGATCTGGAACAATGCCTGTGGAATGGATTACCTCAGCAACAATGAAGAAAAAGGAGAAATATATGGACATTATTCAAATTCTGACAGAAGAATTTTCTGTCCGTCCCGAACAGGCAGAAAACGTCATCGCACTTCTTGATGACGGCAAAACCGTGCCGTTTATCGCCCGTTACCGTAAGGAAATGACAGGAGCACTCGATGATCAGACCATACGACGCATGGCTTTACGTCTGCAGGCTCTTCGGAATCTGGAAGCCCGCAAGGAGGAAATCCGGAATGCCATTGAGGGGAAAGGGGCAATGACCGA
This sequence comes from Oscillospiraceae bacterium, assembly GCA_045592405.1. Classification (GTDB taxonomy): domain Bacteria; phylum Bacillota; class Clostridia; order Oscillospirales; family Ruminococcaceae; genus UBA3855. The sequence continues at coordinate 2,380 of JAZNUR010000136.1, forward strand.
GGAAATTGCCAAAGCACTTGCTGCTGCCAAAACCATGACCGAAGCGGAGGATATTTACCGTCCGTTCAAGGAAAAACGCAGCACACGAGGCTCAAAGGCAAGAGAAAGAGGGCTCGCTCCGCTTGCAGAAATCCTTATGGCTCAGAATCCCCAGACCTCTCCCGAGGACGCCGCAACAGATTTTGTGGATGAGGAAAAGGATGTTCCCGACGTACAGGCGGCACTGCAGGGTGCAATGGACATTATTGCCGAAGATATTGCCGATGACGCAAAGGTTCGCCAGAATATGCGTGATCTCTACCAGAGATTCGGAACATTTGTCTGCACGGCAGCGAATGCGGAGCAGGACAGCGTGTACCGTGATTACTACGAATTTGAAAAGCTTGTGCCGAGAATGGCAGGTCACCAGATTCTCGCTGTCGGCAGAGGCGAAAAGGAAGGATTCCTGAAAGTCAGCATTACCACTTCCGAGGGGCTGAGTGAGCAGGTATGCACCAAGCCCTATGTAAAAAACGCATCGCCCTGCGGCGAACTGGTTCGCCTTGCTGCCTGTGACAGTGCAAAACGTCTGATCGTGCCTTCCATTATCCGTGAGGTGCGAAATGCCCTTTATGATGATGCCTGCCAGAAGGCGATCCGTGTGTTTGCGTCAAATTTAAAACAGCTTCTCATGCAGCCGCCTCTGAAAAACACAGTCACACTGGGGCTTGATCCCGCTTACAGAACGGGCTGCAAGATCGCCGTTGTGGATGAAACCGGAAAGGTACTGGATACCACCGTGATCTATCCCACACCGCCCCAGAACAAAATACGTGAGGCTGCTCAGAAAATTACGGCACTGGTAAAAAAGCATAATGTCACGACGATTTCCATCGGAAATGGTACGGCATCCCGTGAATCCGAAAGCTTTGTGGCGGATCTCCTTCCGGAGCTGCCGCATAAGGTTTCTTACATGGTGGTATCCGAGGCAGGTGCATCGGTGTATTCCGCCTCGGAGCTTGCGGCGGAGGAATTCCCTGAATTTGACGTTTCCCTGCGTAGTGCGGTTTCCATCGCAAGAAGATTACAGGATCCGCTTGCAGAGCTTGTAAAAATTGATCCGAAGGCGATCGGCGTCGGTCAGTACCAGCATGATATGCCGAAAAACGACCTGCAGACAGCCCTCGACGGCGTGGTGGAGGAATGCGTGAATGCTGTCGGCGTGGATGTGAATACGGCATCCGCTCCGCTGCTCTCCCATATTGCTGGTATCAGCAGTGCAGTGGCAAAGAATATCGTTCACTATCGTGAGGAAAACGGTGCATTCCAAAACCGCCGCCAGCTTCTCAAAGTCCCGAAGCTCGGTCCGAAGGCATTTGAGCAGTGTGCGGGCTTTCTGCGAATTCCCGGCGGCACACAGCCGCTGGACAATACCGCCGTGCACCCCGAGGCATATGATGCGGCACAGGCACTTTTGCAGAGATTCGGCTATTCCCTGCAGGATGCTGCAGGGGGCAAGCTCGGGGGACTCGCCGAACAAGTGAAAAAAACAGGCAGTTCCACCCTTGCAAAGGAGCTGAACATCGGTGGCTACACGCTCACCGACATGGTGTCCGAGCTGCAGAAGCCCGGCCGTGATCCCCGTGACCTGCTGCCGCCGCCCCTGATGCGAAGCGGAAGCGTCATGGAAATTTCTGACCTCAAGCCCGGTATGCAGATGATGGGAACGGTTCGGAACATCGTGGATTTTGGCTGCTTTGTGGACATCGGTGTGCATGAGGACGGTCTGGTACATATCTCCCAGATCTGTGACCGCTACATCAAGCATCCGCTGGAGGCAGTGAAGGTCGGCGATGTGGTGCAGGTGACTGTAATGGAAGTGGATGTCAAACGAAAGAGAATCGGACTGACGATGAAGGGGCAGAAGAAGTAACCGCATTGAGCGGCTTCAGATGAAAGGGTGATTTATGATGAAAAACAAAAAGAAATACGGCAAGCCCAAGTTTGTCCTGCTGAATATTCTGTGCTTTGTGCTTGTCATGGTGTTGGGAGCATCACTGATGGCATCCCTGAGCTTACGCTACACCGTACAGGAGGAGCTGCTCCCTGTCACAGCAAAACAGCTCCCGCTTTCTGAGCTGCCTGTCAATGATTCCACCGCCGCACAATTCATCCTCGACGAGTTCATTCAGGATGAACGTGTGAGCGTTGAAAATGTACAAAAGGTCATGGACGACGGCACTTTCTCCGTATTTCTGGCGGAGCTTACGGAACGATACAATACATATCTGCGTGAGGGCGGTGAATTTCCGCAGGTGCAATCCGAGGAGTTTGTCAGACTCATTGAGGAAAATGCAGATCTGATCTATGCGGAAACCGGACTGCGGTTCCTTGATGCGGACAAGCAGAAGCTCCGTGAGAATCTCTCCGAACCGATCAGTGAATGGAATGCTGCTGCAGAGCAGAGTATGCACAAGGGCGTGAGCGGATTTGCCGTGAAAGCCACGGTTTCACTGTGGCTGCCGATCGTTCTCGGTGTTCTGCTGCTGGCGGTACTGGTCTGGATGATCATCATTTATGTACGCAGCGAGTTCCGTGCAGGCACGGCACTCAAGGTGTATGGCATTGCTCTGTTTGTTCCCGGCATTCTTGTGGTGTTGGCAACGATTGCCGCCAATATTCTGGTTGCCGTAAAATCCCCCGTTCTTGGCGATACCGCCGGTCTGCTGAACAACTGTGTGTGGGCATTTGCCATCGGAGTACTGGCTGCCGCCGTGATTTTCGGTCTGGGACTCCTTTGCAATTTCATTGTCAAGGGTAAAAAAGTGCCCGCTGCGGAAGCTAAGGAACTCTATGACGGTTTCTTTGCAGGCACTCCTGAACCGAAGGAAGAATCCACCGAGCCCGAAGCTGAACCGGAAGAACAGCCACAGCGGAAATTCTGCCGTAACTGCGGTCAGCCGCTGGTCAATCCCGACGCAAAATTCTGCTACAAGTGCGGAAATGTACAGGAACACGTAAAAACAGAAGAATAGAATAATAGAGAAACATCCCTGCTGATCGGCAGGGATGTTTCTCTGTGCGGGCTCCGCAATTACCTGCATTCAGCAGTATTTTCCGCTCGGCATCGCCGAAGGAAAATACGGTGCACGGAATTTACAACGCAAGTGGGGAGCTATCGTTCCCGATAAACTCCCCATGCGTATTGCCTGTGCGGGCTCCGCACTAGCAGCAGGAATTGCCGCAGTTGTTGTTGCAGCCGCCCCAGTTGTTGTTGCCGCAGCCATTGCCGCAGAACAGCCAGAACAGAATGATCAGAATGATAATCCAGCAGCAGTTGTTACCTTCAAAGCATCCACAGTTCATAAATCAAGCACTCCTCAAAATATATTGTATTTGGAACTTTTGGCTCTCTTGAGCCGTTCCATATTACATACTATGTCATCGGCAAAATTGTGTGCGGATGCTGCAAATAAAAATTTTCAGATACGATGCAACGCCATCCTCTCTCGACAAATATCGCAGGAAAAATGTGCTATACTATATTGTATTCTATGCCAAGGAGGCGGAGTGGATTGTCCAGAAATATTGAACACTATGATATTGAGAAATTCTCGGAAAGTGCCGTTCTCTCACTCGATGCGGCCATGTACCTTGCAGGGGAAATGGGGCATACCTATGTCGGAACGGAACACTACCTGCTCGGGCTGCTCCATCAGCAGCCCAACACCGCAGCGGAAATTCTGACTTCCTGCGGAATTACCGAACAGCTGCTCTACCAGAGAATTGTGCTGACAGTCGGAAAGGGAAATAAAACTTCCCCCGGCTACCGATGCATGACGCCAGCCCTGCATCGGATGTTCCGCAAAGCCCAGCTGCTTGCAGAAGCGGGCGGCAATGTGGAAACCGATACACAATGGCTGCTCCTTGCGGTTCTGCAGGACGATAATTGTGCGGCAGTGCAGCTGCTTGAAGCAATGTCCGCCGACACAAGCAGGCTTGCGGCAGCCTGTACAGGAAAATCCATATCGTATGTGTCTTCACCGATCATGCCGTCCGCAAAGGATTTTCCGAATCTTTTCCGCTACGGAAAGCTTCTCTCCGCCCCCGATGAACAGCAGGATCCCCTCATCGGCAGAGAAGATGAGATCGACCGTGTCCTGCAGATTCTCTCTCGCCGAAGTAAGAACAACCCCTGTCTGATCGGCGATCCCGGAGTCGGCAAAACCGCCATCGTACAGGGTGTAGCGGAACGTTTTTCAAAAGGACTGGTACCCGAACAACTGCGTGGAATGTTTATCTTCTCGCTGGATCTCGGCTCACTCCTTGCAGGTGCAAAGTACCGTGGCGATTTTGAGGAACGCATCCGTGCCTGCGTGGATGAAGTCACGGGCAGCAGCCGGATCATCCTCTTTATAGATGAACTGCATACCATTGTCGGTGCAGGTGCAGCGGAAGGTGCGATCGACGCAGCAAATATGCTCAAGCCAAGGCTTGCACGGGGCGATCTTCGTATCATCGGTGCAACCACACCGCATGAATACCGCCACAGCATCGAAAAGGACGGTGCACTGGCAAGGCGTTTCCAGTCCGTTGAAATTACAGAACCCTCGCCTGCCCAGACACTCACCATTCTGCGGGGACTGCGGGAAAGTTACAGTGCATTCCATGGTGTCAGCCTGCCAGACGCCGTGCTGGAGGCCTGCGTAAGCCTTTCGGAAAAATATATCAGCGGCAAAAATTTTCCCGATAAGGCAATCGACCTGATGGACGAAGCCTGTGCCCGTGCCGCCATGCGTAGTGCAGCCTGCCGTGATAATCGCCTGTCACCAACGGTAACTACAGAGGATGCTGCTGCCATTGCCGCAATTCGCACGGGCATTCCTCTGAAGCAAATGACCGCCGCCGAACAGGAACGCCTGCTGATGCTCCGCAGCGAACTGCGGCATGAGATCATCGGGCACGATGCTGTGATTGATCGGCTTGCCGATGCCGTATGCCGTGCGGGCAGCGGATTTCGGGATATCCGCCGCCCTGTGGGATCTTTCCTGTTTCTGGGGCCAACGGGTGTTGGGAAAACCGGACTTGTCAGAGCACTGGCAAAATGCCTGCACGGTTCGGAGAAATCCCTGCTGACTGTGGATATGTCGGAATATATGGAACAGCACGCAGTCGCAAAGCTCATCGGTGCACCGCCCGGATATGTCGGACACGAGGAGGAAACCCGATTCTGCGAGCACCTTCGCCGCCATCCATGCAGCGTGGTGCTGTTTGATGAAATTGAAAAGGCACATCCCGACGAACTGCACAAACTCCTGCAGATGCTCGAGGATGGTATGATCACTGACAGTGCGGGCAGAAAGATCAGTCTGCGAAATTGTATGATCTTCATGACCTCAAATCTTGGAATGCATGATATGCACAGCAGCGTGGGATTCGTTCAGACGAATGCCGCTTCCGATACAACACCGGAAGCCCTGCGGCGTGCCCTGCCGCCGGAGCTGCTCAACAGAATGGATGAGATCCTGACCTTTGAACGGCTCAGTGCCGAAAGCCTTGCCGCAATCGCACGCCGCATTCTCGACGAGGTCGCCGCAAGAGCAATGCAGATGGGGCTGACGCTCCAATTTTCGGAGGAAGCCGTACAGGCGGCCGCCTCCTGCAGGGAAACCAGACAGTACGGTGCACGTCCCATCCGCCGTTTTGTGACTCGTGAAGTGGAAAATCCCCTGTCCAGACTATGGCTGTGCGGTGAGATCCACGCAGGCGACTGCGTACAGATAACTGCCGAAAATGGTGAAATGAAATTTCTGACCAATGTCATGGCGTGATGTGTGATTGTCCCAGATACTTCCGGATAGGATTTGCAGAATATTTGATGGTAAGGTTTTTCATGCAGGAGGCATGAAAAACCTTATTTCTCTGTGCCGATATCCGTGGCACGGAGAATCCGCCCGCCCCTCCATGGTGCCGATTTCTTGAAAATATGGTTGACAAAATGCCTTAATGTGCTATAATAGTAATAGCATGGCTTACTGTGCCATGCCGTATTGCATTCACTCATATTACTGAAATAAGGAGAAATTAAGGTGAACATACTGATCGTAGGCTGCGGAAAAGCCGGCAGCGTTCTGACACGGGTGCTGAATGATGAAGGTCACAATATTACCGTCATGGACATTGATGCGGAAATTGTTACCGCCATGATTGATAATTACGACGTGCAGGGAATCTGCGGAAACGGTCTGATTCTGAAAGACCTGCTTGAAGCCGGCGTGGAGAATACCAACGTCTTCATTGCAATGACGGATTCCGACGAAATCAATATCATGTGCTGCCTTATGGCAAGAAAAAAAGGTGCACGTCATAGTGTTGCCAGAGTCCGCAACCCCGCCTATGCCGAACAGATCGTTTTCATGCGTGAGGAGCTTGGCATCAGCATGATGATCAACCCCGAATTCCATACCGCCAACGAAATCGCAAGAATGCTGCGGTATCCGAATGCCATTCAGGTGGAAACTTTCGCAAAGGGACGACTGGAGCTTGCAGAAATGAGAGTCAGCCCCGATGGATTGCTCGACGGACTGACATTGTCCGCACTTCCCCAGAAACTGAAACTGCACTTTCTGGTTTGTGCCGTACAGCGTGACGAGGAGATCTTTATTCCCGACGGCAGCTTCGTACTGCATGGCGGCGACAGGATTTATATTACTGCCATTCACAGTGAGCTTGCCAAATTCTATAAGCACGCAGGCGATTTCAAGTCCAAGGTGAAAAACGTCCTGATTGTCGGCGGCGGCAGAATTCCCTTCTTCCTCGTTGGTCAGCTCATTGAACTCGGCTTCAATGTCAAGATCATCGAGCAGAATCTGGATCGCTGCGAACAGCTTAGCGAATGGTTCCCCAAAGCTCAGGTCATTTGTGCGGACGGTACCGATCAGGACATTCTTCTGGAAGAAGGAATTGAGCAGATGCACGCCTGCATCATGCTCACGGGTATTGATGAGGAGAACATCATCCTCTCCCTGTATGCCAAGAAAATCGGCGTAGAAAAGGTTGTCACAAAAATCAACCGCACTTCCCTGCGATCTATATCCGACAGCGTGGGCTTGGAGAATATCGTTTCGCCCAACACAACAACTGCGGACATGATCCTGCAGTACATCCGTGCGAAACAGAATTCCGAGAACAGCAACCTCATCACGCTGTATCGTCTGGCGGATGAAAAGCTCGAAGCAATTGAATTCATCCTGCGTCATGACGCTCCCTATGTGGGAATCCCCCTTAAGGAACTGCGTATGAACAGCGGTTTCCTGATTGCAGGCATCATCCGTGGTGCAAAGCGGATCATCCCCAGCGGTAATGACTGCCTGAAAATCAACGACAGCGTTGTGGTTGTCACCACCAAGCATAAGGTCACAAGCCTTGATGATATTTTTGCATCATAAGCACGGAGGACATCTATGAATTATCGTATGATACTATATATGTCGGGACAGATTCTTCGTGTTCTCGGTGCATTAATGCTCCTGCCGCTGCTGGTGGCATTGATTTACAATGAACCTGCAAGCCGCAATGCTTTTGCAATCACCGCAGCCTCACTGATACTGCTCGGCACGCTGATTACAATCAAAAAACCCAGAAGCAAATCGCTGTACAACCGTGAAGGTCTGGCAACGGTTGCGATCGCATGGCTGCTGGTTTCCGTTTTCGGTGCCATTCCCTTCTTTCTGTCCGGTGAAATCCCCAATTTTGCCGACTGCATTTTTGAAATGACATCGGGCTTTACCACAACAGGCTCCACCATTCTGACAGATATTGAAGGAATGTCAAAATCCTGCCTGTTCTGGCGTAGTTTCTCACATTTTCTGGGCGGCATGGGCGTGCTGGTCTTTATGCTTGCCATCCTGCCGCACAATGACACCCGCACCATGCACATTGTCCGTGCGGAATCCCCCGGTCCTACGGTGGGCAAGCTTGTTGCAAAAATGAGCTTTTCCGTGCGTATCCTCTATGGTATGTACATCGCACTGACGCTGCTGGAAGCGATCTTCCTGCTGTTTGGCGGCATGACATTCTTTGAAGCGATCAACCACGCCTTTGCAACGGCGGGTACGGGTGGTTTCGGCATTACAAACGGCAGTGTTGCCGATTATGACAGCGTATACATCGACGTGGTCATCACCGTATTCATGATGCTGTTCGGAATCAATTTCTCGCTGTACTATCTGCTGCTGATGAAGAAATTCTCGCAGGTGTTCAAAAATGAGGAGCTTCGTGTATTCCTTAGTATCTGTGCAATTTCCATTCTTACAATCGCTGTGAATATCACGCATATTTACGGCAGCTTCTGGCAGGGTCTGCGGTACTCCTCATTCCAGGTGCTGTCCACAGTTTCCACAACGGGATTTGCCACGGCAGATTTTACGCAGTGGCCGATTCTCTCGCAGATCATTATCCTTCTGCTGATGTTTGTCGGCGGATGTGCCGGTTCCACCGGCGGCGGTCTGAAGGTAATGCGAATCATGCTCCTGTTCAAGATCGCCATCAAGGAGATCCGCTGCGTACTCAATCCCCGTGCCATCGTCACTGTAAAATGTGACGGCAAGGCAATTGACAAGGATGTGGTACGAGGTGTATCCTCCTATTTTGTTTTGTTTGCCTTTTTGATGGCACTTTCCATCCTGCTTTTGTCGCTCGATGGACATGACGTGGGAACAACAACCACAGCTGTCATCACCTGTCTGAACAACGTGGGGCCGGGCATCGGCGAGGTTGGCCCTTCCGGCAATTTCTCCGGATTTTCCGATTGGGCAAAGCTCCTGCTAAGTCTGGATATGCTGCTTGGCAGACTGGAAATCTATCCGTTGCTGGTGCTGTTCACCATACGGAAAAACAAATAAACAAAAGGACTTCTTTCCCATTACGGAAAGAAGTCCTTCTTGCTTTTCCTATCCCTTGCGGACAACTCTCGACAAATGCCGCAGATTCTCAAATTTGGGCTTAAATTTGTGATAAACCTGTTTGGTCCGCTGTCCGTCACGATAATAACGTGCAAGTGCATTATTGAACGCTACCAGATCATCGGATGCATAGATGATCTCGCAGACTCTGCTGACTGTTTCTTCATCCGCATTCTTGCCCAGAAGATTGCGGACGGTATTACAGTACTGAACGGTAAAGATCGGTGCTGCCGTTTCCTCAGGCAGAACCGCTGCCTGCATCGGTACTGCGAACATTCCCTCCGGAACTGCCACAGGAACCGGAGTTTCCTCCTGCTGTGCAGGTATCGCATACCTGTCACACAGCATCGCAAAACTCTCAGTCGGCACATCTTCCGCCATCTTTGCCTGCAAATTGGTGACAAATGCATCATATGCCGCTGTACCTGCAGGCTCTGCTTCCTGCTCGGGTTCCTCCATTGAAGCCGCAATGGACGGAATCACCTGAAATGCAGCTTCTCCATCAGGAATGTACGTCTTGTAAAAGTCCATTCCCAGAAGGAAATCCTTGTCCTTGCTGACGATGTACAGCTTATCCGTACTCCTGCTGCCAATCAGGAACCCGGCAAACATCATCAGCTGGATATCCAATGCATTCTTCACAGGCTCATTGTGCTTCGGACTTACAGAAACCTCATCCAGCTCCACCCTTGCCTTGCAGTCGATGAGCTGGCGATATAAGCCGAATGTCAGACCGCAGCGATTCTGTGTGTAGAATATATGCAGCGTATCCTCCTCTGTCAGCTGTTCAATGCCTGTAAGTCCCTCAATATAGACGTTTTCGTAGTCCACCAGATAAATTGCCATGTATTTCACCTCCCTTACATGATTTGTACCACACAGATCCGCAAGCAATCTGTGCCGTGGTATAAAAAAATACTTGCAAACTATGCAAGTATCAGCTTGTCGAAAAAGTAGTTTTCAGCGTCCTTCCAGCCCGCCGCAGGCGGGCTGGAAGAACCTATCTATGAGCTTTTCCTCGCCTTCGGCGAGGAAAAGCTCAAGGGAATTTATAGTTTTTTGACACTCTCGCCTGCTCCGTGAGGGACAGAGAATTTACGCTTCATATTTTCTGTTGAGCATCTCATGTTTGAGATCCCAGAGCTTTTGGGACAGATCCACATAATAATTCTGCGGATTCTCAAAACGCTTGACTTCTTCCCAGAGATGGGAAAGCTCCGTGCGGCAGTGTCTTTGAATTTCGGGGAGTGTCGGGCATTCGTAAACACATTCGCCCTTCACAAATACGGGGACAAGCAGACGCTTTGCACGGAAATTCGTCAGAGTCTTGCGTTTGTAGGTGTACTCGGGATCAAAGATCTCATACGGCTGCGTATCGTCGATCACCTCATCGTGCATGGTCAGCACATCCGCCAGCATTTGTCCGGTTTCACGGTCAAACAATCTCCAAACCGTCTTGAAAGACGGATTTGTGATTTTCACCGCATTTTCGGAAAGCTTGATTTTGGGGATGATCTCGCCGTTTTCTTCCACGGCTGCAAGCTTGTAGACACCGCCGAATACAGGCTCGGAACGGGAAGTTACCAGACGTTCACCCACACCGAAGCTGTCGATTTTTGCCCCCTGTGCGATCAGCTCACGGATGATGTATTCATCCAGAGAATTGGACGCCACGATTTGAATGTAGGGAAGCCCCGCTTCGTCAAACATCTCTCTTGCTCGCTTGGAAAGGTATGCAATGTCACCGCTGTCGATGCGGACACCACGTCCCCTGTGACCTTGTTCCTCCAGCTTTTTAAACACCTTGATGGCATTCGGAATGCCGGATCTCAGCACGTTGTAGGTATCTACCAGCAGCGTGCAGTCATCGGGATATACCCTTGCATATGCTTCAAAAGCCTCCAGCTCGGTATCAAACAGCTGCACCCAGCTGTGAGCCATTGTGCCCAGTGCGGGGATGGAGAATGCCGTATCCGCAATGGCACAAGCTGTGCCTGCACATCCGCCGATGTAGGCGGCTCTTGCACCGTAAACCGCACCATCATAGCCCTGTGCCCGTCGGGAGCCGAATTCCATCACAGGTCTGCCCTGTGCAGCAGTCACGATGCGGTTTGCCTTGGTAGCGATCAGACTCTGGTGGTTGATACTCAGCAGCACCATGGTTTCGATGAGCTGTGCCTGAATGGCAGGCCCACGCACCGTCACAAGCGGTTCGTGCGGAAATACAGGTGTTCCCTCGGGTACCGCCCAGACATCGCAGGTGAACCGGAACTGCCGCAGATAGTCCAGAAATGCCTCGCTGAACAGATTACGGCTGCGAAGGTAGGCAATATCCTCCTCCGTGAAATGCAGTGAGCGGATATATTCGATCACCTGTTCCAGACCTGCGGCAATGGCATATGCCGCATTGTCAGGGGCTTTGCGGTAAAACATATCAAAATACACGATCTGCTCGCTTCTGCCGCTCTCCAGAAAGCCGTTTCCCATTGTCAGCTCGTAGAAATCCACAAGCATCGTCAGATTGCGTTCATCCATCATATTCCACCTCCTATGTCATCTGTGTCGTTGCCTGTAAAGACTGCCGTTGGAATGCGGTGTTCCTTTGCAAAGCCAAACTGCTTCTTCCGGTCGTAAACTGCTTGATTCATACGATCACCTCTCCATAAATTTCATGACAGGACGATTGCGGCGGTAGTAGTATAACCATTCTGAAAGAAAATTCGGGCAATCCACGATGTGACTGCCCGAATACAAAACGATTATGATGCGGATTACAGCTTAATAATCTCGCCTTCCAGCTCACGTCCTGCTCCAATGGCATTGGACTCGTCTGTGTCAATGTGCATTGCTCTTGCGTAGTTCTTGGATACACGGCAAACTACATCGCCCAGAATTGCCTTTCTGCCATTTGTGTCACACTTAACCCAAACAACTTCCTTATCCACTACACCCAGTTCTTCTGCATCCTCGGGAGTCAGATGAATGTGACGCTTTGCAACGATAACACCCTCTGTCAGCTCTACTTCACCGCAGGGGCCAACCAGCTTGCACGCACCGGAGCCTGCTACATCGCCGGACTCACGGATGGGAGCGGTAATGCCCATGGAACGAGCATCGGTTGCGGACAGCTCCACCTGTGTTTCGGGACGAACGGGGCCAAGAATGGAAACACCTGCCATTTCCTTCTTCGGGCCTACAACGGTAACACGTTCTTCGCAAGCGAACTGACCCGGCTGGGACAGATCCTTCTTGTGCGTCAGGGTTGCACCCTTGCCGAATAGGATTTCCAGATGCTCCTGAGTTACGTGCAGGTGACGTGCGGATGTTTCGATGATGAACTTCTTAGACATGATTTTTCCTCCAAAATTCGGTCTGCCCGATTCCGGCAGCCATACATATTTGCAGTGCATACGCACTGTATCATCATAATTGTACTACTTTTTCCCGGAATCGTCAAGGGGTTTGCCGAATTTTGTAAAATTTCATCATTTGTAAGCGGATGCAATTCAATTTTTGATGCAAACACAGGCATATACGACATAGCTTGCCGCCATGAAAATCGCTGCTGCTACACAGATGAGTACACGCAGGAACGTTCTGCGGGATTGTTTATGCATCTTGAGTCCCAGAAACAGGCAGCCGATGAAAATCAGCGGTGTTGCGTAGCGGATATTCTGTGTGCAGACATGGGCGAACGCAATACAGAAGCTGTAATAGCTTGCAAGCGTGATGCCGTAAGTCATGCAGAGCTGGAGCTTTTCTGTTCTGTCGATGCAGGTGATTTTACTGCGGCAGACACTGATGATTGCAAAAAGAGAAAGCAGAATGAGCAATATCTGACTGAAAAACAGAACTTCCCCGAAACCTTTGATTGTCGGGAAATTCTCGGGATTGATGAGTTCATCAAACATTGCCGTTTTGCATAAACCGATCAGGGGATTGTACTCGTTGTAAGACTGCCCGTACATTTCAAAGCAGTCATACACATACAGCCATTGCTTCGGGGAAATATCAAAAAGCCGCTGCCAAAGGGGAAAATCGCCGACATACTGTGCACTCTTGGAAGAAAGCATCGGTACATAGGTGATCGGAACACACCACCGAATGAGATTGCGGACGCCCCACCCAAGACCGAGCGGTACACAGATACTACCGAACAGTACGAATTGCTTGAGAAAGGGGAGTGCCTGTCGTCGGTTGCGGTACAGTATCACGAGGAAGGCTGCTGCCGCTGCCGGAGCAACCATCCAAGCGGAAAGCTTGGTCATCATGCCAAGTCCGATGGTCAGGGCAAGCTTGAGGATCGTTGCGGTTTTGGGATGCCTGTACCAGCGAAGTGTGAGCAGCACCGATGCAAGCATGAACGTGATACTAAGTATATCGTTGTTGATGCCGCCTGCAAGCCAGATGAATGTCGGGTGGAATGCAACGATGCCGAGCGGAACTGCCATTGCAGCCCCTTTTAATCTGAAGTGCCGAAGAATTGCATAGAAAATCACCATACAAAGACAGGAATACGTCAGCGTCAGAAGCTGAACACTTTCTCCTGCATGATCAAAGGGAATGCCGCAGCTTGTCAGAAGCCGCATCCATGCTGCTGCAATACTGTGGTGCAGGGGAGGGTGGTAGAATTGCCAGATCTCACGAACATCAAAATCCGGCAGATGTAAATTTTCATATAAATAAGTGATGTATGCTGCGTGACCGCTTTCCCCATCAAATCTCCCCACATCGTGCTGCCTGACGTAGTACGGCGTGGCAAGCACATATGCAAGTCTCAGGCAGAATCCCATGCTGCAAAGCAGAATCGCTGTCAGCCGATCCGTCAGTTTTCTTTTGATATAAAGGTATATGCCGATGACTGTAAGAATGGGTATTATCACAAGTGGCGGTATCGGACTGCTTTCCTGCGGATTATGATATAGCAAAACCGTCATAAGACATATCAGGATAGTTATCAAATAGGGATGGTTCCCCACGGTTTTATAGAAATTTATCTTTTTCCTGCTTTTCTGAATTTCCATAAGCGACCTCTTTGGCTATTTCAATCTTGCGATTGCATTTGGGGGTGGATTTCTTCTATCCATATTGTACCATATCTTTGCTGGAAATGCAACTGCGTTTTCTGCTCTCGTATGATGCATCAAATTGCCCCCCTCCCCTACGGGGAGGGGGGCAATTCTGACTGGAAAATCATCCTCATTTTTCGTTTTGCCGGAATGCTTTTTTACCGAAAATACGAACAAATTTTCGGATTCAGCTTGTTTTGGGAGTGCAATGAATGAATTATGTGCGGGATGGCAATTATGCACAATAAAATAAGCAAAAATTTGTAAGGATAGACGATTGAAACATAAAAAAGTGTGTGTTATAATATAAATGTGGGGAATTGTGGAGCGAAGTGTTCCACAAGTGGTACAAAGTGGGTTTCCGGTGCCTCCCGTGGCATGGATTCACCTTTTTTTGTGTCATTGAGAGATAAAAAAGATCCCCGAAACAGAAAAAAGAGAAAAATCAGAACAAAAGAACAACAAGAGAAAGAGCAAAGAAAAGGGACGGCGGTGAACAGGAATGAACGGTTGCGGCATGACGGGTGCGCATTTTCATAGTATTGATGCAAAAGGTCGCACAAATTTTCCTGTAAAGCTGCGAGAAACACTTGGTGAGACATTCTGGATTGCACGAGGCACAAAGGACAGGTATCTGTCCGTGTACTCGGTTGCACAGTGGGAAGGCATCTGCGAGCAGATTTCAACGCTGCCGGGTGCTGAAGGCGAAGGTCTGCGTCGTTGGCTGTTCTCCGGAGCAGCTGAAGTGACGCCGGACAAGCAGGGCAGAATCCTGATTCCGCAAACGCTGCGTGACTATGCGAACCTTACAAAAGAGGTAGCCATTGTTGGTGCCGGCAATAAGGTTGAGATCTGGGATTACAACAAGTGGATCGCTGTGGACGGATCATTTGATCCTATGTCGGCAGCTCTGCTTAACACATTGTGCTTGTAAGGAGAACAGGGTATGGAGTTTGTACACATTCCTGTTCTTCTGCAGGAAACGCTTGACGGTCTTGCAATACGTCCGGACGGCATTTATGTGGACGGAACAGTCGGCGGAGCAGGGCATTCCTATGAGATTGCCACGAGATTAACACAGGGCGGCAGACTGATCGGACTTGACAGAGATCCCGATGCCGTAAAAGCAGCTACAGAACGCCTGCAGGGCTTACCTGCAAACGTAGTGCATTGTAATTATTCGCAGATGCGTAAGGCTCTCGATGAGCTGGGGATCGCAGAGGTGGACGGGATCCTGATGGATCTTGGTGTTTCCTCCCACCAGCTTGACGAAGCGGAACGTGGATTTTCGTATCATGCGGATGCACCGCTGGATATGCGTATGAGCCAGAGCGGTATCAGTGCACAGGACATTGTCAACACCTGGTCCGAAGGGGAGCTGACAAGGATTCTGCGTGATTATGGCGAAGAGAAATTCGCCGGAAGGATTGCGGCAAATATCGTCAGAGTACGGGAAACGGAGCCCATTGTCCGTACAGGACAGCTGGCAGATATTATCAGAGATTCCATTCCGCAGAAATTCAGAAGGGAAAAGAATCCCTGTAAAAAGACGTTTCAAGCGATCCGCATAGCTGTGAATGATGAATTCGGACATTTAAGAGAGGGCTTGGAAGCGGCGTTTGCTTGCCTGAAGCCCGGCGGCAGACTTGCGATCATCACATTCCATTCTCTGGAAGATCGTATTGTCAAGCAGCAATTTGCAAAGTGGTGCAGCGGCTGCACCTGCCCACCGGATTTTCCGCAGTGCGTATGTGGAAAAAAACCGAAAGGGAGTCTGGTTGTACGCAAGCCCGTCACAGCAAGTGATGAGGAACTTAAGCTGAACAACCGAAGCCGCAGCGCAAAGCTTAGAGTGATAGAGAGGAGTTCGTTGTGATGGCTTATTATGGGAGTCAGGGAAACCAGATGCGTGTGCAGTACAATACGAGTTCGGCACCGTCCGAAGTACCGCCCTCATATATGCCCGAGAGCAACCCAGAGATTCAAATGGACCTTAAAGGTGGAAAGAAAATCTCCATTCTGAAAGTGTTCGTCTATGTGTTGGTAGGCTTTACCCTGCTTGGTGCAGTTATCTACAGCAATGTACAGCAACTCCAGATCAGTAATTCTATCGCAGAAAAAAAACAGGAATATGTAAATTTGCAGAGCGACTTGGTTCGCACGCAATCGAAACTGGCAGGAAAGACTTCCAACAAGGATGTGCAGGAATATGCTGAAAACGTATTGGGTATGTGCACAGTTGACGGATCACAGATTGAATTCGTAGAGATTCAGAAAAGTGATGTTGTGGAGATTCCGGCAGAAGAACAGAATTTTTTCGTTAAGATCAAAACTGGTTTTGATAACTTTTTAGAATATCTCAGAGGATAGAGTGCATAGATTAAAAATAAAAGCACCGGCCTGAGGTTGAATAAGAACAACGGTAATGATAAAAGAAGGACATGACAGCGAGTGTATGCGAAGTCCGGCCGTTGTCCGCCTGAAAAAGAGAAAAGGCAGAAAATGCCGGGGCGGACATGGCTGGAAGCGTGATAAAGGTTTAACTTTGCTGTTTTAGAAGTGAGAAACAAGACAGGCAGGGGTTCAACCTGCCTGTTTCATATTTACAGAAGTATGGTAAAACCGCATATGCGGTATTCTATCCGGGAGGAGGATGCACATTGGCAGCAAATTCCAATGATTCATTGAAGAACATGAGAGTTCGTTCCAATCTGGTGGTGCTGGTGGTAATGCTCATCGCTGCTGTGGCGGTTATTGTGAGACTGGTCTTTCTGAGCGTGGTGGATTACAAATTTTATGCAGAAATGGCCAACAGCACGCATTTTAAGAACATACCCATCAGTGCAAACCGTGGAACGATTTATGATAAAAACGGCACACCGCTGGCGTGGAGTGCCACGGTATATAAGGTATATATTGATCCGACGCTGTATCGTGAGGAAAAGGAAGATATTGACGAAATCATGAAACAGCGTCAGCAGATTCTGGATGAAGGCGGAACGCTTGAGAAGGGCAAGGAGATCATTCCGGTAGAGGAACTTGAGCGGAACATCATCAGTTTTCTCGCAGAAAAGCTTGAGATCACGCCCGAAACAATCCGGGATGCAATGGAAATGAATTCCAAGTATCAGGTGCTGAAGAATCAGGTGGAAAAACCGCTTGCTGATGAAATCACAGCGTATTTTGCAAAATACGGCATAAATTCGATTGCAACGCAGGAAAACACCAAGCGTTATTATCCGCAGAACGAGCTTGCGGCACAGGTGATCGGATTTACCAACAGCGACGGAAAAGGACAGTACGGACTCGAAGCCTACTATAATTCCTATCTTTCCGGTACGGACGGAAGAATCGTTTCCGCGTCCGACGGTATGGGCAATGCAATGCCCTATCGCTTTGAAACGACCTATCCCGCACAGGACGGAAGCTCCCTGTATCTGACAATCGACAATACCCTGCAGTACTATCTGGAAAAGAATCTCCAGAAAATGTGGGAAACCTATGAGGTACGCAACCGTGCCTGTGGTATCATCATGAATGCCAAGACCGGTGCGATCTACGCAATGGGTACATATCCGAGCTTTGATCTGAACAATCCCTCGGAAATCTATGATCCTCTGACGGAAGCAAAGCTTTCGCTGCTGCCGGAGGAGGAAAGACATGACGCCTATATTGTTGCCCGTGAGCAGCAGTGGAAGAATAAGGCGATCACGGAGCTGTATGTTCCGGGTTCCGTATTCAAAATCTTTACATCATCCTCAGCACTTGAGGAGAATCTCGTAAACCCCGCTACGGATATGTTCAATTGCAGCGGTGTGGTAGAAGTTGCCGACTGGCCGATGCACTGCCACAAGACGTCGGGACACGGCATCCAGACGTTTTCACAGGCACTGACAAATTCCTGCAACCCGGCATTTATCGAGGTGGGTCAAAGAATCGGCGTCCAGAGGTTTTCTTCCTATTTCAAGGCATTCGGACTGACGGAACGCACGGGCATTGATCTTCCCGGCGAAGCCAACAGCGTGTATATGCCCGAGGAGAGAATGGGTATCGTAGAGCTGTCCTCCAGTGCGTTCGGACAGACCAACAAGCTGACTCCGATTCAGATGATCACAGGAATTGCCGCAGCAGTCAACGGCGGTAATCTTGTACAGCCCCATGTGGTGAGCAAGATCGTGTCCAGCGACGGCAATGTGCTGGAAACCATGGAAACAAACGTAAAGCGTCAGGTGATCTCTGAAGAAACCTCTGCAACAGTGAGAGAACTTTTGCAGGCGGTTGTAGATAACAACGGCGGCAGCAACGCATATATCAAGGGTTATGCCGTAGGCGGCAAGTCCGGTACTTCTCAGAAGCTGGACGAATATGACGACAACAATATGCAGTATGTATCATCCTATGCGTGCTTTGCACCTGCGGATGATCCCGAGATCGTTATGCTGGTTCTGGCGGATGAGCCGAACAAGGATATCGGCTACTACGGCAGCGTAGTGGCTGCACCCTATGCAAGAGCAATTCTGGAAGAAGCTCTGCCGTATCTTGGATACTATCCCGAGTACACGGATGAGGAGTATGCACAGCTCGATATCACTGTACCGCTTCTGATCGACGTGGATGCTACAACAGCGAAAACAACACTGGAAGCAATGGGTCTGAAGTGCGAGATCAAGGGTGAGGGTGAGTATGTTGTCAAGCAGTGTCCTCTTACTGGTTCAAAGGTTTCCCCGAATGGAAAGGTGATTCTGTATACGGATTCCAATTATGCGACAGAATATGTAGAGGTTCCGGATTTGCGGCAGTTCACTGCAAAAACTGCGAATGAAGCCCTGACGAACCGTGGCCTGAACTATGTTTCTGCAGGTGCATCCGCTGACAGAAGTGACGTACTGGTACAGAGTCAATCCATTGAGCCGAAAACAAGAGTTGAGATCGGTACTGTTATCGAGCTGACGTACATGGTAAACGACCAGAGCGGCTGATACCCCGATGGATCATCTTGCAGTTGGCAGGAGGTAATTATGAAATTAGAGAAATTATTGGAAAATAAAGTGAATACCACCATCGGTGATGCGGAAATCTCCACCATCACCGATGATAACCGCAAGGTCTGCAAGGACTGTATCTTTGTCTGCGTGAAGGGCGAACGGTTTGACGGCCATACGGTTGCGGCACAGGCTTTGGAGCAGGGTGCGGCGGCAGTTGTCGTGGAACGTGACATGGGCCTTGGTGAACGTCAGATTCTGGTGGATGACAGCCGTGCATTCTATGGTGATCTTTGTGCGGCTTGGTTTGATCATCCCGAACGCAGGATGAAGTTTGTCGGCGTGACGGGAACCAACGGCAAAACCACCATCACAACCGTCATCAAGCATATTTTGACGGAAAACGGTCATAAGGTTGGACTGATCGGAACGATTCGCAATGAAATCGGCGATGAGATCGTCCATACGGAAAATACAACGCCCATGACATTTGAGCTGATGGCGTTGTACGACAGAATGTACCGCAGCGGATGCGATGTGGTGGTGATGGAGGTATCCTCATTCGGTCTTGTGCAGAAGCGTATCGGCCCGACGCATTTCAACACAGCGGTATTTACGAACCTCACGCAGGATCATCTGGACTACCACAAGACCATGGAAGCCTACTACGATGCAAAGCGTATGCTGTTTGACATCTGCGATACTGCGATCTGTAATACGGACGATGATTACGGCAAGCGGCTGTATTCGGAGATCACCTGCGAAAAACAAAGCTATGGTACAAAGGATGCGGATTATACCTGCACAGCGGATGCCGTAACGGCAAATGGTGCTGCATTCCGACTGAAAACACCCGAAGGCGTGCAGGATGTCCATATGCTGATGACAGGATATTTCAATATTGCAAATGCAACCGCCGCTTATGCGGTCTGCCAAAGTCTTGGCTTGACGGCACAGCAGATCCTCACGCCGCTGCAGAATTGTGCGGGCGTCAAGGGCAGGTGCGAGGTGATCCCCACAGGACGTGATTTTTCCGTAATCTGTGATTATGCCCACACACCTGATGCGATTGAAAACATCCTTGAAAACGTAAAACTCTATACCGAGGGAAGTCTGATTTGTCTGTTTGGCTGCGGCGGAAATCGTGACAGAACCAAACGTCCCCTTATGGCACGGGCAGCGGCAAAGTTTGCCGACAGGCTGATCGTCACGTCCGATAACCCCCGCAATGAGGATCCGGAGGCAATCATTGCCGATGTTCTGGAGGGACTTGCGGATAGTGATGTGCCCTATGAAACAGTAACCGACCGCCGTGAGGCGATTTTCCATGCAGTGAAAACCGCACGAAGCGGCGATGTGATCGTGCTTGCCGGTAAGGGACACGAGGATTATCAGATTTTTGAGAATAACCGTACCGTTCACTTTGACGAACGGGAAATTGTTGCCGAAGCACTCGATGCATTGGCATAGGAGGAATACAATGGAAACTCTTTTCTTGGAAAAGCTTGCAGAATATCTTGGAACGACCGCACCATGCAATGCAGAAATCACCTGCATCAGTACGGATACACGACAGCTTCCCGAAGGCTGCCTGTTTCTGGCACTGCGTGGGGAGAAGTTTGACGGTCATGACTTTGTACAGCAGGCAATTGCTGCCGGTGCAGCAGCTGCCGTGACTGACACACAGATCGGTGATCTGCCCTGCGTGGTAGTTCCCGACACCCGTCAGGCTTTGCTGGACATCGGCAGGTACTATCGTGAAATGTTTGACATTCCGCTTGTTGCGGTAACCGGAAGCGTGGGAAAAACCACGACAAAGGAAATGATCGCCTGTGTGCTTTCCGAAAGCTTCTGCACGCTGAAAACTGAAAAGAATTTCAATAACGAGATCGGAATGCCGAAAACATTGTTCGGTCTGACAAAGGAACACGGGGCGGCAGTAATTGAAATGGGAATGAACCATTTCGGGGAAATTTCCCGTATGACAAGGAGTGCAAAGCCCACGATTGCCGTCATCACCAACATCGGCTATTCCCATATCGAGCATCTCGGTTCACAGGAGGGTATCCTGAAAGCCAAGCTGGAAGTCCTTGAAGGCATGGAGGATGGTGCACCGCTGATCGTTTCAGCGGATGATCCCATGCTCTGTGATCTTAAAAAGAAGCTGGATCGTCCTGTGTTTACTTATTCCGTTTCCACGGAGAATTCTCCCGTTGGTGCAGATGTTTACGCAGAGGACATCAAGGAGGATGACGGTGTAACAACCTTCACCATCCGTCATGCGGAAAATTCTATTCTCGCAGTCCTCCCGACTGTGGGCATTCATAATGTGAAAAATGCACTTGCTGCCTATCTCGTGGGACTGCTTGCCGGTATGACACCGCAGGAGATCGTCTGTGGTCTTGCAAAATATCAGCCGACCGGAATGCGTCAGAATATCATGGAAAAAAACGGACAGACTGTGATTGCAGATTGCTACAACGCAAGCCCCGATTCCATGCGTGCGGGACTTGGCGTGCTGGGGAATTTCCGGTGCAGCGGCAGAAAAATTGCGGTTCTGGGCGATATGCTTGAACTTGGCGAACATAGTGAAATGCTCCATGCAAAAGTTGGAGAAATGGCGAAAAATGCCGGAATTGATATGCTGTTCTGCTATGGTTCAGCTGCAAGGGGGATTGCCGCAAATGCGGGCGATGCTGTTGCGGTGTTCTGTACGGAGGATGCAGACGGGCTGACCGAAGCACTGCGGAAAACACTCGGGGAGGGCGACTGCGTGCTGTTTAAAGCAAGCCACGGTATGCATCTGGAAAGAATCATCGCTGCACTTTATGGTGAAGTATAATGCCGCTCTGGCTGCAGCTGATTACGGCTGTTTCCGCCGCACTTGCAAGCGGCATCATGGGTGCGGCGTTTGTGCCGTTTCTGCGTAAGCAGCGATTCTGTGAGCCGGAATCCCCGAAGGATGGCAGTGAGAACGTACAGCACAGCCTTCGTCCGACCATGGGCGGTGTACTTTGTGTGTTCGGATGTCTGTTCGGACTTGTGCTTTCGTATGCATTGTATCATACATTTTCCATTGTGGATCATACGTCTGCCACAATACAGCAGCTGACAAGGGAACTGGTTCTCGGCACGGCATATGCACTGTTTATGGCGGTGATGGGGTTTGTGGCAGACCTGCGGATCGTCCGCAGACGTCCGCTGAAAAAGCAGCCGCTTTTGCTGAGGGCTGGATTTGTATTTCTGATAACGGCTCTGTTCCTGCTGCTCTGTGGTTCGGAACATACGATAATGGATTTTGCATTCATTAGATATGATGCGGGAATCCTGTATATTCCCTTTACGGCTGCAATCGGTACGCTGCTTTGTATGCAGACCAGCTGTAATGCGGAAAAAACAGATGGAATGTGTATTTCCGTCGGCAGTGTTGCACTGCTGGGAATGGCAGTGCTGCTCATGCAGGAAGGCAACGAAATGCACGCCCTGCTCTCACTTGCAGCTGCGGGCGGATGCATGGGATGTTTTGTCTGGAATCTCCATCCTGCAAAATGCAGGCTTGGCAATACGGGCGTGCTCTGGGTTTCCGGTATCGTAACGGCGGTTTGTCTGATAAGCCGTCTGCATATGGCAATGCTCCTGATGCTTGCCGTATCACTCGTCAACCGGATTCCGTCGTGGAGAAAAAATGGTATTACGCTGCAGGAAAGTATGCAGCAGGCAGGAATGAAGCACTGGCAGAGAATTGCGGTATTTGCAGGGTTTGCCGCCTTTTGCGTCATTGCTGCCGTGATCATGTATGAATAGATCGACAACGCATAAAATCTGCCGCAGTCGGCGGTCTTACTGCGTAGAAAGGGGAGGAATGGATGGCACGGACGAATACAAAACGAACGAATACAAGAAAAACAGGCGAAAGCTTCTGGTCATTCAGCAACATGAATAAAATGAAGCAGGAGCGTACCAAGCTGGGTGGCGTTGATGTTACATTTTTGGTTATCGTTCTGATTTTGCTCGGTGTGGGAATTCTGATGATGTTTTCTGCAAGCTATGCGATCGCCATTAATGAAGGCAAGGACGGATACTTCTATGCATCCCGACAGATCGTTTTTGCAGCGATCGGACTGGTTGCGATGCTGGTCATGTCATTTGTGGATTATCGGATTCTTCAGAAGGGCTGGATCGCCCTGCTGGCATATGGCGGCAGTGTGCTCATGCTGATTCTGGTTCTGCTTGTCGGTACGGATCTCGGTACAGGCTGTAAGCGATGGATCAACCTTGGATTTACAACATTTCAGCCGTCCGAGCTTGCAAAATTTGCAGTTGTGATCCTGTTTGCCTATGCAATTGACAAAAACTATGACCGCATGAAGAAAGCCACCATCGGCGTAATTCCTTTCATGCTGATGCTTGGTATTATCGCTGCATTGCTGATGAAACAGCCCCACCTGTCCTGTACGGTGCTCATCTGTCTGATCGGTGTCGTACTCATGTTTGTCGGCGGTGCGAAAGTCTGGCATCTGCTGGTTGCAGGATTGCTGGCAGTACTGGCAGTGGCAGGGCTTGTGTTCTATAAAATTCAGGCAGAGGGCTATGGTTATTTCGGAAAACGTTTAAGCACTTGGCTGCATCCGTTTGACAGTACGGATCTTGCCGCAACATGGCAGTCCAGACAGTCCTTGATTGCCATTGGCTCGGGTGGTGTATTTGGTCTTGGACTCGGAGAATCCCGCCAGAAATATCTCTACCTTCCCGAAGCAGAGAATGACTTTGTGTTTGCGGTCGTATGTGAGGAACTTGGACTCATCGGTGCGGTTACCGTGATTCTGCTGTTTGTACTGCTGGTGGTGCAGGGATTCCATATTGCGGCGAATGCCAATGATCGCTTCGGAATGCTCATCACAATTGGATTTACTCTGCAGATCGGTCTGCAGGCGTTCATTAACATGGCGGTTGTCAGCGGTCTTGTACCCAATACCGGTATCAGCCTGCCGTTTTTCAGCTATGGCGGTACCGCATTGGTCATGCAGCTGGCACAGATGGGTATTGTGCTGAATGTTTCAAGAAAGCGGAAAGTTAGGCAGGATAACAGTGCGATTACGGAATCAATACCGCCGCAGCCTGATTTTCGTCAGGAAGCATGATATTCTGATTAAGAAAGGTGAATACTATGAAAGTACTTTTGGCTGGCGGCGGCACGGGCGGTCACATTAATCCCGCACTTGCCATTGCAAGCATCATCAGTTCCCACTGTCCGGATGCGGAGTTCCTGTTTGTGGGAACCCCGAATGGAATGGAGTCTAAGCTGATACCGCAGGCGGGCTATCGGATCGCACATATTAAGGTTGCAGGTTTTCAGCGTAAGCTGACGCCGGCGAATATCGGAAGGAATTGCAAGGCAGTATGGTATCTTGCCTGCTCGGGCAGCCGTGCAAAGCAGCTCCTGAAGGATTTCCAGCCCGATATCGCCATCGGCACGGGTGGATATGTGGCAGGTCCGATCATCCGTATGGCGGCAAAAATGGGCATTCCCACCGCCATTCATGAGCAGAATGCGTACCCCGGTGTGACAAACAGACTGCTTGCGAAGGAAGTGGATCATGTCATGCTGACGGTGAAGGAAGCACTGGAATTTTTCGATTCCGATGGCTTGCAGTACACCGTAACGGGACTTCCTGTTCGTGCGGAGCTTCGTCAGAAATCCAAAGCACAGGCAAGAGCAGAACTGGGATTCGACGACAGCTTCTGCCTCCTCTCCTTTGGCGGAAGTCTGGGAGCGGGCTGTATCAATGAAACCATGGCAGAGGTTCTGAAATGGCACACGGACAAGGGGCTTGCCATCAATCACATCCACGGCTACGGGGGCATGGGAAAGGATACATTCCCGCAGAAAATGCAGGAATACGGTATTCCCATGAAAAACAGCCGTATCCGTGTCAGTGAATACATCCACGATATGGACACTTGTATGGCGGCAGCGGATCTTGTCATCTGCCGTTCCGGTGCAACGGGACTTGCAGAGCTGGAAGCACTGGGAAAACCGTCTATACTGATTCCTTCCCCGATCGTAACAGGCAACCACCAGCTGCACAATGCGAATGTCCTCGGAAAAGCAGGAGCTGCGATCGTCATTGAGCAGAAGGATGTGACTTCGGAGGATATGATCAAACGAATTGAGGATCTGTATCAGAATCGTGCCAAGCTCCAGAGTATGGCACAAAATGCGGCGTCTCTCGCCGTAACAGACACGGAAGAACGTATCTGGAATGTCGTGGAATCGCTGCTGAAAAAGAAATAACGAAACCACGCACCGAAAACCCTTTTTGTCATAGAATGATGATAGAAAGGGGTGGCGTTATGCAGAAATTAGTCATACAGGGCGGCAGATGTCTGGAAGGCGAAATCGCCGTACAGGGTGCAAAGAACAGTGCATTGCCGATAGCAGCGGCTTCGCTGCTCTGTGACGGAGAAAGCAGACTTGAGAATTGTCCGAAACTTTCCGATGTCTACGCAGCGTGCAGGATTCTTACCAATCTTGGCTGCCGCTGTGAAATGCAGGAGAATACCGTGTCTGTTGATGCGAGCAGTATGAATGCGTCGGAAATTCCCGAACAATTCATGCGTGAAATGCGTTCGTCCATTATTTTTCTGGGTGCGGTACTCGGAAGAATGGGCAAATGTACGCTGGGCTATCCCGGCGGATGCGAACTCGGCCCTCGTCCGATCAACCTGCATCTGCAGGCGTTGCAGCGTATGGGTGTGAAAATTCGTGAGGAAAACGGCATCCTCCAATGTGCAACGCCGAACGGACTGCACGGTGCAAAGATCCACCTGCAGTTCCCGTCAGTTGGGGCAACGGAGAATATCCTGCTTGCCGCTGTGACGGCAAAGGGGGAAACCATCGTCAGCAATGCGGCAAGAGAACCGGAAATCGTGGATCTTGCAGGCTACCTGAAAGCCTGCGGAGCCTGCATAAACGGAGAAGGAACGGGAACGATCATCATTCAGGGTGTGAAACGTCTGAAAGGCTGTACATACCGGATCATGCCCGATCGAATCGTGGCTGCAACGTGGCTTGCTGCTGCGGCGGCAACGGATGGAGAAATCTGCCTTCGGAATGTAAGAAGTTCGGATATGATAAGTATTCTGGATGTGTTTGAGGAAATGAACTGCCATGTCAGTGCAGCAGAGCATCGGATCTATTTCCATGCGGGCAGACCGCTCAAAGCAGTCAGATTGTTGAAAACGATGCCGTATCCCGGATTTCCGACGGATGCACAGGCGATCATGATGGCTGCCCTATGTCGTGCAGTCGGTACTACACTTGTTGAGGAAACGATATTTGAAAATCGTTTCCGTCATGTGGATGCCCTTGTCAGGATGGGGGCGGATATTCAGGTGGCAGGCCGTGTGGCGGCAATTCATGGAGTCCGCAGTCTGCATGGAGCTGTTGTGGAGGCAACGGATCTGCGTGGCGGAGCGGCAATGCTTGTTGCAGGATTGAGTGCAGCAGGTGAAACTGTGATACATGATGTGTATCATATTGACAGAGGATATGACAGCCCGGAACAGGTGCTGAAAAATATTGGAGCAGAAATTATCAGAACATAAAAGGGGAAAACGTATGAGCAGTTGGAAATCTGAAAGAAGAATGCCGATGCGTGATGTGGAAAAAACAAGAATTCAGGATGACAAAAATCTGCGTCGTAACAGACGACGGGATCGTGGCAAGGTATTGTATGCAATTCTTGTTTTTCTGTTTGCGGCAGGTCTGATCGTGACACTTTCCATGACAGTGTTGTTCAATATCGAAAGTATTGAGGTCACAGGCGATGCGAAAATGTATAAGGCGGAGGAGATTGCACAGGCAACGGGGATCTCTGCCGGAGACAATCTGATTCGTATTGACATTGAAAAAGCAGAACAGAAAGCACTGGATAAACTGATTAACGTGGAGGAAATTTCCATTAAAAGAAGATTTCCCAATACGCTGCTGATCGACGTAAAAAAATGTACGCCTGCATATAATATCAAGTATGAATACGGTGTTCTGGTTACAAGCCAAAGCGGAAAAATCATCGAGAACAGTATGAATCCGAGGGAAGGACTTGTAACGATTGTTGGTTATAATGCAAAGGACCCAGAGGCGGGCAAGTGGATCTATTCCGAAGATGTACGGGATACGAAAATTCTCGAAGCATTTATGAAGTTGATCAACGATGGTGAACTGGAATATCCGATCGTGGCGGTCGATATGACCAAAGCTAATAATATTGTCGTAAATCTCGATAACCGTTTTCAGTTTGATATGGGCAACTGGGAGGAAATTGACTACAAGATCTCTTTTGCACAGTCCGTCATCAGCAAGCAGCCTGCGGATAAGGAAGGCTATCTGACGATGATCGGCAATAATCAGGTTTCGTTCCGCAACAAGGCGGATGTAGAACGACAGCCCGAAACACCGACAGAATCACCGGCGGAAACGACAACGGGAATACCGGAAGAAACCAAACCGGAAGTTCCGACTTTGCCGGAAATGCAGCCGTCCACACAAGTTCAGACAACCACACAAACGCAGACATCCACAAAGCCTGTAGAATAAGAAAAGAAGGCATTGTGTCGGAATGTTGTTTGTTATGTACAATTTTGTTAAAAAGTGACGAGAAACAGTCGATTGACTTGTGTGAATATGAAAAAAATAAAATTTGTAAAAAAACTATTGCAAAATGTAATGGAATGTGATAAAATAAATAGTATATAAGATTCTTTGTGAAATTAAGTGTTTTTACATGGAAATAAAAGATTCTAGGAGGAACTACAATGGCGGACTTCATTTACGAAGAAGCATTCGATCCGGATGTTAACATTAAGGTAATCGGTGTTGGCGGCGGCGGCGGCAACGCACTGAATTGTATGGTGGATTCAGGTGTAAATGACATTGAATATGTAACGATTAATACTGACGCAAAGGCTCTGAGAAATTCAAAGGCTGCAACCCGCATCCAGATCGGTGCAAAGCTGACCAAGGGCAGAGGTGCAGGCAATAAGCCGGAAATCGGTCAGAATAGTGCAGAAGAGAATATTGAAGAAATTGAAACCGCACTCAAGGGTGCGGATATGGTATTCATTACCGCAGGTATGGGCGGCGGCACAGGTACAGGTGCAGCACCGATCGTAGCAAAGGTTGCACAGGGAATGGGCATCCTGACAGTTGCAGTGGTTACCAAGCCTTTTGCATTTGAGCGTGAGCAGAAGATGGCACAGGCTGAAAAGGGTATCTCTGAGCTGAAGAAGTATGTGGACTCCCTGATCGTTATCCCCAACGAAAGACTGCTCGTAGGTCTTGAAAAACCCCTGACAATGAAGGAATCCTTCGCACTGTCCGACGATATTCTGAAGACCGGTGTAAAGAGCATTGCAGATCTGATCGTTGAAGAAGGCTATATCAACCTTGATTTTGCTGACGTATCCACCACCATGAAGGGTGCAGGCTATGCACACATGGCAATCGGTCACGGTTCCGGTAAGGACAAGGCTATTCAGGCAGCAAATGCAGTTATCAGCAGCCCGCTGCTGGAAACTTCAATTGCAGGTGCAAAGAGACTGCTGATCAACGTGGCAATGTCCGAAGATACTCTTGCTTCCGACGTGGATACTGCATCCAAGATGATCACCGACGCAGCAGCTCCGGACGTACAGTTTATTTTCGGTGCTGCATTCAAGGAAGAAATGCAGGATGAGATGACAATTACAGTCATTGCAGCTGATTTTGATACCGATGATAAAAAGGTGGAATCTGTGGTAGAGGACGAAGAGGAGGATGTAATCCCGATCGACAACCCCATGCTGGATGATTTTGATTTTGGTCATACAACCAGCAAGAGTTCTCCGAGCGATATGAGCATGGATGAGATTTTCGAGATTCTTGGCGGAAAATAAGCTTTATCATGTATTACGGCTGATTATGATCAGCCGGCATTTTTTTTATTGGGGAAACCTTTTGGTGATAAT
>JAZNUR010000137.1:0-48424 GCA_045592405.1 Oscillospiraceae bacterium
GGCAGCCGCCCATACGGGCGGCTGCCACATTGATTTTCGACGCAGTATGCACAAATATTGACAAACCCACGCAAACATGATATGATAAGTAGGTAATTATGAATAGAAAGAGGAATCCCCATGACCGAACAGAACAATAAATGGGTTGCCGCCTGGGGCAATGCCATTTCCATTAACGAACGCCGTCCCGAAAACTACGGCAAAAACCTGACGCTGCGTTATCCTGTGAAAATGCTGATTTCCGGCTCTGCACTCCGCATTACGCTCGATAATTTCTGCGGTACGGAGGCAGTGAGAATTACATCTGCCTATGTCGCAAGATCCGCAGGCGGCTCGGCTGTTTCCGAGGAAACCGTTACTGCACTGACCTTTGGGGGAGAATCCTCTGCAACCATTCCGGCAGGAAAACGCCTGCGGAGCGATGCCGTCGATTTCTCTGTGACATCGGGCGAAACGATTGCAGTCAGCCTGTATTTTGCCGATTTCACGGAACTTCGTTCCGCTGTCCATATTACAGGGCCGCTGTCGGGCGGATACTTTGCAGTCGGCGATCATGCCGCATCCCCTGTACTTCCGATGGACGAATCCAAGAAAACCAACTGGGTGTATTTCCTCAGCGATATTGAAATTGCCGCAAGCCATGACAGCCATGCAGTCATCTGCTACGGCGATTCCATCACGGCACAGGCATGGCCCGATTACCTCATGCTCCGCACGCTTGAGCTTTCGGACGGAAAGACCTCCATCATCCGCAAAGCGGCAAGCGGTACCCGCATTCTCCGTCAGTACGACAATATCACCTACGATTCCTACGGGCTCAAGGGCGATACACGTTTTCCGAGGGAATGCCTCGTTTCGGGTGCGGACACGGTGATCATCCAGCACGGCATCAACGATATTATTCACCCCGTCGGCGAGGAGGTCAATCCTTTCCGTCCGTGGAGCGATCTTCCCACTGCGGAGGAAATGATCGAGGGACTGCGTGCCTATATCCGCAAAGCAAGGGAATACGGACTGAAGGTCTACCTCGGCACGCTCCTGCCCATTGAGGGATGGCGTACCTATGCGGATTTCCGTGATGAGCTTCGGTGTGCAGTCAATGACTGGATGCGTACCACGGACGAAGCGGACGGCTGCATTGATTTTGACAGGGCTGTGTGTGATCCGCAGCATCCCGCTGCATTCGGTGAAGGCTTCGACAGCGGCGACCATCTCCACCCGAGTCAGGCGGCTTACAAGAGAATGGCGGAGGAAGTGCCGGAGGGGTTGATACGATAAATCGAGATTATAGGAGAAAACTATGTGGATAAGATGTAAGTGTGGCAATATTATACACGATAACACGGATAATATTTCCTATAAAGGCAGAATCATCTCTGATAAAGAATACTTTAAGCTGCTTGATTTAGCAGATGAATTACTTGAATCACCTGTCAAAAACAGAGAAGCATTAGCTATGACTTTCAGAGTCAATATTGGTAGTTATATCAGAATAAAATCTATATTTCAATGTGTTTGCTGCAGTAGAATACTGATTGAAGATGAAAACAATCAGTATTGCAGTTTTACACCTGATGAACATAATAATAAAGAACTGCTCGATTTTGACGGCAATGATACAATAGATTATAGGTACACGGATAAATTCTGATTTATCCGCAAATCAACCCAAAACCTCCCCATTCGTCCCATAAAACACATCCGGTTTTCCGGCGAGCATCTCACAAAGCCTCTCAATCCTGTCCCAATTGTGATTCCCGTCAAATTCATAGCTGTGTCCCCAGACGGAAAAGATCTGCGGCTCATCCGACTGTGTTTCAAGAAATCGTTTGGCGAGATCAAACAAAGCCGCATCATCGTGATGGCAGGTAGCCCCAAATTGCAGCAGATCATCCTGCACGGCAAAGCTATGCGTGCTGTGGGTGGTGCGGGCATAGAGAAGCCCTGCCGCCCTGATTTCCTCCAGAACCAAATCATTATACGCCCCGTAGGCATATGCCATGCCTATGGGGCTTTTTCCGTATATCCGTGTCAGTTCCGCCCTGTCCTCCCGAATCTCCGCACGGATCTGCTCACGGGAAAGCTCCGTCAGGCACAGATGCCTGCTGCCGTGCACGGCAATCTCATGCCCCCTGTAAAGCTCCGTGCATTCGGGCAGATTCAGCCGATGCACCCATACATTCTTGTATTTCCATGAACCCGAAATCCTATCAATTCCGCTGTTCAGATTAAAGGTACACTTCATGCCATAGCGATTGAGGATCTCTACAAGCCTCACATCCTGCTCGCTGCCGTCATCATAGCTGAAAGTGACGGCTTTTTTATAGCTCGTTGTCCAGTGCATTTTTTCTCTCCCTCAATACGTTTCAATTTTCATCTCAAACGGCTGCAGACAGTATTCCCTGCCGTAGACCGCAAATTTCTGCACCCTGTCCGTATTGTTGAACAAAAACAAATACTCACACACCTCCGATGTACGCACAGTCAGCTCCACACCGAGTGGAAGCCCGTTTACATAGGGAATGCCGCTTTCTGCGAAAACTTCCTCCATAAAGCGATGGTAGAGCCTGCGTTCACCGACTGTACCGAAATAGTAGACCCTGCCTTTTCCGAAGGAATTGCGGCAAACAGCAGTTTTTCCCTGATAGAAATTCTGCGTGTAGGTGCCAAGAGATTCCGCCGTTGTGGTTTCCAGAATGTCGCACCACTGGGTGATGCGGAAGGGTTCCCCGAACAGCTCCATTTCCTCGCTTACACAGCCAATGGGGTCATATTCCTCCGCATAGCAGCCGCACATTTCCGCAAATACCGTGGGGAGCTGTGCCATGATGCAGTTATTGTTGATATCCTTCACGCCGCTGCGGGTGCTGAGGATGACTGTGCCGCCCTGTTCGGCAAATGTACGCAGCTTCTCCGTGATTTCTGCATCCGTAACGAACATTGCCGGTGCAATGACGATTTTGTATTGTGAAAGCTCCTCATGCCTGCTGATGATATCCGTATTCACGCCAAAATGCAGACAGGCATCGTGCCAGTATTTAAGCTGCTGGAGATAATGAAATCCCTCCGTCTGCGGCTGGATCCGTAATGCTGCCGCATTATCATAGTCATACAGAACAGCAACATCGGATCGGTATTCCGAGCCTGCTATTTCCTGCAGCGTGTCTGCCGTTTCGCAGAGCGAACGGAATTCCGCAAATCGTCTGCCTGCAACACCGCTGTGGTCAAGCAGTCCATGCCAGAACATTTCCGCACCGGTCACCGCTGTACGCCAGCGGAAATGCACCACAGTATCCGCACCATGTGCAAACGCCTGCAGGGAGTAACCCTTCAGCATACCGGGGGCAGGGGTTCTGCTCATGGGTGCCCAGCTGCCCGTTGCACCGCTCAGCTGCTCCATGATCCAGAAATTACGACGTTTGATACCACGCATGAAATCCAGATGGAATGCGTGTGAATACAGCTCCTCCGCATTCTGTGGAATCCGTACTGTCGGGTAATTATCGTAGGAAACAAAGTCGAGTTCTTTAAACAGCTCATGGAAATTCACATGGTTTTCGCAGAACCATGTGTTTGTTGTGATCGGAATTTCGGGGCAGTTTTTTCGGATGCAGCCTATCTGAAACTGCACATATTCCGCAGCGTCCGCTGCGGCAAAGCGGTGATAATCCAGCATTAATGCCGGATTGTACCAGCCTTGCGGATGCGTTCCCATCGGCGGCTTTACCTGCGTCCATTCGGAATAACTGCCGCTCCAGACATTGTTTCCGTATGCGGCATTGACAGCGTCGATCGTGCCGTATTTTTCCTTGACGAATGCACGAAATCCGTCGCTGCATCGCTCACAGCGGCAAAAATTGGCTTCCAGTTCGTTGTCGATCTGCCATGCCACAACCTGCGGATGATCCGCATATCGGCTTGTAAGCTTGTCGATGATGATGGCGGCACGTTCACGCAATGCAGGATTGCGGTAGCATCGGTGTCCACGGATGCCGATGGAAATGCGGTTTCCGTTGGCGTCCGTCTGTACGGCATCGGGATATTTCTCATAGAACCACAGGGGCGGACAATTGGTTGGCGTACACAGCACGACCTCCATTCCCTTTTCTGTTAGCATTTCCACGATTCTGTCAAGCCACGCAAAATCAAAGCAGTCCTCCTTGGGTTCGAGCTTTGCCCATGCAAATTCCGCAAGGCGAACGACCTTCACGCCTGTTTCCGCCATCAGTTCAACATCCTTCTGCCACAGGCTTTCCTCCCAGTGTTCGGGGTAATAATCCACGCCGATTTTCATTGCAGTTTCCTCCCAAAATTATTGTCCCTACCATTATAGCGTATTCATGGATACTTGTCAATTGCCCTGACGGCGAAAAATATTTTCGGAACTGCTTTTCTTTTTTGGCAGTATGTGGTATAATGAAAAAAACGCAGGAGGTAAAATATGACAACCAAAGCTGAAATCGTTTCATACTGCCTGTCCTACTTGGGCGTTTACGAGGACTACCCCTTCCACGACGAAAACTGGTGCGTAATGCGGCATCGGAAGAACAAAAAATGCTTCGCTATGATCTTTGAAAAGGACGGCAAAATCTGGATGAATCTCAAATGTGATCCCCAGTGGACAAACTTCTGGAGAAGTGCGTTCGATGCTGTGATTCCTGCCTATCACATGAACAAAACCCACTGGAATTCCGTCATTCTGGATGGCACGATACCCGATGCGGACGTGCACAGAATGGTGGAGGAAAGCTATGAGCTGACAAAGCCACGATCATAAAAATTTGCCCTGCCATATGGCAGGGCGAAAATTATGCATTATAACGACATAAACAGGGAGGAGAACAGAATTACCAGCAGACAGATCGGGCAAACATATTTTACCATGATTCTGTACATCAGTCTGGACTTGAACTTTCCGTTCAGTTCTACCTCTTCCTCGACAAACTTTGTTTTTGCCACAAAGCCGATCAGGATGCAGGTCACCAGAGCCACGATCGGCATCATGATATTGTTGCTGACAAAATCGAAGAAGTCAAGGAACTGACGGCCGAATACCGTCACATGGCTCCAGTCGCTGTAGCCAAGTACGGAGAGCATACCCACGAGCAGTGAAACCACAATTACGATCACGCAGGCAGGAATTCTCTTAATCTTGAACTTTTCAACGATGATGGATACTACAGTTTCCATCAGGGAAATCGAGGAAGTCAGTGCAGCGAGTGCTACCAGAATGAAGAATGCAGTACCAACGATCTGACCGCCGACCATGGATTTAAAGACGTTCGGCAGTGTAATGAACATCAGGGACGGACCTGATTTCAGTGCGGTTTCGTCACCACCGGAGAATACGAATACGGACGGAACGATGATCAGACCTGCGAGGAATGCCACTGCCGTATCGAAAATTTCGATGTTATGAACAGAACCTTCCAGATTGTCTTCCTTTCTCATGTAGGAACCGTAGGTGATCATAATACCCATTGCCAGAGACATGGAGTAGAACAGCTGTCCCATTGCGGCAATGACTGTTTTAATGGAAAATGCACTGAAATCGGGCTTGACATAATAAATCAGACCATCAATTGCACCGGGAAGTGTGAGTGTATAAATACCGATGCCAACGATCAGGATGAACAGCACGGGCATCATGATCTTGCTCACACGTTCAATACCCTTGTCAACACCGAGCATAACTACAAGAGCAGTCAATGCAACGAAAATACAGAAGAACACTGTCGGCTGTGCAGCGTGTCCGATGAATTCGGAGAAATAGGAACCATCGCCGGCTGCCGCAGTACCGCTTCCGGTAATAAAGGCAGTCATATACTTGAGTACCCAGCCGCCGATTACGCAGTAATACGGAAGAATGATGACCGGAACTGCTGCTGCCAGCCATCCGAGTGGGGCAAAATACTTATTGATGGAGGAATAAGCTCCGATAACGCTCTTTCCAGTCTTACGTCCGATACCGATCTCCGTCACCATCAGCGTAAAGCCAAAGGTAACCGCAAGGATCAGGTACACCAACAGGAAAATACCGCCGCCGTACTGTGCGGCAAGATACGGGAAACGCCAGATGTTTCCAAGTCCGACTGCAGAACCCGCAGCAGCAAGAACGAAACCAAGTTTCGATCCGAAACCGCCCTTTTCAGCAGCCACTTTTTTTTGTTTGCTCATGAATACACACCTTTCTGTAATGTCGGAAAAACCAGCAGAATTTTTTGCATGAACGATCATTTTCCGTCTTACGCTTGAATTTTCATTCGAACATACGAATATATTAATTGTACACGAAAACGGACAAATTGTCAAGAAAAAACAGATACTATGTTTACAATTTATGAAAAGGCAACAAAATTATAAATCGAATATCGGCATAATGCAAAGAAGATCCCTCTGCTGTGCAGAGGGATCTTAATTCATTAGTTGTACTTTTCCAGCAGCTGCTGAAT
This sequence comes from Oscillospiraceae bacterium, assembly GCA_045592405.1. GTDB lineage: Bacteria > Bacillota > Clostridia > Oscillospirales > Ruminococcaceae > UBA3855. The sequence goes on from JAZNUR010000137.1 coordinate 6,453, forward strand.
CTTCTCGTGCGGATCAATTACTGTGCTGATGGATACATCATGATTGATGGAGGCAATGAAATATGCAATGTACTTGGAAACATCAACCTCGTGGAACCATTCACGCTGGAGCAGCTCCGGAGAACGATATGTCAGGTTGGTACCGAATACGCCGCTGATGAAGCCATCGTGGTAAGCCTGATCAAACTTCTCCAGACCATTTGTGAAGATGGAATAAGTAGCATATGCGAAAATTCTCTTTGCATTACGCTTTTTCAGCTCATAAGCAATATCCAGAACGGACTCGCCGGAGGAAATGATGTCATCTGCAATGAACACATCCTTGCCCTCAACAGAGTTACCGAGGTATTCGTGTGCTACGATTGGATTTCTGCCGTTGACAATTCTGGAATAGTCACGTCTCTTGTAGAACATACCCATATCCACGCCCAGAACGGATGCATAGTACATATTACGGTTCAGTGCACCTTCGTCGGGGCTGACAACCATGAAGGTATCCTTAGCAGCGTGGAAATTCTCAATGGACTTAAACATGGTCTTGAGCACCTGATAGGAAGGAATGACATTGTCAAAGCCCATCAGCGGAATTGCATTGTGAACTCTGGGATCATGTGCGTCAAAGGTTACGATATTGGATACGCCCATTGCCTGCAGTTCCTGCAGTGCTACCGCACAGTCGAGGGACTCACGATAATTGCGGCGATGCTGTCTGCCGCCGTAAAGATTGGGCATGATCACGTTGATTCTGTGTGCCTTACCGCCTGCAGCCTGAATGATACGCTTCAGATCCTGATAGTGATCATCCGGAGACATGGCGTTCTTCTTGCCAAAATACTCATAGGTGCAGTTGTAGTTGCCAACATCGGTAATGATGAAAAGATCCTTGCCGCGGATGGTGGATTTGATCAGTCCCTTGCCGTCACCGGAGGCGAAACGGGGACATTCACTCTCCACGAGGAAAGATTCGTAGTCATAGCCGCCCTTCTGTGCCCAGTCTACCAGATAACCGTTGATCTTATCACCCAGTTCACGGGCACTCTGCATGGCGATCAGGCCGAGGGGGGCAACATTGGATTCGAGGTTGAACAGAACTTCATTCTTACTCATACTTTACTTTGCTTCCGCAGTGCAGCACGGAAGCACTCCTTCCTTGGATATTATATTTCAATTAAGGCAGCAACCGCCTTAATCCGCAGCATGGGAATGTTATTTGCAGAACTTCTCGATATAATGATCAATGTCCGCAGCAATGATTTTCTTTGCGGTATCCGCATCCTCCACCTCGTCAACGGCGGTGGTTTTGTTTTCCAGCTCCTTGTACACCTTGAAGAAATGCGTCATTTCCGCAAAAATGTGTGCCGGCAGTTCGTTGATGGAACGATACATATTGTAATTGGGATCATCAAACGGAATGGCGATGATCTTATCATCGTGTCTGCCGCTGTCGATCATGCGGATCACGCCGATGGGATAGCATCGAACAAGCGTCATGGGATACAGCGTTTCAGAACACAGCACCAGAACATCCAGCGGATCCTCGTCATCGGCATAGGTACGGGGAATCAGCCCATAATTTGCCGGATAATGCGTAGATGTGTGCAGAATGCGGTCAAGCTTGATCAGTCCCGTTTCCTTGTCCAGCTCATACTTGATCTTGCTGCCCTTGGGAATTTCAATGACTGCTACGAAATCCTCTGCGTTGATACGCTTCGGGCTGATATTGTGCCAGATATTCATAAAACACCTCATCATTCAGTTGCTGACGGTTCCATACATTTTAAGTATACCCGTGTTTTCACATTTTGTCAATCATAGAGTACAAAAGAATCTGAACTTTGTCGAACTTCCTAAAATCGCACAGCATTTTGACAACTTTTATGGACATCTTTCGGATAGAGAAAAAAATATTTTTTCTAAAACAATTGCCATCCTGAAAATTATGTGATATAATCAGTATATAGCATGATTTTCGTCAAAAATATGTAACGGAGGTATAGGAAATGGAAGACAAAAGCAGCATTGATGTGTACCGCAGCAGAATCAAGCGTATTCTCATTACGCAGGAAGAAATTGCTGCTGCGATAGAAAAGGCAGGAAAGGAGATTGATGCATCCTACGACGGAAATCCCATTCTGCTGGTCAGCATTCTGAAAGGCTCATTCGTATTTCTGGCAGATCTTTGCCGTGCGATCACTGTTCCCTGTGAAATCGCATTTATGTGTGCCAAGAGCTATCACGACGGCACGGTTTCTTCGGGTGTGGTGAACATTACGATGGATCTGGAGCAGGACATCAGCAAGTACCATGTGATCATCGTTGAGGACATTATTGACACGGGAAGAACTCTCAGCGATGTAGTAAAGCTGCTGAAAACCAGAAGGCCCCTTTCACTGAAGGTCGTTACCCTGCTGGACAAGCCAAGCAGACGGCAAGTGAATTTCAAGGCGGATACGGTTCTCTTTACCATCCCCGATCATTTTGTGATCGGCTACGGTCTGGATTGTGCCGAGTACTACCGCAACCTTCCATATATTGCGGAATACGACGAGACATAATAAAATAAGGAGGAATTATTATGCTGAACCGTTTGTTTAAACTGAAGGACAACAACACCAATGTGAGAACCGAAATTGCTGCCGGTATCACCACATTCATGACAATGGCGTACATTCTGGCAGTCAATCCGAGCATTCTCTCCGATGCAGGAATGGATCCGACCGCAGTTCTGCTGGCAACCTGCCTTGCCTCCTTCATCGGTACCGCCTGCATGGCATTCATGGCGAATATGCCCTTTGCACTTTCCGCCGGCATGGGACTCAACGCTTTTATGGCGTATACCGTTGTCATCACCTTTGGATATCCGTGGCAGGTCGCTCTGCTTGCGGTATTCGTTGAAGGCATTATCTTCATCATTCTTTCCCTTACGAAGGTCAGAGAGGCGATCTTCAACGCCATCCCGCTTTCGCTGAAACACGCCGTATCCGTGGGTATCGGTCTGTTCATCGCATTTATCGGACTGCAGAACGCAGGACTGACTGTGGATAATTCCTCCACGCTGGTTTCCATCGTAAGCTTCCGTGAAAGCTTCACAACCTCCGGTATTTGTGCACTTCTGGCAATCATCGGCACATTGCTGACAGGTATCCTCTATATCCGCAAGGTCAAGGGTTCGATCCTGATCGGTATTCTGGCAACATGGCTCCTCGGTATTCTCTGCCAGCTCACCGGCATCTACACCGTAGACGCTGCAAACGGCTATTATTCCCTGCTCCCGACATTTGCGGTAACCGATTTCACCAAACTCGGCGAAACCTTCGGTCAGTGCTTCAACGTGGATTTCAGCGGCGTGGGTATTTTCAATTTTGTTGTTGTTATCTTCTCATTCCTGTTCGTTGACCTGTTCGATACACTCGGTACGCTCATCGGCGTAGCTTCCAAGGCAGATATGCTTGATGAGGAAGGCAGACTTCCGAGGATTCGTCCGGCATTGATGGCTGACGCCATCGCAACCTCCGCAGGTGCGGTACTGGGTACTTCGACCACCACCACATTCGTGGAATCCTCCGCAGGTGTGGCAGCCGGCGGCAAAACCGGTCTGACAGCCCTCACAACAGCGATCCTGTTCCTGCTGTCGATGTTCTTTGCACCCATATTCACGGCGATTCCTTCCTTTGCGACAGCACCCGCTCTGCTCATCGTGGGATTCCTGATGTTCAGCAACATCACACAGCTCAAATTCACGGACGACAACTACACTTCTGTCATTCCCGCATATCTGTGCATCATCGCAATGCCCCTGTTCTACAGTATTTCCGAGGGTATCTCCATCGGTGTGATCTCCTATGTACTGATCAACCTCGCTTGCGGTAAGGCAAAGAAGGTAAATCCTGTGATGTATGTGCTCGCAGTACTGTTTGTATTGAAGTACATTTTCCTGTAAAAAGTACGGTCATCCGATATATTCCAATTAGTTTAACAGCCGCCGCATCGGCATACCGATGCGGCGGCTGTTTTTAATGTTCAACTCTGTGTAATTGTTAATGTAGATTCATGTATCTATAATCAGCATCCCCAGAACCGGTACATCTCAAAATACACCATGGCAGACACCGCAAGCACATTCCCTGCTGCATCCAGAATATAGCGAATCACAGCGGCTTTCCCCTGTTTTCTGATCAGCATGGATATAATGGATGTCACAGCGGCGGCGATGCAGACCGCAATGCAGAGCATCTGCACAATACCGATGGCAATGCCAGCACCTCTGTGCATTCCATAGGACAAGCTGTAGCAAACCAGCGACATGATCACTGCAAGGACAGAAACGAGTTTTGCGATCTGTCCGGCGGTGATCACAGCAGAGCCGGCATAGGGTATCCAGCGTTTCGCCCTCCAAAGCTTCCATTTTATTCGCAGAAAATAGGAAGATATGACTGCCAGAAGTACAAAGGCTGTGAACAGGCAGAGTTTTGCAAGATACATACTGTCATGCATGAGATCTGCAGAACCGGCGGCAAATCCACTCCTGCCATCCGGATACTTGGTTTCACCGATGATCAATGCTGAACCGTCGGCTGTAACCTGACAGATATCCTCACCGATGCGTTCGAACTCTCCGACATCGTCAAGCTTTGTGCCGCTTAAATACGGCATGAATTTCAAAAGTCCACGGTGTGTGGAACGTGACATAAGATAATAGCCCTTCGGTTTTACGGTTTCCGTATTGCCGGATGGAGCGTACTTTGTTTCATCCAACGCTCCGAACACCAATGATTGGGCAGAGCCTATGTACCAGTTTCCGCTCGGTTCATTGACAAGCACAGCCATGCCGATGCCCGTTTCCGGATCGAAGATCATATCCGCAAGACAAGCATTCGTTGCACCGCTGTGCCCATAGACACGTACGCTGTATTCAATTGGCCAGAAGCCATAACTGCAGGACGGAATATCGGACTGCCCATAGAATGCAGAGCCAGAAAACAGCATTTCCCGTGTTTCGGGATTTTGGAACAGCGGTGCATCCTCATTCACCAAAGCCTGTGCATAGGTCATCAGATCGGAAAGTGTTCCGGTCACCGCACCGGCAGGATAGCACTCGATATAGTCAATACAAGTTCCCAGATCGGACACTGTACCAATCGGGGTGAAAATATAGGAACGCATCGTTTCACGCTGCTTTTGTACCCACGGATTGTCGCTATGTGCGGGATTGATGGCAGTGTGCTCCATCCCCAGCGGCTTGAGGATATTCTCGTGGACATACTCGCAGTAGTCCATGCCGCTGACACATTCTACGATATAACCGGCAAGAGCCGCACCCCAGTTGGAATAGGAAGTCACCTCGCCCGGACGATGCATCTGTGCAGGTTCGGATTCCTGCAATGCCTGTCCCAAAGGGCGGACAGCATCCGCATCTGTGGATGCGATGGAATAGGTATTCTCACACCAGCCGGCATTGTGATTCATCAGATGCAGCATGGTGATGGAATCGTCGTAGGACAGATGCCGCAAGAAATTTTCGGGCAGATAATTGCGGATATCCTCCGAAAGATCGAGCTTGCCCTGTTCCCAGAGCTGCATGACACTCACCCAGATAAAGGTCTTGGAGATACTGCCCCATTCGTAGACGGAATTTTCATCCGCAGGGATGTGCTCCGTCAGATTCGTTTCGCCGAAGTATCCCGTATACAGGACTTCATTCCCCTGAAATACGCCCACTGCCGCAGAGGAGAATTTGTCCTCCAGCTCTTTTTCCTGTTCTTCCAGTGTCTGTCGGAATTCTTCAACCGTAAGTCCCGATGGCAGAGCAGCATTCTCTGCATGGACAAGGGGCACTGCCACTGCAGAAAGCGTCAGGCACGCAGTACAGATAACAGCTGATATTTTCTGAATCAGTTTCATGAAATCCCCTCCTTTACAGATCTTTTGCATCGTATTCCAACACGGTGCAGATGTAATTATATGCCCCCTCAAACCCCGCAATGACAAAAAGCACAGCGACAAGCAATGCACCGTCTGCGGCAGTGATGAGCTGCATGAAAAGCTGAATGATCAGTGACAGTGCCGCACTCAGAGCAATCTCGCCGGAAGCGGTCAGCAGAATTACGACACCCACAATCGATAACAGACCGACGATGATGATTTGTTTCACAGAAAACCGGTTCAGCTCATCATCGGCAAATTGCTCGCTGTTCCGGAAATACTGACGAAGCTGAAAGGTCATCAGTCCCATACCGGCAGTAAAGGCTGCCAGAAATCCGAGATTGCAGATTTCGAAGAAGGAAAACCCGATGCCCCATTCCTGCAATAATGCGTCATAATCCACATCTTGCACGCTTTCAAAAATATTCAGCCGCAGCGACAGCAGCATGACAAGGTACATCATCACGCTCAGTCCCGTGTACAGCCCGATCATGAACAGGAATCTTGCACGGACAAGGTCTTTGCGTTCGATCGGCAGGAGGCTGAACATATTTTCACAGTGACTCTGCGTCTGCATCTGGAACACCATCGGCACGAACATCGCAGCAATCATGAACATCATCATGAGCATGACAAGGGGGGAAAAGAAGATACCGCCCCCGACTGCAAATACGATGATCAGCAGGAACAGCGATTTCATGCTGCTCTTTGTGCCGTTAATGATCATCAGATCCGCTTTGATCAGATCCAGTAGTATTTTCATATCCGCACCTCCTTACAACTCACGCTTGGAAACGACCAGTGCGGTAATTTCGCTGAAAGCGGCACAAATCACCGCAACAACAATATTTCCGATCACCGCAAATCGGATTACCCCTGACATTGTTTCCGGCAGTTCCGGAACCTGAAAATACGGCAGAATGCCTGCGTCCGTGAGTGTCAGAACGCCGACGATCAATCCGACCACGACAATACCGCAGATGATGAAAATTTTCATTTCATTTTCCTTGCCGAAGATCTGTCCCGTCATTTCAAAAAAGGAAAACAGCAGCCAGAAAAACAGAGACATCATGGAAGCCATGCAGAATAGTTCCGGCAGTGTTTCGGGTTCAAATGCGAATTGCTGATTTTGTAAAAAAGCGGAGGATTCCACAGGGAGAAGCTCGTTGAGATCGGCATACACTGCTGCCGTTGTCAGCAGCATGACTGACAGCTCGATGCAGAGAAACATCACGGTATACAGTGCAAAACGCCCCCTTGTGATGTTTTTCCGATGCACGGGGAGAACACCATGCAGCTTATTGCCGTATTTGCCGTCAAACACCTGCAAAGGACCAATCAGAATGATCGGCAGAAACTCCAGCACAAGTAGCCCTGAATAGGGTGTGAACAGGAATGCTACCGGTATCGTAAAGATACCCAGAATGAAGAGTACACCGATGGCAGTAGATCTGACGGAGATGAAATCAAGCTTCATCACATACAGTATTTCTTTCATACTCCGCCTCCTTTGCGATGTAGACAAGGATCTCGTCAATGCTTGCCTTTTCCGTTTCAATGCTGGATGGCAGTTCGTTTTTATATACCGTTTCCAGCAGTGCATCAAAGCCATTGCGGTACGCATGAAAGCCGATGCATTTTTCTTTCACGTCTGCCGGCAGATCCTTCTCTGCACCCTTGACGATGAGATATTTCTCCGAAAGATCGTCCTTTGTGCCCGTGTACCAAACTCTGCCCTCCTGCAGAACGGTCACGTAATCGGCAATACGTTCCACATCGGCAGTAATATGGGTAGAAAACAGCACGCCGCAGTTTTCATCCTCGATGTATTCCGCAAGAATATCCAGAAGTTCATCACGGGCAACGGGGTCAAGACCACTGGTCGGTTCGTCCAGAATGATCAGTTCCGCATGATGGGAAAGGGCGATTGCCGCCATCAGCTTCATTTTCATGCCCTTGGAGAATTCACCGACCTTTTTATCAAGCGGCAGACGGAATTTCTTCATCCGATTGAAAAATCCTTCCGTATCCCATGCCGTATAAAACGGACGGAGCTGCTGTTCGATCTGCTTGGCATTGAGATGTTCCGCAAGGTACAGGCTGTCAAACACCACACCCAGACGCTGCTTGATGACAACGGTGTCCGCAATACTGTCAAGCCCGAACACGCTGATCTTACCGCTGTCGATCTTTGCCATATTGAGAATGGAACGGATGGTCGTGGTCTTGCCCGAACCATTCTGTCCGACAAATCCCATGATATAGCCCTTGGGCAGAGAGAAGGTCACATCCTTCAGGGCAAAATCCTTGTACGCCTTGTTCAGTCCCGTAATTTCCAAAATATTTTCCATAATCATTCCTCCAGAAATTTCCGCAGTGCGGCAATGATTTCGTCATTGGAAAGGCCGGCATTGCGTCCGTTTGTAACTGCCTTTTCCAGCCCGATCTCCATTTCGCAGAGCATCCGCTCCCGCAGCAGTTCGTTTTTTCGTGGTGCGACAAAGTACCCTTTGCCTGCCACGGAAATGATGAAGCCTTCATCCGCCAGATCGTTGTAAACTCTTGTGGTCGTGATGACGCTGATTTTCAGATCCCTCGCAAGCTGACGGATGGATGGCAGCTGTTCATCCTCCACCATACTGCCCTCTAAGATCTGTGCTTTGATTTGTTCTTCGATCTGCTCATAAATCGGCTGATCGGATTTGGTTTTTACAATAATCTTCATGAAGTGCACCTCTGTTATACTGTACATATCGTGATATATACAGTATAACACGTAGAAAATAGTTTGTCAAGACTTTTTTTAGAATTTATCGACCACAAAATTCGTATGCCTCCATTGACATTTTCATAACAATATGGTATAATGAACATGGAAGCTGACTCGAAAGCACGCTGACGGGAAAGCTGAAACATACGCATCTGACACCGAACGTTTCATGAGGTGGAAGTTCATTTCCAATCGGCGAGTTTCCTGATTCACAAGGAGTTGTCCGCTGTACATGAAAGTTTGCTGCCCGAATGCGTTCGGGCATTTTTTATTGAAGGAGGAATTACGATGTACGATCCGAAATCCGCAAAGGCAGAAGAATTCATCTGCCATGAAGAAATTGAAGAAACCCTCGCTTTTGCCGAGGCACACAAGAACGACAGGGAGCTGATCAGATCCATTATCGAAAAGGCAAAGGAACTGAAAGGTCTGAATCACCGTGATGCAAGCGTACTGCTTGCCTGCGAGGAAGAGGATCTCAACGCAGAAGTTTGTGCCCTCGCCGAACAGATCAAGAAGGATTTTTACGGCAACCGTATTGTCATGTTCGCACCGCTGTATCTGTCCAACTACTGTGTGAATGGCTGTGTGTACTGCCCCTATCACTATAAGAACAAGAATATCTGCCGTAAAAAGCTTACTCAGGAGGAAATCAGAAAGGAAGTCATCGCCCTGCAGGATATGGGACACAAGCGTCTTGCCATTGAATCGGGCGAGGATCCGGTGAATAACCCTATTGAGTATATTCTTGAAAGCATCAAGACCATCTACAGCATCCAGCACAAGAACGGTGCAATTCGCCGTGTGAATGTCAACATTGCGGCTACCACCGTCGAGAACTACAGAAAGCTTGCGGATGCCGGCATTGGTACATACATTCTCTTTCAGGAAACCTACCACAAGGAGAGCTATGAACAGCTCCATCCCACAGGCCCCAAGCACAACTACGCATACCACACCGAGGCCCATGACAGAGCCATGGAGGGCGGTATTGATGATGTGGGACTTGGTGTTCTGTTCGGTCTTGAGCATTACCGCTATGAATTTGCAGGCATTCTGATGCACGCAGAGCATCTGGAAGCACGTTTCGGCGTAGGCCCGCACACCATCAGCGTACCGAGAATCCGCCGTGCGGACGACATCGACCCCGATGCCTTCGACAACGGCATCAACGATGATATTTTTGCAAAGATCTGTGCCTGCATTCGTGTGGCAGTGCCGTACACGGGCATGATCGTTTCCACTCGTGAGTCCAAGGCGTGCCGTGAGCGTGTGCTCCATCTGGGCGTATCCCAGATCAGCGGCGGCTCCAAGACGACCGTGGGAGGCTACAGTGAACCGGAGCCGGAGGATGAAAACTCCGCACAGTTTGATGTTTCCGACAACCGCACCCTTGATGAGGTTGTGAACTGGCTGATGCAGCTCGGCTACATCCCGTCCTTCTGCACAGCTTGCTATCGTGAGGGCAGAACGGGCGACCGCTTCATGCAGCTTTGCAAGACAAAGCAGATCCAGAACTGCTGCCATCCCAATGCCCTGATGACGCTGAAGGAATATCTGGAGGACTATGCATCCCCCGAAACCAAGGCAATCGGCGAAGCACTGATTCAGAAGGAGCTTGCCAATGTCAAGAGCGACAAGGTGCGTGACATCGTGGTGGAGAGACTGGATAAGATTGCGGATGGAAGCAGGGATTTCCGGTTCTGATAAAGGTGTTTCTATGAAAAAATGGTACAACGAAGAATACGAATTTACAATCGAAGTCACAGGCTTTCTGCAAGGCAGCAACACCGAGCATTATTGCCGCAACGGTGAGGAGATCGGTGATATTTATCACTGCACCTACGGCTGCCCTGTGAATGATGCAGGCTGCGGCATCTGCAGCAAGACGATGGTGATGCTCCATCCTCTGATGGAAGCTGTCAGAAGCGGCGGTGATCTTCGTAACCTTGGCGGCGATGGAAAATATACCAAAACTATCGTCTGTCCCGATGGCTGCGTCATGTTCCGCCTGACTGCCACCCCGCTTGGAAATGAGAATTTCCATACCGGCGGATTCTGGACAGAGCCGTGACGAATGGTAGAGTGTGCACGGTCTAATAAGATATTGAAACGTCATAAAAAATGATTGAGGTGAATCACGATGCGATTAGATGGCTTTGGATTGTTTGTTAATGATATGGAGAAGATGATTCGTTTTTATCGGGACGTACTTGGCTTTGAAATCAAGGAGGATGAAAACACTTCCAATGTATACCTGATAAAGGATGGTACGTTGTTCCTGCTCTACGGAAGAAAAGATTTCGAGAGAATGACAAGCAGAAAGTATGAATATCTGAAAGGTATTAACGGTCATTTTGAAATCGCTCTATATGTTGATACATTCGAAGAAGTGGACATGGAATATGAGAAAGCAATTGCAAAAGGTGCAGCTTCCATACTTGAACCTACAACAGAACCGTGGGGGCAAAGAACTTGCTACATCACTGATCCTGAAGGAAATTTAATCGAGATAGGCTCCTTTAACAAGCCATTTGAACGATAAATCTGATTTTCCAAATTTCAAATAGGAGTGATAACGATGAGCCTGAATAATACCCCCTCCTCCGAACGCATCCACATTGCCTTTTTCGGCAAGCGAAACGCCGGAAAATCCAGCGTCGTGAATGCCGTCACCGGACAGGATCTCGCCGTCGTATCCGATGTCAAGGGAACGACCACCGATCCCGTTTATAAGGCGATGGAGCTTTTGCCGCTCGGTCCTGTGATGATTGTCGATACTGCGGGGATTGATGACGAGGGCGACCTGGGCAGGATGCGAGTGGAAAAAACCCTTGCCGTTCTTGCCAAAACCGACATTGCTGTTCTTGTCATTGACGGGACTGTCGGCAGGACTGCGGAGGATGACTTTCTGATTGCAGAATTTCAAAAACGAAAGCTTCCCTACATTACAGTGTATAATAAGTCCGATCTCTGTCATGCACCGAAAGCGGATTCCATTCATGAGATCAGCGTGAGTGCAAAAACAAATGCCGGCATCACAGAGCTGAAAGATCTGATTGCAAAGCAGGTACGCCCCGATGCACCGCAGAAACCACTCATTTCCGACCTGATTTCCACGGGCGATGTATTGGTACTGGTGATTCCGATTGACGAATCCGCCCCGAAGGGCAGACTCATCCTGCCGCAGCAGCAGATCATCCGTGCAGCACTCGAAGCAGGGGCAATCCCCATTTGCTGCCGTGATACGGAAGTGACGCAAACACTCGGAAGGCTTACAACACCGCCGAAAATGGTCATCACTGACAGTCAGGCATTCGGGAAGGTGTCAAAGCTTGTGCCGCAGGAGATTCCGCTGACATCGTTCTCCATCCTCTTTGCAAGATACAAGGGCGATCTGGAAACAGTCGTGCGAGGTGCGGCTGCACTTGATTCCCTCAAAGACGGCGACAAAGTGCTGATTTCGGAAGGATGCACCCATCACCGCCAGTGCAACGATATCGGTACGGTGAAGCTGCCGAACTGGGTGAAAGCTCATGCAGGAAGCGAACCGGAATTCCACTGGACATCCGGCACAGAATTTCCAAGAGATCTGTCGGAGTATGCTCTCGTGATCCACTGTGGTGCGTGTATGCTGCCGCCCAAGGAAGTGCAGTTCCGTCAAGAAACTGCCACGCAGCAGAGTGTGCCCATGACAAATTACGGTACAGCAATCGCTCACTGCCATGGGATTCTGAAACGCAGTCTGGAGCTGTTTCCGGAAATTGCCTCAATGCTGAGTGAATAGAATGCAACGGTGTTCTGCGATATGCAGAACACCGTTTTTAACAAAAATCCGAAAAAACATTTGACACGTGGAAGATTATGTGTTATCATTAAGATAGTATATGATGTGGCAGCGATAACTGCGTATTTCTGCCGCAAATCTGAATTAAGAGGGGATATTTATGAAGAAATCATGGCTTTCCAGAATGCTTGTTTCTGCGGCACTGGTTGGCACAATGCTTGCGAATACCGCCGCCGGCATGGTTACCGCAGCATCGACACCGGATGAATACCACGACGACTGGCTGCACGTCAATGAAAACGCCGAGATCGTGGATATGGACGGAAACCCTGTGTGGCTCACAGGATGCAACTGGTTCGGCTACAATGTCGGCAGTCAGGTGTTTGACGGCGTGTGGTCGAGAAATATGCACGAAATGCTTACGGAGATTGCCGATCACGGTTTTAATTTCCTTAGAGTACCCATGTCCACGCAGATTTTGCTCCAATGGAAAAACGGTGATCCCGATCCTGCACCGCCGAAGGTGAACCAGTATTCCAACCCCGAGCTGACGCTGGAAGGCGTTGAAGGCGGTACGATCATGTACAGCTTTGACATCTGGAACCAGGCGGTTGAATGGTGCAGAGAACTGGGCATCAAAATCATGATCGACATTCACAGTGCGGATACCAATTCCGCAGGTCACCAGATCAGCCTTTGGTATACGGACAAATACAGCACAGAGGACTGGTTCGAGGCACTCGAATGGTTTACGGAGTACTACAAGGATGATGATACCATCCTCGCAATAGATCTGAAGAATGAACCGCACGGAACTGCCGATACCCCGAATCTGATGGCAAAGTGGGATGATTCCAAGGATCCTACCAACTGGAAATATGCAGCAGAAACTGCTGCAGCTAAGGTGCTTGCCATCAATCCGAATCTGCTGATCATGGTGGAAGGTACGGAAGTCTATCCGAAGTTTGAAGAGGGTGCGGACTGGACATCGCAGAATGTTGACTATTCGAGATACCCCTATAGCTACTATCATCATACATGGTGGGGCGGAAATTTCCGTGGTGCAAAGGATTACCCGATCGACCTCGGCGAGCATCAGGATCAGCTGGTATACTCTCCCCATGACTACGGCCCGCTCGTTTGGGAACAGGATTGGTTCTATGACGGATTCACACAGGAAACGCTGATTGCGGACTGCTGGTACGACAACTGGTTCTTCATTCAGGATACGGGCATGGCACCGCTGCTGATGGGCGAATGGGGCGGATTCCTCGACGAGGAGCACGACGCTGACGGAAAGAATCGTGCTTGGATGACATATCTGCGTGATTTCATGATCGAAAACCGCATTCATCACACATTCTGGTGCTTCAATGAAAACTCCGGTGACACGGGCGGATTGGTATATGACAACTTCGGCACATGGGATGAAGTCAAGTATAATTTTGTACTTCCCTCTCTCTGGAAGACGGAGGACGGCACCTTTATCGGACTTGATCATAGAATTCCTCTGGGTGCAAACGGTATTACCGTTTCGGAATATTACGGTGCTGCACCTGCACCAACGAATCCTCCCAAGGAAACAGAGCCGACAACCGAGACAACAAAGGATGAATCCGATAAAGAAACAAAGCCTACGGATACACCTTCTGCGGCAATCCGCTACGGCGATGTCAATCTGGACAAGGATGTCAATGTTCTGGATATCATCACGCTGAACCGTGCACTGCTCGGATCCGGCGATCTTTCCGATGAGGCAATCACCAATGCGGACGTTGACTGCGATAAGAAGCCGACACCTGCGGATTCGCTCAGTATTATGAAATTTGTGGTTGGTCTGATTCCGGAACTTCCCGTAAAATAGGAAAAAAAGCAAGAGCTGCTCCATTTTGGAGCAGCTCCGTTTTTATGCTTCATCGGATTCCTCTGCAATATCGGACAGCAGTGCACGAAGCTCCTCCTGCCCCTCAAAGGTCTTTGACGAAAACGCCATTGTATGAATATCCTCATAGCACGGAATCTCATTTGCAAATCCGAGCATTCTCTTTTCCCGTTCGGATTTATTCAGCTTATCGGCTTTGGTAAATACGATGATGAACGGGATTTCCGCATCAATCAAAGCATTGATCATCGTCAGGTCATCCGCCGACGGTGCATGACGCATATCCACCAGCTGGATGGCAAGCCGCAGATCCCGCTCCGCTTCCAGATAGCCGAAAATCAATTTCTTCAGACGATCCTGTTCGGGCTTTGAAGTTTTCGCATAACCATAACCGGGCAGATCCACAAAATACACATGATCGACAGCGTAAAAATTGATGGTCGCCGTCTTTCCGGGTACGGCACTGACTCTCGCAAGCGACTTTCTTCCGACAATTTTATTGATCAGTGTGGATTTCCCGACATTGGAACGGCCAAGAAATGCAAATTCCATGCGTTCGGGCTTTGGCAGCTGCGAACATTTTCCGCACGCCATTGCGAATGATGCGTCATTGAACTTCATCGTTTCCTCCTGTTATGCTCGTATCACTGTCCTTGCTTTCTCCGGTTTCTTACTGCCGGATGCGGTCGATTTTTTGGTTTCCGGATGTGCAAGTGCAGTACTCAGCACCTCCGACAGATAACGCACGGGAATAAATGTCACCGTTTCCTTTACCACGTCATCCACTTCCTCAAGATCGGCACGGTTATCCTCGGGAATCAGCACAGTGTGTATTCCCGCCTTATACGCTGCCATGGATTTTTCACGAAGTCCTCCGATGGGCATTACTCTGCCATGCAGCGTGATTTCACCGGTCATTGCCACATCCGCACGCACGGGAATTCCCGACAAAGCGGATACCAGTGCCGTTGTCATCGTCACACCTGCGGAAGGCCCATCCTTCGGAACTGCTCCCTCCGGAGCATGAATGTGCAGATCCTTCTTCTTATAAAAATCGGGGGCAATGCCGTATTCCTTCGCAATGCTGCGAACATAGCTCACTGCAATCTTTGCACTTTCCTGCATGACATTTCCCAGTGAGCCTGTAATTTCAATGCTTCCCTTTCCGTCAAGCACCAATGCTTCCAGCGGCATCAGCACGCCGCCCACGGATGTCCACGCAAGACCGTTTACCAGTCCAACGGCATTCTTCTTGCTCTGCGGATCGGGCAGATATTTCGGGATTCCGAGGTAATTCTTCAGATCCTTGCATTTTACGCTGATACGCTTACGCTCACCGGACGCAATCGCCTTTGCCGCCTTGCGGCATACCGTTCCGATGGTACGTTCAAGATTACGCACACCGGCTTCCTTAGTATAAGCATCAACCATCTCGTAGAGCACCGCATCGTCAAAACGGCACTGCACGGGCTTAAGACCATGTGCGGTAAGCTGCTTGTCAACAAGGTGACGCTTGGCGATCTGGAATTTCTCCTCACGGGTGTAGCTCGTCAGTTCGATAATCTCCATTCTGTCTCGCAGGGGTGCGGGAATGGTGTCAAGTGTATTGGCGGTTGCCACGAACATCACCTGACTTAAATCGAACGGGACTTCTATGTAATGATCACGGAATGCATGATTCTGCTCGCTGTCGAGCACTTCAAGCAGTGCTGCGGAGGGATCGCCCTTGTAATCATTGCTCATCTTGTCAATTTCATCGAGCAGCACAACAGGATTTCTGGTGCCTGCCTGCTGCAGTGCGGTGATGATTCTGCCGGGCATTGCACCGACATAGGTCTTGCGGTGACCACGGATATCCGCTTCGTCACGCACACCGCCGAGGGAAACACGGACAAATTTCCGTGAGATCGCTTCTGCGATGGATCTGCCAATAGAGGATTTTCCAATACCGGGAGGTCCGACAAGACAGAGAATCTGTCCCTTCAGTTCCGGATTGAGCACACGCACGGCAAGGCTTTCCAGAATGCGTTCCTTGACCTTCTGCAGACCGTAATGGTCTGCATCCAGAATTTCCTGTGCTGCGTGCAGATCAT
Source organism: Oscillospiraceae bacterium (assembly GCA_045592405.1). Classification (GTDB taxonomy): domain Bacteria; phylum Bacillota; class Clostridia; order Oscillospirales; family Ruminococcaceae; genus UBA3855. The sequence goes on from JAZNUR010000137.1 coordinate 22,907, forward strand.
GGCTTTCCTCGGAAAGCTCATGCCACGGAAGCTCCAGACAGGTATCCAGAAAATTCGTAATGACGAAGGCTTCCTGCGACGCCATCGGAAGATGCTGCAGACGATTTGCCTCTTTGAGCAGCTTTTCCTCGGTATCCTGCGGAAGATCCAGCGAACAGATGCGTTCGGCATAGCTGTCGGCATCATCCTCGCCCTCGCCTGTTTCTTCCTTGAGCTGACTGGAAATGACACGCAGCTGCTCCCGCAGGAAGTATTCACGCTGACCGTGGTCGATGTTTTCCTGCGTGCGTTCGTGGATCTCCTTCTCCAGCTCCAGCACCTGTACTTCCCTTTGCAGAATGTAATAGAGCATCTCCAATCTCTCGTACAGTCTGCCCTCTTCCAGAAGCATCTGCTTGTCCTTGTAGTCAAGCATAGTGTTGAAAACGATCGCCTCATACAGATGCATGGGATCGTCCTGACACATGACGGAAATCATCACTTCCTTCGGCATTTTCGGGAAGAGCTTACTGTAACGCTCATAAATATCCTTCAATGCACGAACCATTGCCGACAATTCCACTTCATCCGCACTGTCACGGGTGTTAAGCGGAATTTTACGGATTTCCGTAAACATCATGCCATCTCTGTATTCCACCGCCTTGATTCTTGCACGATATTTGCCTTCCACAAGAATGCGGATGGTATCATCCGGTGTTTTCAGCGTCTGACGAATCTCGGCAACCACGCCGATCTCGTGCACATCCGTAGGCTTGGGTTCCTCAATAAATACGTCACGCTGTGCCGTCAAAAACAGTCTTCTGTCCCCTTTGAGTGCTTCCTCCACTGCCTTTTTGGACATATCTCTGGCGATGTCGAAATGCATGACCATATGCGGAAATGCAACGGTTCCCCGCATGGGAACAGTCGGCAGTATTTCGTTTGTCTTATTCTTTTCCTGCATATTCTTCCTCACTTTTCTTCTTGAATCGGATATTCGGACACTATTTTGGTGACTTCTTCATTATACTACATTTTCAGCGATTTTGCAAGCTGTAATTTATACTAATACTATTGACGGTTTTGCGGTTCAGTATAATACCGCAAAAAGCCACACAAAGCGTGCGGCTTTTTGATATTCCTATCTGCTTTGCAATTACCACTGCTCTACAACTCTGTTGCGTCTGTCCGTCAGCATGGGTGACGCACCTTCCGTAACGCACTCCTTGGTAATGGTAACCTTTGCGATATTGCCATAGGACGGCAGATTGAACATGGATTCCATCAGGATCCCCTCCAGAATGGAACGCAGACCTCTTGCACCGGTTTTCTGTGCAATGGCTTTCTTGGCAATTTCAATCAGTGCCGCATCCTCAACCTCCAGCTTGACATCATCATAGCTGAAAAGCTTGACATACTGCTTGACCAGAGCATTTTTCGGCTCTGTGAGGATCTGCACCAGTGCTTCTTCATCCAGCTGATCAAGAGCTGTGATGATCGGAAGTCGTCCCACAAGCTCAGGCACCATGCCGAATTTCACAAGATCCTGCGGAATAGCCTTGGCAAAGATATTATCCATCTGCTGCTTCTTGGACTGCACATCCGCACCAAAGCCCATGCCGGACGGCTGGATGCGTTTCATAATGCACTTTTCAAGTCCATCAAACGCACCGCCGCAAATGAACAGAATATTCTTGGTATTAATATGAATAAATTCCTGATTCGGGTGCTTTCTGCCGCCCTGCGGAGGTACGTTGGAAACCGTACCTTCGATGATTTTCAGCAGTGACTGCTGTACACCCTCACCGCTGACATCTCTTGTCAGTGAAGTGTTTTCGGATTTTCTTGCGATTTTGTCGATCTCATCAATATAAATGATACCACGTTCAGCGGCTGTTACGTCAAAATCCGCAGCCTGAATCAGACGCAGCAGGACATTTTCCACATCGTCACCGACATAGCCTGCTTCCGTGATCGTCGTTGCATCTGCGATGGCAAACGGTACATCCAGAATCTTTGCAAGCGTCTGTGCAAGAAATGTCTTGCCGACGCCCGTAGGTCCGAGCAGCAGAACATTGCTCTTCTGGAGTTCCACTTCTTCGCCGTCATCCTGACTCAAGATACGCTTATAGTGGTTGTAAACCGACACTGAGAGGGAGATTTTCGCCTGTTCCTGACCGATGACATACTGGTCAAGGACGGATTTGATCTCCGCAGGCTTGAGCAGCTTGAACTGCCCTTTCTTCTTATCATCCTTTGTCTGCTTTGCCTTCTGACGGCCGGACGAACCGAAAATCATTTCGTAGCAGGTGCATACACATTCATCACAGATATTGGATGTACCTGCGGAGAACATACTCATGACTCTGTCCTCGCCCTTACCGCAGAAATTACAAGTTTTATAAATAGGATCCGGCATTCTATCTTACCTCTTTGCAATCACTTTATCGATCAGACCATATGCCTGTGCCTGCTCCGCTGTCATATAATTGTCACGCTCAGTATCACGGGCAATGACTTCCAGCGGCTGACCGGAATGCTCTGCCATCAGACGATTCATCTTCTCACGGGTTCTCAAAAGGTGGTCGGAATGAATCTTGATATCCGTACACTGACCTGACAGACCACCTGAAATCAGCGGCTGATGGATCATGATCTCGCTGTTCGGAAGTGCAAAGCGCTTGCCCGGTGCACCGGCATTGAGCAGGAACGCACCCATGGATGCTGCCATACCAATACAAATTGTGGAAACATCGCACTTGATATACTGCATGGTATCGTAGATCGCCATACCTGCGGTGATGGATCCACCGGGGCTGTTGATGTACAGGCAGATGTCTTTTTCTACATCCTGACTTTCCAGATACAGGAGCTGTGCTACCACAAGACTTGCAGTCGCATCATTCACCTGATCACAAAGCATGATAATACGATCATTGAGCAATCTTGAAAAAATATCATAGGAACGCTCTCCACGACTTGTCTGCTCCACAACGTAAGGTACTAAACTCATTCTCCTCTTCCTTTCTGAACAATTATTGTTTTTCTTTAATGCATCTCAAAAAACTGTTTTACAAAACAGGAAAAGTGAAAAGGTGGATTTTGCGGGGCTGCACCCCGCACCCGCCTCTCTAAAAACAGATTTTTAGAGATTCCCTTTAGATAAAGCATGAGCGAACGCAGGTTCGCTCACGCATCATTTGTATTTACTTATTCAGCTGCTTCCTCTGCAACTGCGTTTTCCTTAACCAGCTCAATTGCCTTGGTTACACGCAGATCCAGAATGTAATCTGCCATCGGAATACGACGCTTTACATCTGCAACAGACATCTTGTTTGCTTCTGCAATCTCTGCCAGACCATTGTCAATTTCTTCCTCAGAAACTTCAATGTTCTCCAGCTCAGCGATCTTCTCCAGTGCCAGACGCAGCTTTACTTCGCTGACTGCACGGTCACGGTTGGAATCACGGAAATCCTCAATGCTCATGCCTGTGTACTGCAGGTACAGATCCAGGCTCATGCCCTGCTGGCTGAGCATATTCTCGAAGTTTGCCACGAGAGCGTCAATACGCTGCTCGAACATACAGTTCGGAATGGGTGCATCCACCTTAGCAATCAGTGCTTCGATCACTGCATTGTCAAATGCAGCCTGTGTTTCACGCTCTGCTGCTTCCTCAAGCTTTGCCTTTGCATCAGCCTTGAATGCCTCCAGAGAATCAAACTCTGTGGAATCCTGAATGAATGCATCATCAGCCTCCGGCAGCTCCTCAACAGTGATGCCGTTGAGCTTGCACTTGAATACAGCTTCCTTGCCTGCATAATCTTCCATCTGATAGTTCTCAGGGAATGTTACTGTTACATCGAACTCATCGCCGATGTTCTTGCCAACGATCTGCTCCTCGAAACCGGGAATGAACTGGCCGCTGCCAAGACGAAGCGGGAAACCTGTTCCCTTGCCGCCCTCGAATGCCTCATCACCGAAGAATCCCTCAAAGTCGATGTTTACTTCATCATCCATCTGTGCTGCTCTGTCATCCACGGAAACCAGTCTTGCATTTCTCTGACGAATTACGTTAACCTGTGCGTCAACATCAGCGTCAGTTACAGTCTTGACAACTTTCTGTGCTTTAATACCCTTGTAATCGGAAATTTCGATCTCAGGCTTTGTAATGCACAGTACCTTGAATACTACGCCCTCTTCTTTGCTTACCTTTTCAGCTTCGATCTGAGGACGGTCAACCAGTGTAAAGTCAGCCTCCATCAGTGCGGGAGTCAGCTCTGCATTGATCAGTGCATTCAGTGCATCCTCATAGAATACACCCTCGCCCATGCGAGTCTCAGCCATCTTGCGGCTTACCTTGCCCTTTCTGAAACCGGGCAGGGAAATGTGCTTCTTTGCCTTCTGATAAGCCTGCTCTACAGCAGCTTCAAATTCCTCGGCACCTACTTCAAATACCAGTTCCACAGTATTGACATCTGTTCTTGTTGTTGATTTCAAACTCATTTTCAAGTCCTCCAATGTACTTATCTCAATATTATGACAGTTTCCGCAATGCCTGAAGCCTTACAGAATCCGTCTATGTGAGTGCCCGCTTTTCAGCCGTAAGCACACATTGCACATACAATTCATTATAACACATTTACACCGATATTTCTATAGATTTTTTCAATTCGCATTGCACTTCTACAGTTTCCACAAATCAAAGAACCTTTTCCGGTATAAATTGTAAATAATCACCAGAAATCAGATGGTACAGCACACCATCTTCCATACCTCTTATCGCTCTGTTATGGGATTTTCCATGCAGATGCCCGTAGTAGCACTGCTCCACGGAAAATTCCTTCAGCAGTGCAAGCATCGGCTCATTGCGGTTTGACCAGAAAATCGGCGGATAGTGCAGGAACACGATCGGTTTCAGCCCCTGCTTTACAGCTGCCTCCAGCGAAACCTTGAGCCGCTGCTGTTCCCTTGCCAGAACCTTGGCATCGGCGGCTTCTCCGGGCATATTCACCCAGCCCCTTGTACCGCAGATGGCATATTCTTCGTATGGGTAACAGTTATTGTGCAGGATGTGCAGACTGTCAAAACCGTTCGCCTCAAAAAAACCGGTCATCTTCTTCATGGAATTCCACCAGTAGTCATGATTGCCCTTCAGGATGATTTTCCTGCCGGGAAGTGCCTGAAGAAACGCAAAGTCCGCCTTTGCCTCCTCCAGCGTCATTCCCCATGAAATATCCCCTGCCAGCACCACGGTGTCCTCGGGTGCAATCAGCCTTCTCCAGTTTTCCTCGAGAAGTGCCTGATAATTTTCCCAGCCATTGAAAATATCCATCGGCTTATCGGGCACACCGAATGACAGATGGGTATCCCCAAGCACAAATAAACTCATGCCTTATTCAGCAATACCGAGCTGACGGAGCACATAGCCTTCCATATCATCCTTGTTGATAACATCGGAGAAGCGTACTTCCTTATCCTTCAGCTCTGCCAGAGACTGCGGAATTGCAAGACCGGACAGCTCTGCCAGTCGGGAAACCATCTCGTACTCGTCATCCATTGACGCTGCACCCTCAATAGCCTCCAGAACGCTTGCACTGAACTTGTAGGGACTTGCGGTGGATGCAATCAGTGTTTTCGTGGTATCGCCCGTCTTTGCAATATAATCCAGATAAACCTTTACTGCAACTGCGGTATGGGTATCGCAGGTATAGCCGTATTTTTCCTTAAAGTCATGGATGGTCTTCTTGGTTTCCGCATCATCGCAGAAGCCGCCGACAAAATCAGCCTGCAGCTTTGCCTTCACATCCTCGGAAACCTCATATGTACCCTGTGCGGACAGTGCACCGAACCACTCACGGATCTGTGCATCATCGCCGTCTGTCAGCAGATACAGCAGACGTTCGAGATTGCTGGAGATCAGAATATCCATGGACGGTGAGCAGGTTGCATAGAAATCACGGTTTCTGTTATACACGCCCGTATCAATGAAATCGGTCAGTACCTTATTGATATTGGACGCACAAATCAGCTTGCCCAGCGGCACACCCATGAGTTTTGCATAGTATGCAGCGAGAATATTACCGAAGTTGCCGGTCGGCACTACCACATTCATGGTTTCGCCAAAGCTGATATAACCCTTCTTTGCCATTTCTGCATAGGATGATACATAGTACACGATCTGGGGAGCCAGTCTGCCCCAGTTGATGGAATTCGCACTGGAGAACATTTTACCGCCTGCAGCAAGCTTTTCCTTGACTGCTGCATCCGTGAAGATTTTCTTCACGCCATTCTGACAGTCATCAAAATTACCTTCAAGTGCACATACCTTTACGTTTGCACCCTCCTGCGTTCTCATCTGACGCTTCTGCATGGAGCTTACGCCGTCCTGCGGATAGAACACCATGATCTCCGTACCGGGAACATCCTTAAAGCCCTCCAGAGCAGCCTTGCCCGTATCACCGGAAGTTGCAACGAGAATCACAACCTTCTTATCCTCGCCGTTCTTCTTCAGAGAAGTGGTCAGCAGATACGGCAGAATCTGCAGTGCCATATCCTTGAATGCACAAGTCGGACCATGCCACAGTTCGAGAATGTGAGCATCGCCGTATGCCTTTGTTATTTCTGCAATATTTTCTGTATCAAAGCTCTTGGTATTGTAGGCGTTGGAAGTGCAGTAAGCAATTTCCTCCGCTGTGAAGTCGGTCAGGAACTTGCCGAACACAACATTTGCACGCTGTGCATAGCTCATATCGGCAAGTGCCTTGAGCTCATCCATGGAAATCTGCGGAATCTCGGAAGGAACAAACAATCCTCCGTCCGTAGAAATACCCTGTGCAATTGCGGTCGCACTGTTCACCTGCAGCTTACTGTCTCTTGTACTTTTGTAGTACATACTACCACCCTTTCCTTTTTTGGAAGATTCAGATTCCGCCTAAGCGGAATCTGTTAAATTTGGCTATTGTCATGAAAATCCGTTTCATCAAACGCATTCTCAAGATAATCAATATCAATAATACGGTGATTGTGTGCCGTCACCTCTGCGGCATCATAGCGGATGTACCAATCATCCTCGCTGATGTCAAATTTCTCACAGTACGCATATGCCGCTTTGATCAGCAGCCTGCGTTTACGCTGCGTCAATGCCTCCAACCCACTTTCCATGCTGTCCAGACTTCGTGTCTTGACTTCGACAAAGCAGAGGTCGGATTCCTTTGCAGCAATGATGTCGATTTCTCCGCCTCGGATCCGGAAGTTCCGTGCCAGTATCTCATAGCCCAGTGCCTCAAGATAATAGCAAACGGCGGTTTCACCGAGTTTTCCAAGTTCCGTCGGCTTCATAGGATCTTTTTCAAAAACGACGGTCTGTGGATCGGACTCACGCCATACTCCCGAAGCAGTGCACAATGCTCTGCCGTCCCGTAGCCCTTATGCTTTTCAAATGCATACTGCGGATACAGCTTTGCCTGCTCTACCATGTAATGATCTCTGGCAACCTTTGCCAGAATGGATGCCGCTGCAATCGACGCAGATGTTGCATCACCCTTTACCACAGTTTCCCCTGCGATCAGGAGCTTCGGGTAGCGATTGCCATCCACCAGTGCATACTGCGGCGGCAGTTTCAGCCCCTCCACAGCTCGTTTCATCGCAAGCATCGCCGCACCCAGAATATTGATCTCCTCGATCTCGGCTACGGATGCGGTGGCAATGCACCACGCTGCTGCCTTTTCCTGAATTTCCAAAAACAGCTCCTCACGGCGTTTCTCCGACAGCTTTTTGCTGTCATCCAGCCCCGTAATACCGGAAGTATCCTCTAAAATGACCGCTGCGGCAAAAACATCCCCTGCCAGCGGCCCTCGTCCGGCTTCGTCCACACCACAGAATACGCCATGCAGCTGCCGAACATTGGTATCATAGTCAAGCATCGCCTGTCGGCGAAGCAATGTGTCCTGACGCATATCAGCCCTCCTGCGGCGGCAGCTCCAATGTGATCCTGCCAAGCTTTGCACTGCGGAATTCATCCAACACCATAATCGCCGCACGCTCCGTATTCACCACGCCGCCGGAAAGCAGCATTCCACGCTTTCTGCCGACCATCTCCAGAAGTGCCAGCCCGTCGGTTTCCTCCATTTCCACCTTATAGCGTTCTTTGAGCACCTGCGGATAGTTACGGTGGAGATACTCCAGCAGCAGCATTGCCAGTGCTTCAATATCCAGCACCTGATCACGGATGGCACCTGTAAATGCCAGTCGGCACGCCGCATCCTGATCATCCAGCTTCGGCCAGAGAACACCGGGCATATCAAGGAATTCCACCTGCTCGTCCACCTTCACCCACTGTTTGGTTCTGGTAACGCCCGGACGGTCTTCCACTTTTGTACGTTTGGATTTCGCCATACGGTTGATAAATGAGCATTTTCCGACATTCGGAATACCCACGATCATCAGGCGGATCGGTCTGCCAACCATACCTGCCTTCTGACGTTTTGCAAGCAGCTCCTTGAGCATCTGCTCACGGACAGCCGGCAGAAACTGCTTTGCTCCCTTACCGCTGAGGCAATCCATGGCAAGTGCAGGGATTCCCTGCTGCTTGTACCAGTTGATCCACTTTGCCGTTGCATCGGGATCTGCCATATCGCTTTTATTCAGAAGCACCATATAGGGCTTGCTGTTCATGAGCTTTGAAAGCTCGGGATTGCAGCTGCTCTGCGGAATTCTGGCGTCCAGAAGTGCCACCACACCATCCACAAGGGACAGATTGGCGGCAATCATACGTCTGGTTTTGGTCATATGACCGGGAAACCATTGAATATTACCGATTTGAATTTCGGACATTTCCTACTCCTTTACTCTATACGGGACCGAACTGACGCCACGGGTAGATCCGCAGAAGAACCTCTCCGAGCACATCGGATTCATGAACCAGCCCCACACTGGGATAACGGCTGTCAAGTGACACATCCCGATTATCCCCCATGACAAAGAGATATCCCTCCGGAATGGTAATGGGATATGTAAACGCACCGCCCTTCTGCGGCACGGTTGTCAGATTATTCACATAGCTTTCTTCAAGCTGTACACCATCCACGGTTACAATACCATTCACAAAATCTATATCCAGCTCCTGACCGCCGACAGCGATCACTCGCTTGACGATCGTTTTGCCAAGTCCGTCCGCTGTATACAGTGAGCCGTCGTTCTGCATTAAGTTGGCATCATCCACACCAATAATCAAAATATCCCCTGTTTTCAGCTCGCCTGCAAAATTATTCACAAGCAGCTTATCCTTGGTAGTCAGGGTGGGGAGCATGGAATTACCCTGCACTGTAGCAACGTGAAACACGTAGGTAAACAGCATTATGATACAGAATATCGTCGTCAGCATCATGTCCAGCAGATCCATAATTTCCGCAGCGATTCTGTGGACAATTCTATTTCTCGAAAAACGCAAATACTCCCGCATAATCGTCTCCCGTACTCACGTTAATTCAGAAAACCTATTTCGCTGAACGGATAATAACGGAAATAGGCTCTACCCAGCACATCTTCCACAGGAACCAGACCGACAGCACTGCTGCGGCTGTCCGTAGATTTGTTGCGGTTATCACCCATCACAAAGATATATCCCTTCGGAATGGTGATCGGATATACAAAGGCACCGTCATTGGTCGTTGTTCTGTCGTTGATGTAATCTTCCTGCAACGCAACGCCATTGACATATACATGGCCCTCTGTTTCGTCAACCACGATCTGCTGTCCTGCCACGGCAATGACACGCTTGATAATCGGTTCATTCAATGAATAACCGCTGCTTACAACTTTATTATCACTGTCAAGCACATAGCCTTCATGGTTGTTGACTACCACAATATCCCCCTGCTTCGGTTCATACAGAATACGGTACATCAGCAGTTTATCGCCGTCGATCAGCGTGGGATTCATGGAACGTCCATCCACCGTGACCGGTCGGGACACATAGCTGAAGAGCAGCAGCACAACAAAAACCGAAATCAACACTGTTTCGGCAATATCCAGAATCTCCTGCCAGAAAGGAACCGCCTTTTTCTTGGGAGCTTCTGTCTCTGCGGTTTCCTGTATTTCTTCTGTTTCGGCAGTTACTTCGTCATTTGTTTGTGCCGGCTGTCCGGAAGTTTCTTCGCTCACTTCCTCCGGTACTTCGGCATTATGTATTTCCTGTGCTTCTGCCGCCTGATTCTTTTCCATTTCTTCCATTATATCCGCCTTTCTGTTCACTGCAGTGCAGTACAGAACAAATATCTATCTTTATCCGACAGTCTCCGCAACGAACGATATGCACATCGGAAACTGCCTTTGAGAATTGTTTTTCAGATAGCAAAAAAGGGACTCCCGTCCCCCATTGCAGCACACAGTACAAAAACAGCATATGCTGCTTTTGTACCGCCGCATGATTCGGATTAGCCGATCAGTTCCTTAACCTTAGCTGCCTTACCAACTCTGTCACGCAGGTAGTACAGCTTAGCTCTGCGAACCTTACCGTGTCTTACAAGCTCAACCTTGTCAACGGACGGAGAGTGCAGGGGGAATACACGCTCAATACCGCAGCCGTGTGCTACACGTCTTACAGTAAAGGTACGGCTGATGCCGCCGTGCTTCATTGCGATTACTGTACCCTCAAAGATCTGGATACGGCTCTTGTCGCCTTCCTTGATACGAACGTGTACCTTTACGGTATCACCGATCGCTACTTCCGGTACTTCCTGCTTCATGCTGCTTTCGCTGATCATCTTCAGTGCATCCATTGTTCTTTTCCTCCTAAAATTTCCGGTTCTTCATTCACGCTGCAGCCACGCACTCAGCAAAATGTGTTGCTGCACTGTCCTCCTTCTCTTCACGGACAGTATCACGTCAGCGGATGAACCGATTTAATGTCTTTCGGCATTAACCCTCATTCGGGCATAGTAATCCCGAACGGATTTCAAATGCATTTATTATCATACCACACTTTGCAGAAAAAAGCAAGTGTTTTTATGAAAATTCTTCCCCATCCAGACAAAAAATTTTCTCTCTGATCGCCTTATGTATCGAAAACGGCTGTTCTGCGTAATTTTGGAACGCATCCGTCACCACGCTCACGTTGAGATTCCCCTCATTTCCGGCAGGCAGACGCAGGAGAATCCGCAGAATCCCCACGGTTTCTTCCGCAGACAGCACAGTGATCATGGGAGCAATATTAACTTCCTTCCTGCCACGCTTGGTTTTCTTTTCCACAAGGATCTCCGGCTGTGCGGTAAATTCCGTCCAGCTTGCGGCAAGTGCCGCAACGTCGCCGCATTCGAGCTCCACACGGTAAATCGCACTGCCAATATCCGCCGCAGCATACTTCGGGGTACATACTGCGTGCACCTTCAGTCCTTCGGGAAGTGCAGCGTTGAGCCTTGCCATCACTTCCTCCGCAGGCAGTTCCTTCGTCAGACGGAAATCCATCGTTTCACACATACTTTCCGCACCAAGCGACAATGCAAGGGCAAACATCAGATACATATGCGGATGGAAGCCCTCGGTATACCATGCAGGAAGCCCTGCACGGCGGATGGCACGCTGCATACAGCGATTCAGGTCGAGGTGGGAAATATATTTTGCACTGCCCGTCTTTTCAAACACAGCTCTGTAATTTACTCTGTTGTCCATCAGAAACAAGCACCTCCCAGACAGGAATTGGCACCGCAGCCCGCACATTTCTCACGGCAGGACGGGGTTGTGCAGCCCTCATGTGCCCTTTTGTTTTCACGGATGAGGAAATCCTTGGAAACCATGTAATCCAGATGATCCCATGGCATGACCTCCTCATAGCTTCGTGTACGATTTGCATAGAACTGCGGTGTAATTCCGCATTCTGCAAATGCCGCAAGCCACTGATCACCGTCAAAGTATTCATCCCAGCTGTCGAGCTTACAGCCATTTTTCCATGCAGTGTAGATTACATCGCAAAGGCGGCGATCACCCCTTGCAAGGACTGCCTCCATGCGGCTCACTTCGGAAACGTGCATACTTGCACGGATCTTATTGGAGGTGATCGCATTTCTCAGCACATTCTGACGACGGAGAATCTCCTCATTCTCCACCTGCGGCTCAAATTCAAAGGGCGTAAAGGGCTTGGGAACAAAGGTTGCCGTACTGATGGAAACCTGCACCTTACCCTTTGCACGATTCGGGGTATCGTAGAACAGATTCACGACCTTCTGTGCAAGATCGGCAATACCGATGATGTCCTCATCGGTTTCCGTAGGCAGTCCAAGCATAAAATAGAGCTTCACCGTTGTATAGCCCCCTGCAAATGCGATTGCACAGGTACGCATCACTTCGTCCTCTGTCACATTCTTGTTGATGACATCACGCAGACGCTGTGTACCGGCTTCCGGTGCAAACGTCAGACCGCTTTTGCGGACAGTCGTCACACGTTCCAGCACATCCTCTGTGAAATTATCCACACGCAGGGACGGCAGGGACATATTAATACGGCGATCCGCTGTGTATTTCAGAAGCTCGTCCAGCATATTCACGATATCGGAATGGTCACTGGTGCTGAGCGATGACAAAGACATCTCGTCATAACCCGAATTCTCGCACAGAGCCTTTGCCTGCTTACAGATGGTTTCCGTGGATTTCTCACGGAAGGGGCGGTAGAGAAATCCCGCCTGACAAAAACGGCAGCCACGGATGCAGCCTCGCAGTACTTCCACAGAAACACGCTCATGCACGATCTCCGTAAAGGGAACGACCACGTTTTCGGGATAGTAGGACTTGTCCATATCCGTCATCACACGCTTGCGTACAACGGCAGGGGCATTATCACGAGGTGTAACAGCGGAAATCGTTCCATCCTCGTTGTAGGAAATTTCATAGAGCGACGGCACATAGATGCCCTCGATCTGTGCGGCAGCCTTTAAAAATTCAAAGCGGCTTGCCCCTTTGTCCTTCATTTCCTTGTAGAGATCCATCAGCTCAAGGTTGACCTCCTCCCCTTCGCCGAGGATGAACAGATCGAAGAACTCCGCAAGCGGTTCGGGATTGCAGGCACAGGGGCCGCCTGCACAAACGATGGGTGCGAGGGATTCTCCCCTGTCACGGGCAAAAATCGGAACTCCCGCCAGATCAAGCATATTCAGGATATTGGTATAGGACATCTCATACTGCAGCGTGAAACCGATGAAATCGAAATCACGGATGGGATCGAAGCTCTCCAGTCCATACAGCGGAATCTGCTCACGCCGCATTACTTCCTCGAAATCCGTCCACGGTGCAAAAACACGCTCACACCAGAAATTTTCACGCTCGTTGATGAGGGAATAGAGTATCTTCATGCCCAGATGGGACATTCCCACATCATAAATATCGGGGAAGCAGAAGGCAAACCGCACATCCACATTCTCCTTGTTTTTGACAATACTTCCGACCTCTCCGCCCATGTAACGTGCGGGCTTCTGCACTTCCATGATGACGGATTCCACTTTGTTTTTCAGCATTCTATGCCTCTTTTCTATGTATTTTATTTTGCAGGTGAACTGCAAACCACTTTCTCTTTTATTCTACCACATTCCCCCCTGCTTGTCAACTCGCAGCTGTGCTGCCGCAAGATAGAAACACATGAGATACAAAAAGGGATTCGTGATACGGGAATATGCAAGAAACACCGATATTCCAACGGACAAGGCAATACAAAGCACGGTTTGAAGCCGCAGAAGGCGGGGCATTCCGCTGAATGCACAGGCAAATGCACTGCCGCCGTCAAGCATCGCATAGGGCAGAAGATTAAAAATGCCCATCCCCAGATGCAGAATTGCCGCCCCGCACCATCCGTGGAGGAAGCAGAGGAAAAATGCTGCAACAAAATTCATGCACGGTCCGCTGAAAAGAATCACAAGCTCTCTCCCCTTAGACAACAACGGCGTATGTGTCCGCATTTGTACACCGGCGGCATACAGATGGATCTCCCGAATTCCGGCCCCCGTCAGAATCATGGCAATGCCATGCCCCAGCTCATGGATCATGCAGACAGCAAATGCTTGTCGGAGGAATTCCCCGTCTGCATACAGAAACAGCAATGCGAGCATTGCAGGAAAGCCGAAATCCATTCGTACACGGCATCCGCCGAGCATCAGTTCCATTGGTTTTGAAAGAACGCAGCAAGCCAGCTGACAATCGGTGCATCCGGCGTATGCGTATGTACCCGAAATTCCTCCAGCACGCTGTCGCCAAGGGTTTTATCATACAGTCGAATTGCAAAAAAGGCTGTCACAAACAGAATGCAGATTACATACTGGATGAAAAATACATCCGAACAGTTTTGGTTTTTCGGCAGTTTGTCCGCTTTCCGATGCGTCAGAATGGGCGGCTGCCATCCTTCTTCCCCTCCTGCCTCCGGAATTTCAATCACAGTTTCTTCCATCAAATCCCTCCTTTCTGCAACAATATATGCAAAAAAAAGCGGCGGAATGCATTGCACTCCGCCAATGGATCATTCACATTCTTCTTTTTTGATGCCAAAAATCAGACGAAGCACGCCTGCCAGCACCTTCGGACTCCTGATGACTACCACTTTCATAAGTATCCCTCCTGTGATCGGTTATATTTCATTATATTCCGTTTCACAGGATGCGTGACTAATTCGTCTGCACGACCAGAAGCACGCCGCTTTCCAGCGTGACTTCGGCACAGTCCGCAATGATCTCATTGCTCACACCCAGAGGGAAGGAATTATGCAGCTTCGCACGATCCAGCGGATATTTTACGCCACGCACAGTGACGCCCGTACAGGCATCCGTCAGGGAAAAAAGCGACAGATAGCCGTTTGTTCCCGAATAGCATTTTGTCCCCGCCGTCTGCACGGTCACAGTCGTTCCGCCGTCATGGAGAATCCCGTGCAGCCCCGCAAGAGCCATATGGTGCAGCATCTGAACATTTGCGACGGAATGGTCAATTCTTGTACCGCCGAATGCCCCGTAGATGTGGAATTCCGTGCAGCCCATATCCCTGCCGCAATATACGGCAAGCATGGTATCCGTTTCATCCTTTTCGGCAGGATGCCGCAGGATCCTGCAGCTTTCGGGCAGCGGTTCCGTATAGGAATCAAAATCCCCCATCAATATATCGGGAACGATTCCCAGACGCTGTGCGTGACGATAGCCGCAGTCGGCACAGATGACAAGAGAATTTTCGGGAATCATCACTTCGCCACGCAGGTCGCCGCCTGCGATGATCACACAGGTTCTCACAGCATCCACTCCTTTATCTGCTTTGCTTCCTCGTACATATCACAATAGCTTTCATGGCGGCTCTTGGGAATTGCCCCGTTCTCCACCGCATCAAGCACCGCACATCCCTTTTCGCAGGTGTGGGAACAGTCGTGGAAACGGCAATTGTCCTTGTATTCGGTAAATTCCACAAAACAGTCGGCAAGAGCCTCCTTGCGGATGATGGCATACCGCTGCGTATCAAACGTGGAAAAGCCGGGCGTATCGGCAATATAGCCGCCGCAGCTGAGCGGATACAGCTGTGCGTGCCGTGTGGTATGGCGTCCTCTGCCAAGCTTCTGGCTGATTTCACCTGTGGGGATCCCAAGTGTACTGTCAAGGGCATTGAGCAGCGTGGATTTTCCCGCACCGGAATTACCGGTAAGGGCACTCACTTTTCCTGCAAACGCATTCCGCACCGCTTCAAGGCTCTCGGAATTCTGATAATCCACTGTCAGAATCGGAATGCCGATGGAGCTGTAGAGTGTATAGATTTCCTCACAGGAGGCAAGATCGACCTTTGTCAGCAGCAGCAGCGGTTCGATTTCCTTATAAGCAGAAACCGCAATGAACTTGTCAAGCAGCCGAAGATTCGGCTGCGGTTCACACATGGATACCACAAAGCAAAGCTGATCGAGGTTTGCAAGGGGCGGACGAATGATCTCATTTCTTCTCGGAAGCACTTCGGTGATCACATTGTCCTCCATCCGCACATAGTCGCCCACATAGGGCTCCTGTCCTTTTTTACGCAGAACCCCCCTTGCGGGACATTCCGTCAAAACACCGTCAGGGGACGCTACGGTGTAGAGTCCCCTGACAGATTTGATGATAATACTGTGTTTTGCTTCCGTGTTCACAACTGCCATTATTCTTCGGAAGCTTCCGGTGCAGGCGGATCAGTTGCCGGCGGTTCTGTCGCCGGAGGCTCTGTTGCGGGAGGCTCTGTTGCCGGAGGCTCCGTTGCGGGAGGCTCTGTTGCCGGAGGCTCTGTTGACTCCGGAGGATCCGTCGGTGCGGGTGTAGACTCTGTAGGAGCCTGCGTGGGCGGCTCTGTGGTGGGTTCTGTAGTTTCTTCCTCAAAAGCACCAACCATCTCAAACGCCTTCATTACATCCTCACTTACCGGTCTGAACGTAACGTTTGCAAAGTCGAAGTTGTATACACCAACAGGATGCTGCTGGTTATTTGCATAGTTGCTCAGTACAACAGTTACTGTAGCAGTGCCGGTACCCTCAACCATTACGGTAACGGACGGGCTGTATGCAGGAATCAGGTTGCCGCTGGATGCGAGTGTAACGCCCTTGCTGTCGATGAAGTCCAGTACGAATCTGCCCTTAGCATTGGTCGGCAGCGTCATTGTAAACGGTACTGTACCTGACGGATCTTCACCATTACTGTAGGTCAGCGTGATGGTATCGCCGGCCTTCATCACCTCGCCGGGAGCAACGCTCTGTGCGATGACGGTATTTTCCTCCTTAAGAGAAGGCTCGTCGATCGCTTCGATCTTGATTCCCAGATAGGTGAGGAGCTGTGTTGCCTGATCGAGTGTCCAGCCAACCATGTCATCAATCACGATGTCATCGGTGTTCAGGCCCTTACTGATATAAACGATAACTGTGGAACCGGATTCTGCTTCTTCACCTGCAGCAGGCTCTGTACGAATTACATTGTTTGCTGCGATGCCTTCGGTACTAAGCTCATAACGCTTCTCCACCTTGAATCCATTCTGATCGAGCATCTTGAATGCATACTCATAGTTGATGTTGGTTACATTCGGAACCTCAACCATGCTGACACCGAGGCTGACATTAACAATAACGGTCTGTCCGTTTGTTACAGTGTCGCCATATTCCACACTCTGCTCATAAATGATATCCTTTTCAAATTCAGAATACTCTGTATCATTGATCTGGATATCCAGATATTCGTACTTATCCTTTGCCTCATGAATATTCATGCCGACAAGGCTGGGCATCTCATATTTTGTCTGCTTGATGCCGCCGTTAATCACACTTCTGACAAGCCAGAGAATAAAGAACACTGCCACAACGATGAACGCAATGGTCACTGCAGTCATTACGGGAATGAACAGAGAACGGGATTCCCCCTCTTCCTCCTCATCATCCTCATCGTCGTAATAATCATCATCGTCATCATCATACACTTCAGCTGCATATGCGGGTTCTTCGGTATCATTTTCCTCCGTCACTTCCGTAGCAGCATAATCCTGTGTAGCATCCGAATCTTCCTCCGGAATATCTTCTTCATAATAACCGAATGTCATCTGGTTATTCGCCTTGAAACTCTCGATATCACGGATCATATCAGATGCGGTCTGGTAACGGTTTTCAGCATCCTTCTCCATTGCACGGAGAATGATTTCCTCCAGACCTGCAGGAATGTCAGGATTGATCGCACGGGGACGCTCCGCAGTATTCTGCATATGCATCACAGCTACGGTTACAGGATTGTCCGTATCAAACGGCTTCTGTCCTGTAAGCATCTCATAGAGCATAACGCCTACAGAATAAATGTCGCTCTTTTCGTCCGTCACATCGCCCCTTGCCTGCTCGGGACTGATATAATGTACAGTTCCGATCGCCTGATCGGTTGCAGTACGTCCTTCTTCTCTTGCAAACTTTGCAATGCCGAAATCCATGACCTTGATCGTGCCGTCGGTGAACAGCATGATATTCTGGGGCTTGATATCTCTGTGAACAATGCCCCTGTCATGTGCGTGCTGCAGTGCACGGAGAATCTGAATGATGAAATGCACGGAATCCTTCCATGTCAGCACCTTTTCATTCTCGATGTACTCCTTGAGTGTAATTCCGTCAATGTACTCCATTACGATGAACTGAATTTTGTCAGAGAATCCAACATCGTACACCTTTACAATGTTCGGGTGGGAAAGCAGTGCGATCGCTTTGGATTCGTTTCTGAAACGTCGCAGAAATTCTTCGTTTTCTGCAAACTCCTTCTTCAGAATCTTGACAGCAACAATTTTATTGTCGATGATATCCGTTGCTTTGTAAACGTCAGCCATGCCGCCAACGCCGATCAGCTCGGTGATTTCATATCTGCCATCAAGCTTCTTGCCAATGTTCTTGTCCATTGTACCCTCCATACTTATTATTTTGTGACAATTGCGATGGAAATATTATCCCTTCCGCCCTTGCGAAGTGCAAGCTCCACAAGTGCCTTCGGGGTATCCGCAAATGTATTCTGAACCAGCGTTTCACGGATTTCCTCCTCGCCGCAGTAGCCGGACAGTCCGTCCGAACAGAGCAGCAGCAGGTAATCGTCGCCATACGGAATTCGGAAATAATCGGGTCTGACCACCCGTTCCACACCCACCGCCTGCGTCAGCATATTCCGCTGCGGATGATGTGCCATCTGATCCCGTCTGATTTTTCCTTGCTGGAACAGCATATTGACAACGGTATGATCACTGGTTATCTGCCGTATTACGTCGTTTTCCATCAGATATGCTCTGCTGTCACCGACGTTAACGAGGGATATCCAACCCGGCTCCACAAATGCGGCAACGCAGGTGGTGCCCATACCGAAGCTTTTATAATCCATTTTGGCAGTTGTGTATATGACTGAATTTGCCGCTGAAACTGAGGATACCAGCAATGTACGGACTGCTTCCGCATCCATGCCGGCTTCATATCCGGCTTGAAAATGATCAAACAGCTCTCTGACTGCAATCGCACTTGCCTGACTGCCCGAACGTTCCCCGCCCATGCCGTCGCAAACTGCGACAAGTATCCTGCCGCCGAAATCCTTTGCAAACACCTCGTCCTGATTCTCCTCACGAACCAAGCCAATGTGTGTCGCTGTTGCACATCGCATATCCTCACCTCCTGTTATGCCTGCTGTGAATCCGCCTCATGCCGAAGCTGACCGCAGGCAGCTTCAATGTCACTGCCAAGTGTTCTTCTGACGGTTGCATGAACGCCCAACTGTTCCAGACGCTGCATGAACGCCTGTGCCGCCTTTCTGGTCGCATGGTAACTCCGTTCCCTCACGGAATTTACCGGAATCAGATTGACGTGCACCTGTTGTCCTTTCAAAAGCCCTGCCAGTGCTCTGGCATCGGCCTCACTGTCGTTTTCTCCCTGCATCACAGCATACTCAAACGTAACTCGCCTGCCCGTGCGGGAAAAATAATACTTGCACGCCTCCATCAGCTCTGAGAGCGGATAGCGGCGGTTCACGGGCATCACCGCACTGCGTCCCGCATCCGTTGGATTGTGCAGGGAAACCGCAAGTGTCAGTCCCGTCTGCCTGTCGGCAAGCTCCCGCATTTTCGGGACAATGCCGCAGGTGGAAAGCGTTACGTGCCGCAAACTCATCTGCCGTCCCTGCGGATCGGAGAGCAGCTCCAGAAAACGCATTACATTCTCAAAATTGTCCAGCGGCTCGCCGATTCCCATCAGCACAATGCCGGACACGGTTACACCCGCATCACGCTCCGTTTCATCAATCTGCAGGAGCATTTCGGATGGTGTCAGATTCCGCACATAACCTGCAATCGTGGATGCACAGAACTGACAGCCCATTTTGCATCCCACCTGTGTAGAGATGCAAAGCCGCCATCCGTGGCGATAGGACATGAGAACTGTTTCCACGTGCTGTCCGTCGGAAAGCCTATATAAGTATTTTACCGTATTATCCATGCAAGATTCAAGCTTTCTTGCAACAAATAGGTGTTTTATACAATATTCAACATCCAGCTTTGTACGAAGTGCCGACGGCAAATCCAACATTTCGGAAAAATCATTGACTTTTTTTTCATGCAGCCACCGATAGATCTGTGCAGCCCTGTATCTGGGCTGTCCGAGTTCCCCGACAGCCGCCGTCAGCTCCGCAAGATTCATCGAAAGAATGTCTCGTTTTTCCATGCCGTCACCCCCGTTTTCTCATCCGAGCGGCAAAGAAACCGTCGCAGTTATCATACAAAACGGAAAAGGTCGCCCAGCCTTCGGCAAAGCCGAATTCCGTCAGCGGGACAAGCTCAAATTCCGGATGCGATCCGAGAAACCGTTCCACCACTTCTTCGTTCTCCGCCTTGAGAATGGTACAGGTGGAATACACAAGTGTTCCGCCCGCTTTTAAGTAGCGTGCCGCATTTTCCAATATGGCATACTGGATCTCGGGAAGCGTCTCAAATTCCGAAAGCGGCTTGTATTTGATCTCGGGCTTTCGGCGAATCACCCCAAGTCCGGAACACGGCACATCGCAAAGAATCCTGTCCGCCTGCGGCATTTCCGGATCATATCGGGACGCATCACCCGTCCTTGCTTCAATGCAGGTAAGCCCCAGCCGCTGTGCACCGCTGCGAATCAGATCCGCACGATGCTCATGCAGATCGAACGCCAGCAGCCTGCCTGTATTTTCCATCCATTCTGCAATGGTGAAGCTTTTTCCGCCGGGTGCGGCACACATATCCAGCACGGTTTCCCCTGCCTGCGGTGCAAGGATCGCACAGCACAGCTGCGAGGACAAATCCTGCACATGGAACATTCCATTCCGGAATGCCGCAAGACTGCGGATATCCGTACAGGTCACCGTGTAGGCGTGATCGAGCCGATTGCACTTCACAGGGGAAAGACCCGCCTGTTCCAGATCCTCCTGTGTACCCTTTAAGGGATTGAGGCGGATGGTAGTGGGCGGTGTTTTCAGGCTGTCCGCAAAGAACACCTCTGCAAATTCCCTGCCATGTTCCTGCACTACCCTGCGGATCAGTGCTTTCGGTGCAGAATATTGCACCTCCATCGCCTTCCATTGATCCTTCGGCATTTGTATCCGCTTTTCATCACGCAGAAAGCTGCGTAATACAGCATTGACAAACCCCGACGCACTTGTTTTTTTAAACTGTTTTGCAAGCAGCACGCTTTCGTTGACCGCAGCCCGATCGGGAATCTTTTCACAGTACGCAAGCTGATAAATTCCCAGATACAGGATATTCCGAATCACGGAATCCAGCTTTTCGGGCGTTTTTTTACTGTAACACCGCACAACATGATCAAGCGTCAGCCGGCGTTCCATCACGCCGTAATACAGCTGCGAACAAAGTTTTTTATCTGCCGGCGACAGCTTTGAAGCAGCCAGTGTCTTATCAAGCAGGAGGTTGGAATAGCTCCCATCCTCCTCGGTTCGCCCCAGAAGCTGTACTGCCAGATATCTTGCACTCTCCATCAGTCCCTCGCAATACGAATCAGACGCAGCAGCTGCATCAGGGAATGCAGCAGTGCCGCCACATATGTCAGGGCGGCTGCCTTCAGAACTGCCTGTGCACCGTCCATCTCCCTGCCTTCGAGAAAGCCCTGCGTTTCGAGGATTGCCAATGCACGGCTGCTTGCGTTGAATTCAACAGGCAGCGTCACCAGCTGAAACAAAGCGACTACGGCAAACAGCAGAACACCGAATGTGATGAGACTTCTGCCAATTGGTGTGTTGCTGAAAAACAAACCGATCAAAAATGTCAGATACCACGCTCTGGAGCAGAAATTTGTGATCGGCACAAGATGGGAACGCAGCACGATCGGGCCGTAGCTTTCTGCGTGCTGTACTGCATGACCGCATTCATGTGCGGCTACCCCCAGTGCGGCAACGGAAGTTTCGTTATACACACTATCGGAAAGACACACTACGTTCGCTCTCGGGTCAAAATGGTCAGTGAGTTCTCCACGAACCATTTCCACTCTCACGTGGCTTAATCCATTGTTGTCAAGAATCTGCCTTGCAACCTCTGCACCCGTCAGACCTCTGGCATTACGCACCTTATGGTATCTTGAATAGGTACGCTGCACATTGATCTGGGCAACGATGCAGATGATCAGAGGCACAATCAACAAAAACAGATCCATACTATAAAATCCTTTCTATCTGGATTCACACGGAATCCTATTCGCCAAGCTTCTGTCCGTCGGTAATTTTCTTACCACGGACAAAATCCGATGTTTGCAGGCGTTTGCCGCCTTCAATCTGTACTTCTGTCAAATATATTGTCGTACCCTCTCCGCACTGTACCAGAAGATGCTGTGCATCCAGAATGGTGCCTGCCTGTGCAGTTCCCGTCTTGTCACCGAGCTTGCTGCGGAACACCTTGAATCGCTTGCCCTCCATCATTGTAAAGCCTGTCAGTGCACAGATCGTGCGGTGGAGCTGTACTGCCGGTTTTGTAAAATCCAGTGCGGACATATCCTTGGTGATCATTGCCGCATAGCAGGATTGTTCGTCATCCTGCTGCTCGGGTGTGATCGTACCCGCTTTGATGCCCTGCAGAGCATCCACAATGAGCTTTGCACCAAGCTCGGAAAGGCGGTCGTGCAGTTCGGATGCAGTTTCGTTTTCACCGATGGCAAGGCTGCCCTTTACGAGCATATCTCCTGTATCCAGCCCCTCCGCCATCTGCATGATGGTCACGCCCGTTTCCGTTTCGCCGTTCAGAATACACCGCTGAATGGGTGCTGCACCACGATATTTCGGCAAAAGAGAAGCGTGCACATTCACACAGCCGTAACGAGGAAGCTCCAGTATCGCCTTCGGCAGAATCTGTCCGTACGCTGCAACCACGATGCAGTCGGGCTGTATTTCTTCCAGAATCTTCATTGCCTGCTGTGCATCCTCCCCCTTACGCAGGGAAAGCGGCTGGTACACGGGAATTCCCAGTTCCAGTGCCTTCTTCTTTACAGGCGTGGGAATAAGCTTGTATTTTCTGCCGCTGGGCTTGTCCGGCTGCGTAAATACCGCTGCAACGTCAGCTCCGCATCCATTCAGTGCCGCAAGGCAAGGCACAGCAAAATCGGGAGTACCCATGAATACAATTTTCATCGTCTTCATCTTATTCTCCTTCAGTATCCACTACAAATTCATCCACCAGTTCCAAGAACAGATGTCCGTCAAGGTGGTCAATCTCATGGCAGGCACAGCGGCACGCAAGCCCTGTCAGCGAAACCTCATAGAACTCACCGTTTCTGTTCTGTGCACGCACCTTGCACTTGTTCGGACGAACCACATAACCCCATTCCTCGGGGCAGGACAGACAGCCCTCAATATCACGCTGTTTGCCGCTTATCTTCAGGATCACCGGATTGATAAATTCCAGAATTCCCTCGCCCGTATCCACAAGTGCCACACGTCTGCGGATGCCGACCTGCGGTGCGGCAAGACCAAGTCCCTCTGCCTTCGCCAATGTTTCATGCATATCATCCAGCAGCTGTGCAAGCTTTTCATCAAACACCTCAACCGGCTTGCAGACTGCTTTCAGAATGCTGTCTTCTTTTGTTACGATTCTTCTGATCGCCATAGTACTCCTCCCAAATTATATGCCGATACTGCCATTCATATCCGCATAAATATGTACCCGTGCCGTTTCTCTCACACTTCCTGCATTTTTCAGCACGTCACGCATAAAATTACGGAACTGTTGGGTATTTTTACATTTGATAATGATACGGTAACGGTATTTTCCATTGATCTTCCCATAGGTGCAAGGTACGGGACCGAGCACACGCAGGGGGAGCTTTTCCTTCTGCACATCCAGCTCCTCTTTCATGCAAATCACAAATTTTTCCGCAGCTGTCTGCACTTCGGATTCTGTCTCACCGCTGATACCGATGACGCACACATCACAAAACGGCGGAAACAGAAGCTGTTTGCGGATAGCAAGCTCCTCACGGGCAAAGCCGAGATAATCCTGCTGTGCCGCAAGACGCAGCACATAATGGTCGGGTAAAAACGTCTGCAGAATGGCTCTGCCGGCTTTTCCGCCCCTGCCGCCACGTCCGACAACCTGTGTAATCAGGGCAAACGTCCGTTCATAGCTGCGGAAATCCCCCGAAAACAATGCCTTATCCACTGAAAGCACGCCAACGAGCGTGACATTCGGGAAATCCAGCCCCTTACCGATCATCTGTGTGCCAAGCATAATGTCATATTCACCGTTTTTGAACGCCTCAAAGCTTTTTTCATAGGCAAAACGGGATGTTGTCGTATCCGCATCCATGCGGAGTATTCTTGCTCCCGGAAAACGTGTTGTCAGCTCATCCTCCAGCCTCTGCGTACCAAATCCCATTTTCCGCAGATGCTCGCCATGGCAGGTCGGACAACTCTCCGGCATACGCCGGATTGCACCGCAATAATGGCAATGCAGATTATGATCGGATTTATGGTATGTCATGGGAATGGAACAATTCGGACAATACACGGGCTGATTGCAGGTGCAGCAGCTGATAATGGTATGATAACCTCGGCGGTTAAGCAGCAATATGCTCTGCTCGCCACGCTCCAGATTTTCCTGCAGTGCCTGTGTCAGCAGGGTGCTGAATTCCGTATCGTTTCCCTGCAGACGCTCCTCGTTCATATCCGCTACTTCCACCGTGGGAAGCGGTGCATTTCCGTAGCGTTCCGTCATTTCCAGAAGCTGATACACATTCTTTTTGGCAAAATAATAGCTTTCCAGCGTCGGTGTTGCTGACGCCGGCAGAAGTACCGCACCATGAATGCGGCAGCGGTATTTCGCCACCTGAATGGTATCGAATCTCGGAGCTGCGTCGGATTTATAAGAACGTTCCCCCTCCTCATCCATAATGATGAGTCCGATATTCTGCAAAGGGGCAAAAACCGCCGATCTTGTGCCGATGACAAGATCCGCCTGCCCGTTTCGCACACGTTCGTAGGAACGCTTACGCTCACCGAGTGACAAACTGCTGTGCATCACAGCGATCCGTCCGCCGAATCTTGCGGAAAAGCGTTTCACGGTCTGTGGTGTCAGCCCGATCTCCGGCAGGAGCATCAGGACGGATTTTCCGAGGGAAAGCGTTCTTGCAATCAACGCCTCAAACACGGAGGTTTTTCCACTGCCCGTCACACCATGCAGGAGAAAGCATTTCGGTGCATTCGTTTCCAGATGCGGAGCGATCTCATCAAATACGTTCTGCTGCTGCGGTGAAAGCCGGATTTCCGGAGAATCCTGAACCTCACAGGTTTCCGATTCCACATCGCTCGCCTGTCTTTCAAAACGCTCGGCAACCCCATTCTTCACAAGCCGCTGCACCACCGCAGATGTCACACCGCAAAGGTAGCACACTTCCTTCTCTTCCAGCACACCGTACTCCTGCAGAGCATTGACAACCTGCTGCTGTTTGACGGTGACGGAACAATGCAGCTCCCGTGACAAAAATCGCTCAGAAAGCCGCACCATACGTACAGTTTTTTCCTTCATCCGCATATCAGCGTCCGCAGTACTGCGAATCAA
>JAZNUR010000138.1:0-3100 GCA_045592405.1 Oscillospiraceae bacterium
ATTGCTGGAAACAGAATTCTTCGTGAGCCTGTTGTTCTCGAAGTAATTGCGGTTTGCAATTGCCGTGGATTTCGGGTTCGCAACGTAATGCACCGCAATCTTGGTTGTTTCCTTACGTTTCGTTCCGGGACGGCTGTACCGGTTGACGGTCAGCAGTTTTTCTGTGATGGTCATAATTTTCCTCCTTAGTATGAGATTTCACGGTCAACGCCTGCACCAATTTTTGTCGCAAAAATTTTATCAGGCGTAACCGTAAACACGTCAAAAGATTGCTCAGTTATAGTTCCGGCAACTCTTTCAGTTTTCAAGACAGCGTCATTTTCTTCGGCAGCATCGCATCGGGTGCCGATAAGATCGAATCCGTAAGACGTGTTAACTGAATCAACGTGTGTGTGACCGTGAAAGTAACCAACTAAAGTGCCTTTTGCACTTGTGAAGTCAACATCCACTGAAACGGCGTCGTATCCGTATACACCAGTATAACTTCCGCTGTATGTTGTCCGGTTTTTATACGCATTCAGTACGCCGTTCATAACATCACGGTCGCCGATTTCTTGCGTTGTGGGAACGTGGGCAAAAATAACAATTTTTGTTTTTTCCGTCACACCCTTGACAAGTGCTTCCTCGGTAAGGAAGTCGAATTGCGGCTGAGTAAATCGCATAATCCACATTTTGGGATATAATTGTGTTCCATCTGCTTGCAGTTCGTAATCATTCTGTTGTGTGTTCAAGCCAATATAGCGGACGTTGTTAGCTGTATCGTCAATATAGTAAGCAGTTCCTGTGTTATCAAAGCGAACGTTTCCTATCATTCCAACTTTGCGATATGCAAAATCATACAGTTCTTGCGGTGTCAAGTTGTGAACATACGTCTCTCTTTCGGCAGGAACTTTACCGCTATTGTCATACGTCCCGTCTCCGTCCCTGTCAAGCAAGCCGTATGAACCATCGTGATTCCCTTGCTGCACAAGCAGACGGTCACGAATCGTTGCAATCCATGACTCTATTGCCTCGTTTTCTGCGATCAATAGCTCCTTTGTGCTATGACATCCTCTTGTCTGCCAGTCACCCACATGGATTGCATACTTGATATCGGCTTCATCCATGATTTTTCTTGCAAGCAGTGGTGATACTTTGCCAAGGTTAGACGGATAATGGGTATCAGCCATTAACACAAAAGAAAAACAATCTTTCCCATATTGTTTGTGGAAATTTTTTATTGTTTTAATCTTTGCTTCAATATGTCCTTTCCAATATTCTGGGATATTCGTTGCTCCGATATTTTCGACCTTCATTTCTAAGGCGGAAACGTCCGTTTTTAAGCCGGAAATGTCGTTTTTCGCTTCTTTTGTGTCTTTTTCAAGACTAACAACTCTGTCTTCATAATCTGCAGGGACAAAAGCGTGATTTGTGTTTGCCCAAGCGTACGTCCGTGTGATGGTAGGCTCCACAATAGGCTGCTCTACTGTGATGATCACATCTTCCGGACTTGTCGGGGTTTCAAAAGCAAAACGCATATATGACTGTTTAACCGTCTCACCATCTTTGATCGGCGTAAATACATAAACTCCGTCTGCCTCTTGCGTTACTTCAACGAAAGCTGTAGATCCGGCAGATACGTATCCGAGGCCGCTTACTAATGCGGTATCAGCGGAGTTAAAGCAACCGTATCTGTCTTTGCTCGTACGGAAATTCACGCCTTTCACTCTTACCTTTTCACCTAAAGCACAGTAAATCTTGTTAGAAAGAGTTGTTCCTGATTCAGTGGAGATGCCACTTGAAGAAATCCTGTAGCCATTTACCCACTTTGTGCTGTCGGTCGTGTTGTCCGCATCCGGAATGGCTTTGTTATCATATCCGCCCTCTGACACTTCAGTTACCATATATGCATAGATATACCCATCCGGCAGCACATACAGCTTGCTTGTGTCGCCGTTTGCATTCAGCCAGTCAAGACTTTCGGAGAATTCGGGTTCGATCTGTGCACGTTTTGCCATTTCATCGACGATATACGCCTGAGATTCAGCGTTGATCGTATCAACGTCCGATTCCGTCCAGTAATCCACGCCACGAATAGGCGTGTAACCGTCATCGCCTTTTTCGCCTTGAGGTCCTTGCTCCCCTTGTGGTCCTTGTTCACCTCCTCCCTGACCCGTATTAAAATTTACCTTTACCCATTCACGGGAATTACTCAGTCTGTACCTGCTGCCGCCGTCCTCCAGCACCAGAAGCTCACTGCCAACCTCCCACTCAGGATGATCTGCTGGATCCGGCATGTCTGCGGCGGTGTCGGCGGTGAGTTCGGCGTAGGAGGTGGCCAGCCTGCCCAGAAACCTCGGGTGCGCAATGATTCTTTCATAAAACTTCTTCATGGTTAGTCCTCCTTGTTTTCGTCTTGATTCATTCCCTTTAATTGTTTGAACGCTTCTTTCAGCTTGTCCGGAAACGGCATTCCCAATTTAGCGGTATTTTCGATAATGCTCATTCCTTCGTTTGCAAGATAAAAGCCAATCACTGCTGAGCGGAATACCGATGTACCGCTTCCGAGCACATGAACATCCACAATGTGCCCCACAGCAACGATGGCAAGAATCAGCCCTTTTCGTGCAAGTCCGATGAATCCGGCGTTGCTGGAAAGCTGTTTGGTCACAAACCCAACGATCACGCCCGTCAGATAATCAATTGAGATAAAGCTGATCAGTGCAAGCAGCAATCCGTCCGGTTCGCCCCAGAGAAACCCCGCAATTGCACCAAGAAGCGCCGCATCACGTTTGATGGCATCCATCATGTTCTTTCCCCCTTTCGTGAGGATGATAAAATGAGGATGAAACGATTCGCAGTATTGCGCAATATTTGTAAATCTGTAAACGAATGTATGTGAAGAACGGATGGATGCATTTGGTATCAGAAAAATCGTTTCATCAAAACGCACTTTGCAAGTCGAGTTGTATATTTCGATACAACTTTATAAGAAGGTGACAGAAGCATCATTTTTCGACGGAAAGAAAAACTGTAAAAAATCACTGCAACTCCCGAAAAAACACAAAAAACATTTGACACTTGGAAGATTTTGTGCTATGATAATAATATATCAGTATGG
>JAZNUR010000139.1:0-7869 GCA_045592405.1 Oscillospiraceae bacterium
CGGCGGATTGCCGCCGCTTCGCACTTCCTCTTCACTGCCTTTGCCACAGGCAAAGGTGCATTGCGATTGGGAATATAATGGCAAACCCTGAAGTCGGATCGTAGCCATGTCGTTCTGTGAGCCAAGGAGTTGTGTGTGAATGTTGTCTTCCTAAGCCCGCTTGGCCCCCGACTTCGGCGGATTCCCGCCGCTTCGCACTTCCTCTTCACTGCCTTTGCCACAGGCAAAGGTGCATTGCGATTGGGAATATAATGGCAAACCCTGATAGGAAAAATCGCCCCTGGGGGCTGTGCAGTTGCTCTGATATGCTGCATTGAAGCCGCCTTTGGCGGCGGCCTTATTGCTGAAATCAGCTTTGCACCGCTTGCCGCAGGCAAAGGTGCATTGCGATTGGGAATATAATGGCAAACCCTGATAGGAAAAATCGCCCCTGCGGGCTCCGCAGTTGTACCGGAATGTGCAACCTTTTGTTTTTGGGGGTGTTTGGGTGAGAGGAGGTCGGATATGGCAAGAAAGAAGAATGACACCGAGCTTGTTACGGAGGGACTGCGGAAACTGGCGTTTGGGGATGTCAATGATGCAGTGCGGCTGGCATTCTGTGATGAAATGCC
This sequence comes from Oscillospiraceae bacterium, assembly GCA_045592405.1. Taxonomy (GTDB): domain Bacteria; phylum Bacillota; class Clostridia; order Oscillospirales; family Ruminococcaceae; genus UBA3855. The sequence continues at coordinate 612 of JAZNUR010000139.1, forward strand.
TTCGGCGGAAACGCTTGCGGGCATGAATCTTTTCAACGTTTCCGAAATCAAGAGGGATAAGGGCGGAGGCGTTGAGGTGCGGTTCTTTGACAGGCTCAAGGCACTCGAAAAACTCTATGAATACGCCAATTCCGGTCAGAACGGTGCGGCGGCAGCAAGCCTGCTTGAAGCGTTGACGGGGGCGGAGAATCATGCGGTTTAGCCGATTTTCCGATAAACAGCGGCTCGCTCTGCGGTGGTGGGCAATGCCGCAGTACCGTGCAATGGATGCGGTTATCTGCGATGGGGCGGTGCGAAGCGGTAAGACGCTTTCCATGTCGCTGGGATTCGTGTGCTGGGCAATGACGTGCTTTGACAAGGGGACGTTTGCCATCTGCGGCAAAACCATTACGTCACTGGAACGCAATCTGGTCAGACCCCTGCTGCAGGTGCTTGAAGATACGGGGTTTCGCTGTATTTCCCGTGTGAGCAGGCATTATGTGGACATTACCGTGCTTGGGAAAACCAACCGATTTTACTTGTTCGGCGGCAAGGACGAGGGCTCGGCGGCTCTGATTCAGGGTATGACGCTGTGCGGTGTATTGTTCGACGAGGCAGCACTGATGCCTCGTTCCTTCATAGAACAGGCTTTGGCAAGATGCTCGGTGGCAGGGGCGAAGCTCTGGTTTAACTGCAATCCCGAACATCCGTACCACTGGTTCTATCGGGAGTGGATCAAAAAATGCGAGGAAAAGCGTGTGCTGTACCTGCATTTCACGATGGATGACAACCCTTCCCTTTCGGAGCGTGTGAAGGAGCGTTACCGCCGTATGTACGGCGGTGTGTTCTACGATCGCTTTGTGCTGGGAAAATGGACGGTTTCGGAGGGACTGGTCTACCCGATGTTCGACAAGAAACGTTATGTGGCAAAGGAGATCCCACAGTGTTCGAGGTATGTCATCTCGTGCGATTACGGCACGGTGAATCCCACCTCCATGGGACTTTGGGGGGAATCGGACGGCGTGTGGTACCGCATTCGGGAGTACTATTATGCGGCAAGGCGTGAGGGAATTTCACGCACGGACGAGGAGCACTATGAGGGGCTTGTGCAGCTTGCGGGGGATCTGCATATTGAATGCGTGGTGGTCGATCCGTCGGCGGCAAGCTTTATTGCGTGCATTGCAAAGCACGGGAAATTCCGTGTGATGCGTGCAAAAAACGACGTGCTTTCGGGAATTCGTCAGGTGAGTGATGCGTTGCAGGCGGACAGGCTTCGCTTTGCGGCAGGATGCAGCGACATTCTTCGTGAATTTTCCCAGTACTGCTGGAATGACAGTGCTGTGGGGGATGCTCCGAAAAAGGAGCACGATCACGCAATGGACGATATGCGGTATTTCGTGTCAACGATCCTCTGCGGCAAGCAGGATGAGGGCTTTGTGGCGTTGAGTTTGTCAAGATGAAAGGACGGGACAGCGAAGGTTTGGGGGCGTGTGGGCGGCGGTTTGTGGGAGTGTAAGGCAGGGGAACCGGGCAAAGCCCGCTCCCCTTTTAAGGAAGGAAAGGGGTGATTATGTGCGATTCAAACGAAGAAAGGCGAAGCCGCCGGAAGCGACGGCGATTCAGACGCAGGGCTGTACGGCGGTACGGGAATTTCCCGTGCAGCTGTATACCTATGAATTGTTTGAAAAGGTACGCCGAACAGTGCCTTTGGTGGATGCGGCAATTTCCAAGATGGTACGTCTGATCGGCTCATTCACCGTCGAGTGTGCGGATGCGTCGATGCAGGCACAGCTTGATCGGTTTCTGCGTGAAGTCCCCGTGGGACTGACGGGGCAGTCGATCTACAGCTTCATTGACAGCTATCTGGACAGTCTTTTGGTCTATGGCAATGCCGTGGGTGAGATCGTGCTTGACCGTGAGGGGCTGTGCGTGGCAGGTCTGTGGAACGGCAGAGTGAAGGATGTGGCGGTGAAAGCCGGAAATTCCCCGATGGAGCGTCAGTATGTGCTGCGGCGTGGGGAGGAGGAAATCCGGCTGCCGTATCCGGAGCGGATTCTGTTTTCCGCACTCAAGCCGCCGGATGGCGGGGTGTACGGTGTGTCGCTTTTGCAGGGAATTCCGGTGTTTGCCGAGATCCTGCTTCGGATCTACGAATCGGTGGGGCAGAATTTTGACCGTGCAGGCAATGTGCGTTATGCGGTGACGTACCATCCGTCGAATGATCCTGCGGAAATGGCGTATGCGGGAGATCGTGCAAAGCAGATCGCAAAGGAATGGGCGGACGGGATGCACGCCGCAAGATGCGGCGAGGTTCGTGATTTCGTGGCTGTGGGAGATGTGGAAATCAAGGTGATCGGTGCGGAATGCCGGATGCCTGAAACGGAGATTCCCGTCAGACAGCTTCTGGAGCAGATTCTCTCAAAGCTTTCGATTCCGCCGTTTCTGCTGGGGCTGAACTGGTCGTCCACGGAGCGAATGTCCGCACAGCAGGCAGATATTCTGACTTCGGAGCTGGAGTACTACAGGCGGATTCTCGAACCTGTGATATGCAGGATCGCCCGAATGTTCCTGCAGCTGTGCGGTTCACAGTCGCAGGTCAGAGTGGTCTGGGATTATATCAATCTTCAGGATGAAGCGGAGCTTGCACTGGCAAGACTGCACAATGCACAGGCATTGGAGATTGAGAGCAGGGTGGATAACAGGGGGACGCCGTCCCCCTGACCCCCTGCCAAAGGGATGTATATCCCTTTGGAATCCCATGGCGTTTTTCCAATTTCCCCCTACGGGGGAGAAAGGAAAAACGTTAGAAATACAAGAACACATTCTTGGCAGAAACCATGGAACACTGCCCTTGGTTATGCAGCTGTTCCAACCAATAAAAGGAGGAAAATCTATGTACAACGATGTAAAACTGGAAAAGGGTATGTATCATCTGGCAAACAAGAGCTTTTTGCAGGCACTGGAGGAACAGGATCCTGCGGCACAGTATGCACAGACGCCGCTTGCAAAGCTCGACGCCTATGAGCGTCAGCTTAAGCGTTTCGACATCCGTGTGAACGGCCCGTTCTGTGACAGGGTGGAGAAGTTCTTCACTACGACGGAAAGTGCCGTGCTGTTCCCCGAATTTGTCAGACGTTCCGTGATGCAGGGTATGCAGGAAGCGGTGCTTTCCGATATGGTGGCGGTGGTTTCCAGAAGTGAATCCAATCGCTATCAGGGCTGCAGTCTGACGGATTCCGAGGAATATACCATTACAGCGGCGGGCGAGGAAATGCCTGCTTCCGCAATCATGGAGAGTGACGATGTTGTGACGCTTTCCAAGTACGGCAGAGTCATCCATGCGTCCTATGAGGCGGTTCGCCAGCAGCGTCTGGATGTGTTCGGTCTGATGCTTCGCAGAGTGGGCAGACAGCTTGCGGACAGCGTGGTAAATGAAGCAGTTTCCGTGCTGAAAACGGCTTCTGCCGCAGGTGCGATCACCAAGGCAGGCGGCGAGCTTGCGTATTCCGACCTTGCGGCTCTGTATGGCAAGTTCGAAGGCTGCAATCTGACGACCGTTCTGGCTTCCCCTGCGGTGATGGCGGATATTCTGGTGATGAACCAGATGATCGAGGCTTCTTCCGAGGAAGCCAGTGAGATTCGCCTGCCGTTCGGTGCAAAGCTTGTCAAGTGTCCGCAGCTCGATGATACGGTGGTGCTGGGCATCGACAAGGACTTTGCACTGGAGCAGATTCAGAGCAGCGACGTCGTGCTTGAAACCGACAAGCTCATTGATCGTCAGCTTGACTGCATTGCGGTTTCCGTGAATGCGGGATTCCGCACGCTCATTGCGGATGCTGTGCAGATGCTGAAGCTGTAATTTTTGTGGGGGCAGCGAGTCGCCGCTGACAATTCGCTCCCGATGCGGCTTTGCCGCATTGGGAGCATATGGGGGACGGCGTCCCCTACAATCTCTACAAAGGAGGGAACCATATGAAAGACAAACTCAGCAAGATCAACCGATTCACCCGCAGAGAACTGACTGCGGAGGAAGTCTACCTGTTCGATGTGATTCTGTGTGACAACGACATCGACAGGGACGGAGAATGCTTTTCGGAAGCGGCACTTGAACAGATGAAGGGACTTTTTATCGGAAAAACGGGGATTTTCGACCACGATCCCAGAAGCAGCGGTCAGACAGCGAGAATTTTTGATACGGAGATCGTGCGTGATCCGCAGAAGAAAACCTCCGACGGCAGACCGTATGTCTGCCTGAAGGCACAGGCGTATATGGTGCGAACACAGGCAAATGCCGATCTGATCTGTGAGATCGAGGGCGGAATCAAGAAGGAAGTAAGCGTGTCCTGCAGTGCCGCAAAGCATACCTGCTCCGTCTGCGGTGCGGACAGACGGGAATCCGCCTGCGGTCATGTGAACGGCAGAACGTATGGCGAAAAGTTCTGCCACACGATTCTTGACGACATCAGGGATGCGTATGAATGGAGCTTCGTTGCGGTGCCTGCACAGGTGGCGGCGGGGGTAACGAAGTTTTATCGTGCAAAGGATGGTGAAACAATGGAACTTGAGAAAAAATACGAGGAACAGGCAAAACTCCTCTCTCAGGCGGAGGAGATGCTTCGAGCCGAGGTTGTGAAGCTCTGCGGCAGAGCCAAAAGCGGTGCGGTGTCCAAGGCACTGTGCATGGCGGCGGAAAAGATGGATCTGCAGGAGCTGATGGGATTCAGACAGGAGCTGCTTGCCGAACAAAGCGGTGTGCCGCAGGTGCAGCTCATGGGCGAATGCACGGCGGCGGTGGAGGAATTCTGCTGTTAGGCGTTGTGGGTTCTATGGGATGAATCCGCCTTGCTATTTCCGGAATTATCATGAATTGTGGGTTTCGCTTTCTGCTCGCTTGCGATCATCCGTAAAAAATCGGTCGGAAGTGGGGGCGAAACCCAAATCATCCGAAAAGGAGGAAACAACATGAATATGCATATGATCGGTTCGCTCTTTTCCCTGTTTTCCGGGGAAGAAGATATGCAGCAGCATATGCCGCTGCTGCAGTCGGCGATTCGTGAAGTGAAGGCAAAGCTGCGTGCGGGTGCGGACAGTACGGATGTTCGCCTGAACTACCTTGCTGCCGGCGTTGCCAATCTGCATTACACGCAGATGCACGGTGCGAGGAAAAAGGCTCTGGCAACCTATGCCGGTACGATCGCCCGTCAGTCCGACGATGAACAGCAGTTTCAGTTTGCTTTCCGATTGGTACGTTCCTATCAGGCACTCTGCAGCGATCTGCTGTGTGATGATGAATTTGTATTTGAAGGTGTATAGGGGGAATTGCCATGCAGGAGTTGTATCGGATGGTGCTGGAACGTCTGCAAAACAGCGGCATACGGGAGGTATATACTTCCTTTGACGCAGTGTCCGTGGAGAAGAAATCCCGCAGGCTGTTCACGGTGATTTCTGTGCAGAAGATGGAGTTCGGGGATGCCTTCCCTGCAAGGAATGGTGCGGTATATCCGTTTACGGCGGAGCTGCGTGTGGATCTGCTCACGCCGATGCTGGAGGATCCGCAGGATACGGTGCGGTTTTTCTTTGAGAGGATCGTGCCTGCAATGCTGGGGGCGGACTGTGTGTTTCTCAAATTTGACGCACATTCCCCGAAGATTGATCTCAAGCTTGAACGCATGGTGTGCGGCGGAACCTTCCGTCTGCATGGTGCGTTCTGTATCGGAGAAACGGAGGAATCGGCATGACGGAAGTGATCTTACAGCCGCTGAAATGCTTTCCCGTGACGGTGTGCGGCGTCACGCTGTATCTTTCCGCCTACAAAACGGCGGGAACCTGTGTACTGAAAGAACAGTGCACGGCGGATAACCTTGCCGCCGTCACAGCGAGTTTCCCGAAGGGAACGAGGCTGACGATGGAGGGAAAGCTGGCATCCGGACAGGATGCGGCGGCGGTGACAGCGGCACTGGCAAAGCAGCTCAATGACGGCATACAGGAGGATGTGACGGTGCGTGGGCTTGTGTTTTCGCAGGCAAGACTCTGCGGTTACACGGTCAGCGAGAATCGGACGGATACGGCAGTCACACTGGTATTTTATACGGCGGCTCCTCCGACGCTTGCACAGGAGGATGACGCATGATCAACAGGTTTGTGCTTCGCCTGCAGTCGGGCGAGGATTATGTAATGGAATCGGAGTGCCTTGCCGTCACGCTGGAGCGTGAGGCGTACACGCCTTTCACGCAGGTGACGGCAACATTTGTGTCGCAGGGGGAGGATTACGGGAATGTGACGTCGGTGCAGCTGTATCACCGAGATTACCGTATTTTTATGGGACTGGTGGACAGCGTCCGTCAGTATCGGCGTGACGGCAGAACGTTTGTGCAGGTCAAATCAAGGAGCTTCACTTCGGTGCTGGCACAGAATGAAATCGTGCCGGGACTGCATTTTGACATGACGATCGGCAGGCTGATGACGGGATTTTACACGTTCCCAAACGTCTACTATGAGGATTATGAGGGCACGGGATATATTTTCGTCAAGGACGGGGCGAGTATCTGGGACAGCATCGTGAATTTCGGGTACAAGCTGTCGGGAAATTACCCGTATATCCACATGAACACTGTGCGGCTTACGCCGCATAACAACCCGAAACTGACAGCCCCCGACAGCAGTCAGGTGCTGGAATACGGCGTGGTGCAGGACATGACAAAGCTCGTGAGTATGTACCATATGGCGGATATTGAGGATAATTATGATGCGTATCGTCTGGAAAATCCCGCAGCGGCGGCAGCGGAAATCGTCCGCCACAAGCAGATCAAGATGGACAAACAGTATTTGTATGATCCCGATCAGGCACTGGTATTCCGCAATCTGTTTTCGCAAAGGGGCGGCAAAGCAAGGTATGTGGTGTACAATGGCTTTGCCAATGAGGAAATCTGTGACAGGGTGAGTTTCGGTGAATTTCTGCCGGAATCCAGTATCTGCCGAGTGCAGATGACATTCGGCAGCAATGGTCTGCGGACAAAGCTCTGGGCTTACGACGACGGCTTTTATCATATAGGTCAGGCGAAGTGACACATCTTTCATGCCCGCATATAATGAAGTGAGAGGGAAAGCCGGCTCTCACGGTGCGGGCACTCCATTGCTAAGGAGATTTACATGGAAGATAGGATACGAACGCTTGATATGCTGGAGGAGGGCGAATGTGCACGGGTGAAGATGCTCTGCATGGGCGGTGCGATAAGTCGGAGGCCAAGCGGTCTTAGGAAGACAAGACCTGATAACAACT
>JAZNUR010000140.1:0-7770 GCA_045592405.1 Oscillospiraceae bacterium
TGGCGGGTGCGTCAGCACACGCTCTCAATCAAACTATTGGAGTAGTTTGATTGAGAATTAGTATCAGAACCATAGATTCTATGCAGCATCATGCTATCATATACTATTTCTATCATACCACAAAACGCATAAAAATGCACCAAAACTTTACTCAAATTTTGGTGCATATATAAAATTCTACGTTTTGTCCAAATCCGAAACCGGCTTTTCGGATACTTTTACCATAACATAGCCATTTATTCCACAGCCGCCATCATTCCCTCAATGATCGCACTGTCGTACCATGTGCATTCTCTGCGGTTGAGCAGACCGTAGCCATTCTCCTTGCCGTTATCCCAGATAAAGCAGGGGATACCACGTTCTGCGGCAGCTTCCACATAATAAGAATAATACTCTGCACGTTCCGCTGCATTGTCCTTGTTTTCAGCACCGAATTCGCAGATGAAAACAGGAATGCCGTTGTAGACGAAGGTGCCGTACAGAAAATCCAGCCCCTTGTCGATCTCCGCCCTGCCGCTGTCCGTAAAATCGGTTTCCTCGGGATATTCCAGTGTTGTGAATTTCCACGGGGCATAGCTGTGAATGGAAACGATGAGGTTGCCGTCATCCGGAAGTTCCAGATGCTTGACTGCCTCGCCGGTAATGGAGGCGGCGTGCGTTGTGACGATCAGTGTGCGGGCGTAATTGTTGCCGCCGGATGCACGAACGGTATCCACGAATGCCTGCAGCAGGTGGTTGATCACTTCACGTTCCTCGGCGGTGCCGCCCGACCATTCGTAGGTGCTGCCCACGACTCTCGGTTCGTTCATGCCTTCAAACAGGAGCTTGGTGTCATAGTCCTTGAAGCGTTCTGCGATCTGTTCCCAGATGGTCACAAGCTTTTCCGTGACAGCCGCTTCATCGCTGTAAGTGGGATTGAGCCACGTGTAGTCATCGTGATGTACATTTATAATAGTATACAGGTCATTGTCCATGGAATAATCCACGACCTCCTGCACCCTGTCCATCCAGCTTTCGTCGATCATGCCGTCGTCGGTGATATGATCGGTCCACGAAACCGGAATTCGTACTGCATTGAAACCAGCCGCTTTGACTGCGTCAATCATGGCTTTGGTGGTTTTGGGATTGCCCCATGCAGTTTCATGGTCTTTGACTGTCCATGTCACATCATAGCAGTCCAGTGTGTTTCCGAGATTCCAGCCGATCTTTATGTCCGCTGCGATCTCGGCTGCATTTCCGATTGTCATTTGAATTTTGTCCCCCTCCTCTGATTGATGCTCCGTAGTGCTAACGGGAGTGGTTTCGGTCTGTTCTTCCGTTTCTGTAGCGGAATTACCCGAAAGATCTGCAGAGTCCCCCTCTTTTTGACTGCTGCATCCCGTCAGACAGCTGCATCCGAAAAGCACTGCCATCAGCATTGCGGTGAAGTGTGCATGAAAGTGCAGTTTCACGAACTTCATAAAAACGTCCCCCCTTGCGGGATATGGGCAGACGCACGGTCTGCCTGTATTTTTTTGCTGACATACAAACTCATTATAGCACAAAATCCGACAATTTTCTACGAAAAAAGAAAAATCTCCGAAAAATCGGAGATTTTCACAAGTTTTGTGGTCGAAACGGCGATGTATCGGGCATTTTGTAGAAAGTGTGTTTTTCTGTTATCCCGCACTGTTGTCCATGATCAGGAAGACCGTAAATCCAATATGTGCAATCGTAATCAGAATGAGGGGGAGGGAGGTCGCCGCAATTCGGAAACTGCGTTCTGTCTGATGCGGTGTCGTATACGGCAGACGTTCCCGAATGATCATGCACACCAGAAAGAAAACGCCGACCGCAGCGATTGCCATGTAGATGCAGTCGAGCACCGTGTAAACGGTGTACCATTCATAGGTGTATGCAATGTCAAACAGCATGGAGAAGGTGTTGACTGTCATGTGGCAGATGATGGCGGGTACAAGGGAATCGTGTTTGATGGTGATGTAACCCATGAAAATTCCCACAAATAACGCCAGCAGGAACTGTGCGATGTTCTCATGCCAGAGTCCGAAGAGCACGGCACTTGCAATGATGCCAAACCGCTGACTGACTCTGGAGAGGTTTTTCATCACGAATCCACGGAACAGCAACTCCTCCGTCACAGGTGCGACAATGCATGAATAAATGGTCATCAGCACCATGTTTTTGATATCCTGCCCCGTAGAAAAATCGGGTTCGTATACGGTGATGCCCGCTTCCGCCATAAAGTCGGCAACGAAAGTAGCAGCCTTTCCGCAGAGGAGCTGCAGACCGATGCCAATACACATATACATGAGGATTCTTCCTGCACGCAGATCCCTTCTGCGGAAGAGCGAGGGAATCGGGATCTTTGCCCATTTGCATGCCATCAGTGCAATGCCGACGTTGCACAGCATGAAGATCAGAATATTCATTGCGGTATTTGAGGAGGACGCTGTGAAGAACTCCTCCAGAAGCGTTTCGTAATTGGCAGGCAGTTCCCCGCCCGCTGCGGACATATCAAAAGCTGTCTGCATGGCATAATACAATGCAATAAAAAATATTGCCAGCACATTCGAGAGAATCAGGTGCAACAGAAGTCCCGTGCCTGCAATGTTGTAATAACGCCGGATGCCCCGGACTTCCCGGATATCCGGCTTCAGGGGGATGCGGCATCCGGGGATTCGTATCTGCGGCACAATATCGCCGTAATCCTGATTATAATAATGGTATTCCGTTTCGTTGGCAAACGGATCCAGCGGATCAATGGTTGGATAACCCTGCTGCTGCACCGTATTTGCAGCTTGCGGCTGTGCAGTGAAAAATTCCTGCTGTTCGTTCATTGCTGCCTCCTTTTTTGGTGATGCCGCCTGCGGCGGAATCGGGTATTTCTTATATCATTGTAGCACAAAAATCCTGTTTCGTAAACAGAAAACAGAAAATATTTCTGAAAAATGAAAAAATTTGCAAAACAGACAAAAAACATATGGACAAATTAGATAAAATGTGCTATAATAATTATAACAAAAGATTACAGACTGTATAGCAGTACGGAAAGGAAGATGGTAACATGCGGCATGAAAAGTCATGCGGAGCAATTGTTTATCGAAAATCCCATGGAAACATCGAGATTTTGCTGATTCGGCACATCAACAGCGGCCACTGGTCATTTCCGAAGGGCCATGTGGAAGCGGGAGAAACGGAAGTAGAAACTGCCATTCGTGAGATCAAGGAAGAAACGTCCATTGATGTGATCGTGGATTCTACATTTCGGGAAACGGTATCCTATTCCCCGAAGCGTGACACACAGAAGGTTGTGGTATATTTCATCGCAAAGGCGAAGAACTATGATTTTGTACCGCAGGCAGAGGAGATCTCCGAGGTTCGCTGGGTGGATATTGGCCATGCGGCACATTTGCTGACGTATGAAAATGACAAGAATATTGTGATCAAGGCAAAAAACGTGATTAAGAACGCAGCGTGCTGATGATAGCGGCAGTCCCCGACAGGGGGCTGTTTTTTTGTCCGCTTTCGCATATTTTCAAGGGATCTGCCCATACTGCAGGAAGAAATACCGTGAAAGGGGTGCTGCTATGAGCATACTGCTGATCCGATCGTTCATCGTCTATGTGGTCGTTATATTTTCCGTTCGACTGATGGGAAAGCGGCAGCTGGGTGAACTGCAGCCATCGGAGCTTGCGGTGACGATTCTGGTTTCCAATATTGCGACGCTGTCACTTGAAAATACGGATATTCCGCTGCTTCGTGGAATGCTCCCGATGCTGGCACTGGTATGCTATGAGGTGGTGGTATCGTGGGCTTCACTCAAATCCGTTCGCCTGCGGCGACTGATGTCGGGCAGCCCGAAGATCATCATCCGTGAGGGGAATATAGATCAGGAAATGCTGCACGCCCTGCGGTTTTCCGTGGACGATCTGATGAGTACGCTGCGGACGAACGGTGTGTTTTCCGTGGAGGATGTACAGTTTGCCATCGTGGAAACCAATGGTGCCGTGTCGGTCTATCAGAAATCCGAGGCACAGCCGGCGACCAAAAAGGACGTGCATACGGTGGAGAAGGATGTCGATCCCCCGCAGATCATCATTGCAGACGGAGAGCTGAGGGAAACGACGCTTGCCGCCATCGGGCAGGATCGGAAATGGCTCAATGCCGTGCTGCGGGGGCGTTCGCTGACAGTACCTGAGATTTTTCTGCTCACAGCGGATACTGCCTGCAACTGCCATATCGTAAAGAAGGAAAAGGGAAGGAGGAAACGGCCATGAACCGTTGTGTGATCAGTTTTGGAATTTTGACTTTGCTGATCGTGCTGAGTGTGAGTTCACTGTTCATTCTGCATCACCGTTCCGACCGGTTCACCGAACAGGTGGAGACGGTCAAGCAAACGCTCATTTCTGACGAAATGGAACAGACACTTGCAGCATATGACAAGCTGATGGAGGAATGGGAGCATTTCCGTGACGTCGCAGGCGTATTTGTGGACGGAACAAAGCTCGATCCCATACGCAAGCTTCTTGCGGGACTGCGACCGCTGATCGAAGCGGAGCATTCCGAGGTGCTTTCGGAGCTTGAACGCATACGGGGACTTGCGGAGGATGTGTTCACTGAGGAAATACCGGATTTTTGGCATATTTTGTGATCCTGTTTGTTATCCGCATCAACTGTAAAAGGCGTTTCCTGCGATATTCCGCAGGACACGCCTTGTCTTATTCGTTGTTCACCTTGAGAAAATCCTCCGCAAGCCGCTGTGCCTCCTCATAGGACGACAGATGATAGCATCTTGCACGGAAGGCGGCTGCTCCGAAATGCCCCGTCATGTACCACGAAGCGTGCTTTCTTGCCTCCCGAATGGCGATCTCTGGCGGTTTCTTGCTGCGCCCGACAATCATGCGGATGTGCCGCAGCATCATTTCCATCCTTTCCTCCGGTGTTGGCGGTGTGTAGGGAATCCCTTTAAAATAGGAATCAATCTCCTTGAAAATCCACGGATTTCCGTAGGTTGCACGTCCTACTGCCACAAGGTCACAGCCCGTTTGTTCATACATTGCCGCCGCATCCGCCGCCGAGCAGATATCGCCGTTGCCGATGACCGGCACGGAAACCGCTGCTTTCACCGCTGCGATCTGCGTCCAGTCCGCCTGCCCCGAATAGAGCTGACTCTTGGTTCTGCCGTGCACCGTAATTGCCGCTGCACCAGCCGATTCCATCGCCTGTGCAAAGGGCACGGCGTTGATGTGCTCCGCATCCCAGCCGATCCGCATTTTCACCGTCACCGGCACGGAGGATTCCTTGACCGCCGCACGTACACATTCCACTGCAAGCTCCGGCGTTTTCATCAGAGCCGAGCCTGCACCCGTATTCACGACCTTCGGCACGGGACAGCCCATGTTCAGGTCGATAAAATCGGGGCGGTACGCCTGCACCATCGCCGTTGCCCTTGCGATGAATTCCGGCTCGCTGCCAAAGAGCTGCAGTGCCATCGGGCGTTCGGATTCCGTGATGCGGCAAAGCTCCGCACTGCCCTTGCTGTCGTAGCAAAGCCCCTTTGCGGAGATCATTTCGCTCACGGTCAGTACCGCACCGTGTTCCTTGGCAAGGATGCGGTAAGCGTAGTCCGCAACACCTGCCATGGGGGCAAGAGCCGCAGTTCTGTTCATGGTGTGACTGCCGATGGTGATGGTCTGCATGGGATTTCCTCCGTTTCACTTCTTCATTTCTTCCTTTCTATTTTGCCACAAAAGAGGGTATTTGTCAAGGGATGGATTTAGGAAGCAGGGAAATCAATTTTGTGATTTATGGGGGTGCCGCCCGTTCGGGCTGGAGTATCTATAAAATAAATTGAAGTCGTGGAAATATCCAACAATTGATTTTCGTGGATTGGGAGAAGTTGCTAAATTCCGTGGCGGCGTCTTGTGCAATATATAAAAAATCGAGATATTTTTTCCGAAAAACTTGTGTTTTTACGGAACGATGCTATAATGAAAATAAGAATCCATATTCGTATGGTAATGTAGAAAGGGTGATACTGATGAAAACAACCAAAATCGCATCTCTGCTGACTGCCTTTGCAATGCTTACGGGAACTGCGGCAATGCTGCCGGCAATACCGGAGGCTGCAGTGACAGCAGGTGCGGCAGAAACCGAAAAATCAACCGAAGGAACATACGACAATCAGACAGAACTAATTGATCCGACGAGCAACTGCTTAGATCCTGAGTATGAGGATCTCCCAAGCGATGATCTGGATGAGTACGAAGATCCGACGAGCAACTGCGTGGAGCCTGATTATGAGGATCTCCCAAGCGATGATTCGGATGAGTACGAAGATCCGACGAGCAACTGCATAGAGTCTGAGGATGAGCTCGAAAACAACTGCGAGCCAGCGGAAAAGCTGGATTACGGTCCGTTGAAGTGCTTGGTGTTTTTTGGAAATAGTGCCGAGATTGTCGATTGTGATGAAGCAGTAACGGAAGTAGAGATCCCTGAGGAAATCCACGACACGAGGGTGGAAGAGATTGACGATTATTCATTTTTCAATTGTAACAAGCTGACCACCATTACCATTCCCACCAGTGTGACGCATATTGGAGCAGCGGCATTTTCCGGCTGCGAAAGTCTCACCGACGTTTACTACGCCGGCACAGAAGAGGAATGGAATGCAATTGAGATTAGCACTTACTATAACGACGCTCTTCTGGCTGCCAATATTCATTATGCAGACGGTGAGAAATCGACAGAGCCGACGGATTTGCCGGATGGACTGAAATATGGACCCTTGAGTTACTATAATTTCGAAGATTTTATCAAGATCGTCGATTGTGATAAAACTGCCACGGAAGTAGTGATCCCTGCCGAAATTGACGGGGTAAAGGTGACAGAGATTGCCATTTATGCATTTTCCGATTGTAACAAGCTGACCACCGTTACCATCCCCGACAGTGTGACAAATATCGGAGAAGGTGCGTTTGCCGAATGTGCAAGTCTTACTTCCGTTACGCTCTCTGACAGTGTGACATATATTAATGAAAACACATTTGAGAATTGTGTCAGCCTGACATCCATTATCATTCCGGATAGTGTTACAAGTATTGGAGCAGGGGCATTTAATTTTTGTGAAAGTCTGACCTCCATCACCATTCCGGATGGTGTCACGAGTATTGGCGATTGTGCATTTGATTCCTGTGCAAGTCTCACCGATGTCTACTATGCCGGTACGGAAGAGGAATGGAAGGCAATTGTGAACGGTGAAGGCAATGAACGCCTTTTGAACGCTGACATCCATTATGCAGACGTTGAGGGATCGACAGAGCCGACGGATTCGCCGGAACCGGAATATGTGAGTACAGATTGCTACGAGTATTATCGATACAGTGATCATATTGAGTTGGGTAATATTTTCGGCGGCGGAGATGTCGTCATTCCTGCCGAAATTGATGGACTGCCGGTCACAAGTGCAGAGGGTGCAAATTGTGTGGAAGATCTGACAAGCATCGTGCTTCCCGATACCATGACGGAGATCCCGTATTTTTACCGCTGCGACAGTCTGGAAACGATCGTCCTTCCCAAGAATCTGACCGCCATTGGTGACTGGAGCTTTGTGGAGTGTAGTAATCTGAAGAACATCGTGATTCCGGATAGCGTGACATCCATCGGAGCAGCATTTGAAGCACTTCCAAACCTGAAAACAATCAACATTCCTGCAAATGTGAAGACGATTGCAGACGGATTTATTGCCAACTGCGAGAATCTTGAAACGAT
>JAZNUR010000141.1:0-21904 GCA_045592405.1 Oscillospiraceae bacterium
GGAATTCCCAAGGGCAACAAACTCGAAGTTTATCTGCTGACCTCACCGGAAGATCTGTACGAATACCTTGCTGAGGAAAGTGAGGGGTTCAGGTTGATTGCGATGAAAGCACGCTCATAAATTTTCGAAAGCTATTGCAAATTGATCGGGGGTATGATATAATATAGAAAAAGAAATGACTAAGCGGATGACAGCTTAAGTGCTGAAAAGCATGGAAATACGTCAAAAAACGAAGTGATCAATTTCGTCACGTATTGCCATAAAAAATCCATCAGCAAATGCTGGTGGATTTTTTAATTATATACACATTGCATTATCATTCACATTACCGAAAAGAGGGGGAGAGTCATGAATTCCGGAAGAAACGAACAATCGAATATCCTTGTTGTCCTGACGGGAGGAACAATCTGTTCCTCTGTTAATGCGGAAGGAATACGGTATTCCGATGCTGCCAATGTGGAGATTATCCAGAATTTTCAGACGGGACAATCCCCGTTCAGCGGGAAGATAGTATTTACCGCCAAGACGCCCCTTGATATTCTGAGTGAAAATATGACGATTAACAGTTGGAATGTCCTCCTTCAATTTTTTCGTACAGAAGTAGATTGGAACGCTTATCAGGGTGTGATCGTTCTGCATGGCACGGATACGCTTGCTTACACTTCTTCGCTTCTGTCGATTGCACTGGCAGGTGTTCCTGTGCCTATTTGCATGGTGTCCAGCCAGCTTCCGCTTTCTTTTGCGGAAACCAACGGACACGCCAATTTCCGTGCGGCGGTGGAACTGATTATGAATGGAATTGCCCCGAATGTTTATGCGGTTTATCGTAATATGGATCAAAGGATGTATGTGCATTATGGGGCACATCTGCTGCAGTGCGGTAATTATAGTCAGGATTTTTTCAGCGTGGATGCTGTACAAATTGATGTAACGGAATCCGCCAAGTTTTCGGGGAAATCTTTTGAAACCGATGCTGTTCTGATTCGTGAATTGACCAATCTTTCTCCCTGCGTAATGCAGATCACGCCGTATGTCGGCATTCGCTATGATGCCTATTGTCTGGATGGCGTGCGTGCAGTCGTACATGGTACTTTCCATTCGGAATCGGTTTGCGTGGAACGCAAAAACGGACAGGGGGCGTATTCCGAATACTCTGTGATCAGCCTTCTTGACAGGTGCAGAGAACGTGGAATCCCTGTGTTTCTCGCACCCTGCAGTACCGATGCCTATCGGTACGAATCTACAGGGGATGCACTGAATCAGGGGGCATACAATATTTCGAACACGACATTTGAGATGGCGTATGTGAAAACACTCGTGGGGTGTGCACTCGGATATGACGAAACGGAACTTCAGCATTTTGTCAACACGTCCGTGAATCATGAGTGCGTGTATCGTGTATAAATGCCCGTCCATTGTATAATTTTACAAAACGAGAAGTAAAATTTGGCGTGCGATTTTTTGAAATTTGCTATTGACATCGCCATAAAAATGTGATATACTGTATCTATAATCGGCAATGATGGAGAGAGTATTGCAGGATGCTTGTTCAAAGAGAGCTGTCGGCGGTGGGAGTACAGCAGCAGGTCCTGTGAGAAGAACACTCCGGAGCCTGCGGAAGAAAATCGGTGTTCCGGTGATTAGAACCGCACGTTCATCACGTAATGATGCAAACGAGTGGATTGGCAACAATCAATTTGGGTGGTATCGCGGAAGTTAACTTTCGTCCCATGTTACGGGACGGAAGTTTTTTGTTTTATTGCATGGATTTCCGTCACGACGGTATACTAATAATATTATTCTATGGAGGATGATTGCTATGTTGAGAACACATACCTGTAATGAACTGAATCCCGAACATATCGGGCAGAATGTCAAGCTGACCGGCTGGATCGACACGATCCGTGATCACGGCGGCGTACTTTTCGTGGATCTGCGTGACCACTATGGCGTGACACAGATTGTATTCTCCGATGACAGCCTGATTTCCGGTATGTCCAAGGAAACCGTTGTACTGGTGGAAGGCAGCGTTACCATGAGAGATGAGGAAACTGTCAACCCCAAGATCAGCACCGGACTGATCGAAGTGCGTGCAGAAAAGATTGAGGTGCTCGGTCCCTGCCAGCTCGGACTTCCGTTTGAAATTGATGCTTCCACTCAGACAAGAGAGGAAGTTCGCCTCAAGTATCGTTATCTGGATCTGCGTAATGGTAAGATTCACAACAATATTGTACTGCGTTCCAAGATTTTGAGTTATCTGCGTCGCCAGATGGAGGATCTGGGCTTTATGGAGATCCAGACTCCCATTCTGACTGCATCTTCCCCCGAGGGTGCACGTGACTATCTTGTGCCCAGCCGTAAGCATAAGGGCAAGTTCTATGCACTGCCGCAGGCACCGCAGCAGTTCAAGCAGCTGCTGATGGCATCCGGCTTTGATCGTTATTTCCAGATCGCCCCCTGCTTCCGTGATGAGGACGCTCGTCAGGATCGTTCCCCCGGTGAGTTCTACCAGCTCGACTTTGAGATGGCGTTTGCAACACAGGAGGATGTATTTGATATTGCGGAAACTGTGATTTATAACACCTTCAAGGAATTTTCCGATAAGGAAATTTCCAAGCCCCCGTTCCGCCGTATTCCGTTTGCAGAGTCCATGCTCAAGTATGGTACAGATAAGCCCGATCTGAGAAATCCCCTGCTGATTCAGGACCTGACAGATTTCTTTGCGAAGCATGAATTCCTGACCATCAACGGCAGAACTGTTCCATTCAAGAACAAGCTTGTTCGTGGTATCGTTGCAAACTACCTCGTGAAGAAGGATGGCGACGGCGACGGCAAGAAGGCTTTTGAGAAGGCAATTGATGCATATTCCAGAAGCATCGGCATGAAGTTTGGTATCGGCTATATCACGCTGGAGGAAGGCGAGTACAAGGGCCCGATTGCAAAGTTCCTGACCGACGAGCAGAAGGCAGAGCTGACAGCTCTGGTTGGTATCAAGGAGGGCGAATCCCTGTTCTTCATCAGTGATACTGCGAAGGTGATCAACCAGCTTTCCGGCGAGATGAGAACATGGATTGCAAACGAACTGGGACTGATCAAGGACGATTCCTTTGAATTCTGCTTCATCGTGGACTTCCCGATGTATGAACTGAATTCCGACACGAATCAGATCGACTTCACACACAACCCCTTCTCCATGCCGCAGGGCGGTATGGACGCACTGATGAACAAGGATCCGCTGGAGATTTTCGCATACCAGTACGACATCGTATGCAATGGCGTAGAGCTTTCCTCCGGTGCAGTTCGTAACCACAACCCCGAGATCATGAGAAAGGCATTCGAGATCGCAGGCTATGGCGAGGAAGACCTCAAGGCAAAGTTCGGTGCACTCTACACCGCATTTGCATATGGTGCACCGCCGCACGCAGGCATGGCACCGGGTGTTGACAGAATGATCATGCTTATCGCAGGTGAAGAAACCATCCGTGACGTCATTGCATTCCCGCTCAACGGCAATGCACAGGATCTGATGATGGGTGCTCCCGGTGAAGTTACCGAGCAGCAGCTGCGTGAGGTTCACATTAAGGTAAGAGATTAAGTCCTGTTAATTTGGCAATTAAGGTTTGTGAATGGATTTAAAAGGCGATAGCCTTTGGCAGCGAGGGAAGCTAATAGCGTGCTATCCCGAGAAAATGTATCTGTATTTAATTGCCGGAGTTATCAATACGGAAATTGCAGTCCGTCCGTTCTGTGACGGGCGGACTGTTTCGATCATCCAGAGAAAAGGAGCAAGCTTGTATGGAAAGAGATACATTGAGAAGGCTTGAACTGCTCAACCAGCTCAGCCTTACCGATACGCAGAAAGAGGATGTGCTTGCATTCTGTGCCTGCCGTGAGAAGGAAATGGAAGTTCTCGATGCAGTGGATACCTCCGATGTAGAAAGAATGGTTCATGTTATGCCCATTCTGACGGTAGTTCGTGAGGATGTTGCGTCCCAGCCGTTTTCAAGGGAAGACCTTCAGAGCGGTGCACCGGAAACGGATCAGGGCTACTGGTGCGTTCCCCGTGTCGTAGAATAAGCGGGGAGGTAACGAGAATGAAACTGTATACAGCAAAGATGGATACAGCATCTGTACGCACAGTTGCTGTGGATGATATGATTCTGACAAAGACAATGCCCACTGCCGCAGGTTCTAAGATGCTTGACGGCTATATGAGCCTGTTTGATGCCGAAGTTGTGACAAAGCTCACTGCTGCAGGCTATGCTATCAGTGGCAAGGCGGATGTCGGCGAATTTGCCATTGACCTTCTGGGCGAAACCTCCTACAACGGTACACCCGCTGTGGACGGAATGCTGGTGAATGCATCCGCTGAAATCGTCAAGTCCGGTGAAGTGACAGCAGTTGTCGGCATGGATGTCAATGGTTCCGTTCGCCGTGCGGCTGCACTGAACGGTCTGGTGAGCGTCAAGCCCACATACGGCACGGTTTCCCGTTATGGCACCATTCCGGTTGCCTGCTCCGGTGAAACTGTCAGCGTGGTGGCAAAGACCGTGGATGACTGCCGTGAGGTGCTTGGGGCGATCATAGGTCACGACGATAAGGACGGCACAAGCCTTTCCGAGGAGCTTTGTGCAAAGGTTGCTGCCGACGCAGAACCGATTCGCCGTGTTGCAGTCGTAACCTCCCTGACCGCAGGCGTGGATACTGCAACTGCCGCAAAGCTTGAGGCTGCTAAGAATGTCCTGACCGCAAACGGCGTGGAGGTATGCGAGGTGGAGGAAGAAACCCTTGCTGCTGCCCGTATTGCATGGAATATCCTGATGAGTGCGGAGCTTTGCAACAATGTTTCCCGTTATGACGGCGTGAAGTACGGCTACCGTACCCAGAATTTCACGAATATTGATGAACTGTACACCAATACCCGTACAGAGGCGTTCGGAGAACTGCTCAAGACGGCGATCCTGTTCGGTTCCGATACACTTTCCACTGAAAACTATATGAAGGTATATGACAAGGCACTGCGTATGCGTCGTGTCACTGCAGAGGCATTCAACGCACTCTTTGCACAGTATGATGCAGTACTTGCCCCCGCAAGTGCAAAGGCTGCTTATACGCAGGAGGATGTCAAGGCGGATCGCTATATTGCCTTTACGGAAAACCTCTACACGGCACCTGCGTCCATTACGGGACTTCCCACGGTTGTAGCAGGCGGTGTGCAGCTGATCGGCAAGGCATTTTCCGAGGGTGCACTGTTTGCAGCTGCAAAGCTGTTTGAAAAGGAGGGCGAATAATCATGAGATACGAAACCGTCATTGGTCTGGAAGTGCACGTTGAGCTTGCCACCAAATCCAAGATCTTCTGTTCCTGCAACGCAAAATACGGTGCAGGCCCGAATGAACACGTTTGCCCTGCCTGCTGCGGTATGCCCGGTATGCTGCCCGTTGTTAACAAGAGAGTTGTGGATTACGGTATGAAAGCCGGCATGATGCTCAACTGTCATATCAACCGCACCACAACATTTGATAAGAAGAGCTATTACTACCCCGATCTTCCCTGTGCATACCAGACAACACAGTGGTTTGCTCCCGTTGCTGTAAACGGTACAGTGGAAATTGAAACCTCCAAGGGCAAGAAGAATGTCCGCATTAAGCAGATCCACATGGAGGAGGATGCCGGCAAGCTGGTACACGATATTGCGGAGGATACCACCCATGTTGATTTCAACCGTACCAGTGTTCCGCTGATTGAAATTGTAAGCCAGCCCGATCTTTCCAGTGCGGAAGAAGTGGAGGCATATCTGGAACGTCTGAAGATGCTGCTGCGGTATGCCAAGGTTGCGGAATGTGCCATGGAGCATGGCACCATGCGATGCGACGTAAACCTGTCCGTTCGCCCCGAGGGCAGCGACAAGCTTGGTGTGCGTACCGAGATGAAGAACATGAACTCCATTGAGGCGATCAAGCACGCAATTGAGTACGAGACAGCACGTCACATTGATGCGATCGAGAACGGCACGGAGGTGCTGGTTCAGGAAACCCGCCGCTGGGATGACATCAAGGGCAAGAGCTTCGCGATGAGAAACAAGGAAACTGCAGGCGATTACCGTTACTTCCCCGATCCGAACGTAATGCCCGTTGTCATTGATGACGAGTGGTTCGATTCCATTCAGGCGTCGCTTCCGGAGTTCCCCGAGGAAAAGTTTGCACGTTACACGGAGGAGCTGGGACTCAGCGATTATGATGCAAACCAGCTGATCAAGAGCATTGCACTGTGCGAATGCTTTGAGGCTGCGTATGCAGTGTGCGGCAACGCAAAGGATGCGGCAAACTGGATGATTTCCGAGATCATGAGCATCCTCAACAAGAGACAGATGACCTATGATATGCTTTCCATCAACGGTACTGCACTCGGTGAGCTGATCAAGCTCGTTATGGACGGCAAGGTTGGCCGTGCAAACGGCAAGAAGATTCTTGTTGCCATGTTTGAGGATACAAGCATCGAGCCGGTGGCTTATGCAGAGGCAAATGGTTTTGTAATGTCCAACGACACCGGACTGATCGAAAAGGTTGTCAAGGAAGTGATCGCAGCAGAAGAAAAGGCTGTAAACGATTACAAGAACGGCAAGGAAAAGGCATTGATGTCGATTTTCGGCAGATGCATGAAGGAATTGCGTGGCAACTGCGATCCGCAGACGCTCAGAACCATCCTGACGGATACACTCAATAAGATGTAATTGTAAAAAATGTGATCCGCTTCGCAGAAAGCGGAGCGGATCAAAAAAATTTTTTAAATCGTGTATACGATCTACACTTTCTGCATATACTATCAACAGAGAGGGGCGAAGTCCCTTACAGATTCCTCCATAGCTCAGTCGGTAGAGCACTCGGCTGTTAACCGAGTTGTCGTTGGTTCGAGTCCAACTGGGGGAGCCATGCGGGGAGTCCCCGCCGACTGACACATTTGAAAGCTTCCCTTTATGGGAGGCTTTCTTGTTTTGCGAAACAGTGCGGTATGCCGCATGATTCCAGCGTCATATGCTATCAGAGTAATAAAAAAGCTCCCATTATGGGAGCTTTTTATTACTATTCCTTTTCGGTTTTTTCAGCATTTTCTGCTGGTTCCTCCACATCTTCGGTGGATTCCTCCACGTTCTCGGTGGATTCCTCCGCAGGCTCAGCAGGTTCTTCCACGTTCTCGGTGGATTCCTCCGCAGGCTCAGCAGGTTCTTCCACGTTCTCGGTGGATTCCTCCGCATTCTCGGTGGATTCCTCTGCAGGTTCGGTGGATTCCTCCGCATTCTCGGTGGATTCTTCCTTAACCGGTTCTGCTGTGGCTGCTGCTTCAGCATTTTTTGCCGCTTCTGCCCTTCTCTTTTCGGTTAATGCCTTTTCTTCGGCAAATTTCTCGTCCACTTCTTCATCCTCCCAACGCAGTCCGCAGATGAAAGCGAATGCTGCCAGGAAAACAACTGCCACTACAAGCGTGATGATTGCAAAAACCATCAGTCGGTTAGTCTGGAAATTCAGGAAGCCCACCACTGCCGCAAAGATCTGGGGATCCTTGATTGCGAAGCCGGCGAAATAATCCGTCACCTTAATGTACACACATGGTGTAAGCATCAGGAGGGAGGCAATCAGTGAGGAAAGTCCCGTCCAGTAGAACATATGCCCGATCTGCTTGAGATTGCAGAGAATCAGCAGAAGTATCACAAAGACAACTGCAACGATACAGGCAGTGGACGCCAGATTGAGATAGGAAACATAGGTCTTAGCAGTTTTCAGCCAGCCCTTGCTGTGCATCGTGGAGAATTTAAATGTATCCGCCACAAACAGGATCTGTGATTCCGCATTCTTGATTACGGATGCGACTTTCTTTTCGTAAGCCTCATCCTTCTGATAGCCATTTTCAGCGGCATATTTCTCAAAGAAACCGTTGATAGAAGCTCTCAGCTGAGTGAAATCCATGGTAAATTCGTAGGTATCCGTCTTACCGTTGATGTAATCGAATGCCTGTGAAACACTGCTGAGAATCGCTTCATGCAGTTCCTCACGATCCATGACATCCATGAACACCTCCGCAGGAATACCCGTGCTGTTGGAACGTGTTTTAAAATAGCTTTCCAGCGAAAGATACGCCTTGTCCGCCAGCTGTTCCTGCTCAGCGACTGTACGGAAATGCTCCTTATTGAGCACCTGTGTTCTGGCAAACATCGCAAGCTCCGCTGCCAGAATCATAAACACCAGTAAAAATGTCAGCAGGACATTGGGAATATAGCATCTTACCTTTTTCATTCCGCTGCCTCCTCTCCTGTCGGGTCAATGTAGAACTGCTTGCTCACCAGTTCACAAATCACGCCGATTCGCATAGAGGATGTACCCAGCACCTGTGCCTGACAGGTATACAGCGTCAGCTGGTCGGTATCCGTCGGCAGAATATAGCTCTTGTCCGTATTTTTGAACTTCACCTGCTCCGTTACCTTATATGTAAACACACCGTATTTGGTATACAGCACAATCTCATCGCCCACCTGAACTCTGTGCAGATCTGCAAAGAAGGTATTGACATGGGCGTCGATCACCACGTTGCCGGTATCACCCAGCACCTTGGATGCGGAGGACTGGCAGGCACCACGCTCCAGAAGCTCCGCACTGGAACCCCAGTATACGGGTGCAATCATGGAAACGGCTTCACATTCCAGAACGGCATACTGTTCGCCGAAGGAGGGGCGGATAACCTTGCCTTCCGCCGTCAGCTCGTCGTCAGAGATCTCATCGGTACGGATGTCATTTTCTTTGATGACAAGACCGCTTGTCCCGGCGGTGGGATTGTATTTGATATCATCCATGAACGCAATGTTCAGGTATGTCTGTATCTTTTCATAGGGTTTGATCAGCAATGCTGCACAAAGGGCAACACAGAGGATCAGCAGAAAAAAACCTGTCAGGAAATAAAGGAGTTTTTCTCTGCGTTTTTTATTTTTTGCTTTCGCCAAAATGGACTCCTTTCTACTGTGCCAGCTCGTCGCTGCGGCAGATGTAGTGATAAAGGGCTGCGAATCCACACAATGCAAGGAGCACGCCTGCAGCAGAGCCTGCGAGAATGCCTGTACGGGAAATGCCCGGTTCATCAATGGAGATACCCACTGTGGACTTGTCGATGATGGTGCCGTATTCGTCACGGATCGTCACGGAAAGATTGTCATCTGTAATTTCGTCCACGGTCATTTGCATACCCATCTGCTCGGCAAAGTCAATATAGCCTTGCATCATTTCCGCTTTGTCGGAGAGTGACATCTGCTTCATGATGCTCTTTCGTTCTTCGGGTGAAAGATTTTTGAGGAAATTTTCCTTATCCTCAGCACTGAGGCTGTTGACATAAGCGATTTTTTCCTCCAGCGTCATATTAACAAAATCTTTTGTGCCGACGGATTCAGTTTTCTCTGTAGGAGCAGTGCTGTCAGCTGCGGAATCATCCGATCCGGCAGGATCGGTCGCAGATTCTGTACTGTCATCATCAAAAATGCTGTCGAACATACTGTTCGTCTGCTCTTCGATTTTCATAAGCTCTGCCCATGCTTTATCCAGATCTTCCTGCGTATAAATGCCGGTAGCCCAGTTATTATAGCCCTGCTGGATCTCAGCCTCCGGAGCACCAAGCTCTCTTGCCTTTTTTGCAATATCGTCTACGGTAACAGCTGCTGATGCCGAAATTCCGGCGGCACAGCAAAGACAACCCGCTGCAAGTACCGCTGCAAGAAGCTTATGTTTGATTTTTCTCGTTTTCACGATCATTCTTCCTTTCTAACGGCTCAGCGAAAAATGGGGACTTTCTACTGTGCCAGCTCGTCGCTGCGGCAGATGCAGCGATAAAGGGCTGCAAATCCACACAATGCAAGGAGTACGCCTGCAGCAGAGCCTGCAAGAACGCCTGTACGGGAAATGCCCGTTTCATCAATGGAGATGCCCACTGCGGACTGATCAATGATGACGCCGTCTTTGTCACGGATCGTCACGGAAATATTGTCATCCGTGATCTCATCCACCGTCATATGCATACCCATTGTTTCAGCAAAATCAATATAGCCCTCCATGATCTGTGCCTTATCGCCAAGGGACATCTGCTTGATGATGCTTCTGCGTTCTTCGGGAGAAAGATTATTGAGGAACGCTTTCTTATCCTCGGCACTGAGGCTGTTGACGTATGCAACCTTCTCCTCAAGCGTCATGTTGACAAATTCTTTTGTACCCACAGATTCGGTCTGCTCTGTAGGAGCAGTGCTGTCAGCAGCGGAATCATCCGATTCACCGGAACCGGTCGCTTCGGTTACGGGTTCCGTGGTTTCTTCTTCAAAAATACTCTCGAACATACTGTCCGACTGCTTTTCAAAATCCAAAAGCATTGCCCATGCTTTATTCAGATGTTCCTGTGTATAATTACCGGTAGCCCATTCGTTATAGCCCTGCTGGACCTGAGCTTCCGGAAATCCAAGCTCTCTTGCCTTGTTTGCGATATCATCCACGGTGACCGCAGATGCAGAAATTCCGGCGGCACAGCAAAAACAGCCAGCCGCAAGTACCGCTGCAAGAAGCCGGTGCTTCAGTATTTTCTTTTTCATAACTGCCTTCCTTTCTATAGGTTCAAATATCTTCCTATCATCCATTATACCAGAACCCCTTGGAAAAAGCAAGCGTAAAATTCTGCCTGCGACAGACAGCAAAGGGGGATTATTCTTCTTCGGAGGCGTGTTCTTTCAGATATGCAACAACGTCGCCCACGGTATGAATCTGATCCACAGCCTCGTCGGGAATGGTGATATCCGTTGCACTCTCAATGGCCATGATCAGTTCCACTGCGTCGAGTGAAGTGGCATTGAGATCTTCCAGAATATCCGTATCCTCATTCACATCCTCCGCATCCACGCCAAACTGCTCTGCGATGATTGCTGCAATTGTTTCCAGTTCCATAAAAATACCTCCGTTAACAATTCACGCTCCGACAGTCATTGTCGGCAGTTTCCATTTCTATGATTAGTATATCGGAAAAACGGGCGTTTCGTCAATACACGGTTTGCCGAATTTTAACTTGATAAGAACGCTAAAATTGTACACTTTTAACAAAATCTGGGGCAGTGTCAAACGTATGCTGCGAAAAAAATCGGAGGGTGTCCGAAAATGCGGCGGAGCTTGAAAAAATCAGAAAAAACCATTGTAATTTTTGCTGAAATATGCTATGATAAAAGGTGAACATCATACATATTACGGAGGTAAATATGCGTCATTATACTTTGATCGGTGATCCGCTGGGACATTCCATGTCTCCGATGATCCACGCAAGGCTCTTTGCCCTGAAGGAGCGTGAGGCGGAATACACCCTTACCGCAGTTCCGACAGAGGAGCTTCCGTGGAAAATGGCAGTGCTGCGTGGATTGTGCGGTTATAATATCACCATTCCGCATAAAGTGAATATCATTCCCCACCTCGATGAACTGGATGAAACCGCAAAGCGTTACAATTCCGTCAACTGTGTGGCAAACTGTAACGGCAGGGCTGTCGGCTACAACACGGACTGCGAGGGTTTCCTGCGAAGTGTGCAGGGGATGCCGCTTAACGGCAGGGTGCTCCTCATTGGATGCGGCGGCGTCGGCAGAATGATGGCAATTGAAGCCGTGCTGCACGGTGCGGAGGAGCTGGTGATCATGGTACTGCCGTCGGATGTTCCGCTTGCGGAGGCACTGATTGGTGAGATCCATGTGCTTGCACCGGATGCGAATGTGAACATCGTGCTGACAGGCAGCGACAAGGATGGTGCACTTGGCAGCTTTGATCTGCTGATGAATGCCTGCCCTGTCGGAATGTATCCGAAAACCAACGCCTGCCCCATCAGTGACGAACAGCTCGCATTGTGTGCCAACGTATTTGACGTGATCTATAATCCCACCGAAACCCGACTCATCCGCAAGGCAAAGGCAATGGGCAAGCCAGCTGTAGGCGGTGCGGCAATGCTGGTATGGCAGGCTGTCCGTGCACATGAGATCTGGGACGGTGATGTATACACCGCCGAACAGGTGCAGGGGATTATCGCAGAACTGGAAGAAACCGTAAATCGGGATTTTCCGATACAGGAGGGCTGAAGATGACAGTTTATCTGTGCGGATTCATGGGCTGCGGCAAGAGCACCATCGGCGAACGGCTTGCAAGAAAGCTTGGCTGTCCCTTTGTGGATATGGATGCCTATATTGAAGAACGGGCAGGGATGACCATTCCGGAAATCTTCGAAACACTCGGCGAGCCGCATTTCCGTGATCTGGAAACACAGGCGATCCGTGAGCTTGCCGACCGTGATGGCATCATTGCCTGCGGCGGCGGTGCGATGCTCCGTGAGGAGAATGCGAAAATCGCAGCGGAACACGGCAGCGTGGTGTATCTGGACGTGCCGTTTCGTATCTGTTACTGCCGTATTGCGGACAGTGACCGTCCGATCGTACGACGCAGTACCCGTGAGGAGCTGGAAACGCTATACAATACCAGAGATGGTGTTTACCGCAGGCACAGCACACATATTGTAGAGTGCAGCAAGACGCCCGCTGCAGCGACGGCGGCAGTTTGCGATGCACTGGGTCTGATAGGAGAACAGGAATGATTATTTATAATGCAGAGATTTACTCCATGACGGAGGATGTACATTTTTACGGCTATGTTGTGGTAGAGAACGGAAAGATCAAGTCCGTTGAACAGGGCAGGCCGGAGGCTGTCACAGAGAATGACATAGACTGTCACGGCGGCAGATTGCTGCCGGGATTCATTGACGCACACACCCATCTGGGAATCATTGAGGATGGCATGAATTTTGAGGGCGACGACTGCAACGAGATTTCCGATCCGTTCACGCCCCAGCTGCGTGCAATTGACGGTATCAACCCCTTTGATAAGTGCTTTGCGGAAGCCAGAATGCACGGCGTGACTGCGGTTATGGTATCGCCCGGCTCTGCGAATGCCTGCGGCGGTGAGATGCTGCTGATGAAAACCGCAGGCAGATACATCGATGAAATGGCGATCCGTGCGTGCGGCATGAAATTCGCCCTCGGCGAAAATCCGAAAACCGTATACAGCGATCGTGACGAAGCTCCTGTGACACGCATGGCAACTGCGGCTCTCATCCGTGAGGGATTGCAGAAGGCGAAGCTCTACTCGGAGCGTCTGCATCGTTTTGAGGAACATCCCGACGAGGAAGAAATGCCGGAATACGACGCAAAATGCGAGGCTTTGCTGCCGCTGCTCAATGGCGACCAGAAGGCACATTTCCACTGCCACCGTGCGGATGATGTCTGCACGGCACTGCGAATCTGCAAGGAATTCGGACTCGAATGCGTCATTGTACACGGAACGGGTGCACATATTGCTGCGGATTTGTTCGGCGAAATGGGAATTTCCGTGATCGCAGGGCCGATCATCTGCGACCGCTGCAAGCCGGAAATGCGGGAGCTTGCACTTTCTAATGCAGCGATCCTGCATGACAGGGGCGTAAAGCTTGCCATCTGCACCGATCATCCCGAAGTGCCGATCCAGTATCTTGCTCTTTCCGCAGGACTTGCCGTTAAGGGAGGACTTTCCCGTGAGGCGGCACTGCGTGCGATCACCTCGGAGGCTGCGGATATTCTGGGCGTATCCGACCGCATCGGCAGAATCGAGGAAGGTCTGGATGCGGATCTGGTGCTGTTTGCGGATGATCCGCTGAATGTAATGAACGATCCGGTCTGGGTCATGATCAACGGAAAGATTCTGGAGAGCTGAAAAGGAGCTGACGATATATGAGAACCATCACCGCACAGGAAATTACGGACGCCGTTGCCGCACTTTGCATCCGTGCCAATAAGATTCTGCCGTGCAGTCTGGAGAAAAGGATCTCCGAATGTGCCGCAGAAGAAGACTCCGCCGTAGGCAGGGCAGTTTTTGATGATCTGATCGCAAATTTGCAGGCTGCCAGAGAGGAGGACATTCCGATTTGTCAGGATACCGGCATGGCGGTGGTATTTGTTGAACTGGGACAGGATGTTCATATTACGGGCGGTACACTGCGTGATGCGGTGAATGCAGGCGTTGCCAAGGGCTATACCGAGGGGTATCTGCGGTGCAGCGTTGTGGGCGATCCGCTGGAGCGAGTGAATACGGGGGACAACACCCCTGCCGTGCTGCATCTGGAGCTTGTGGAGGGTGAGCAGGTGAAGATCACCGTTTGCCCGAAGGGCTTCGGCAGCGAAAATATGTCCGCCATGCGGATGATGACGCCGGCGGCGAGCCATGATGACATTGTGCAGTATGTGACTGACTGCATTGCAAAAGCAGGCAGCAACCCCTGTCCTCCCATTGTTGTGGGCGTGGGCATTGGCGGAAATTTTGAGCATTGTGCCTATCTTGCAAAGAAAGCACTCTGCCGTGATGCCGCAAAGCGGAATCCCAAGCCGCTGTATGCACAGCTGGAGCAGAAAATGCTTGATTCCATCAACAAGCTCGGCATCGGGCCGCAGGGTTTCGGCGGAACTGTGACTGCACTTTGTGTGAACATAGAGGAAGCACCGACGCATATTGCGGGTCTGCCCGTGGCAGTCAATGTGGGCTGCCATGTGACAAGGCATTCGGAAATGGTGCTGTAATATGAAGAGCCCCTACTTATGGCAGGGTAGTTTGTCGAATAACGTATTTATGAGTTTCCCTACCTCAGGCGGGGAAACTCATAAGTAATCATAGTGGTTTGACAGACTCGAGGGATTCCGAAAAGGAAGCACTTTGTTCATAGGGAAAAGTGAGAATAACAAATGAAAAAGCCAAATTATTGTGATATAATCGCAGCAGGTGCAGGCATATTTCTGCTTGTGCATTTATGGACGCTTGCTGCAGCGGATGGTATGGTAATGGCTGCAGTCAAGAATGATGTTTCCAGAGCCAAAGCAGCACTTACGTTTGCACCATGGGCAGTGAATTGTCCCAATGTAGATAACTGCATCTTTGCTGCATTGTGTGAATACCCCATACAGCCGCCGCTTCTATGGGCGTGTGCGGAGAGTAATTACGAACTTGTAAAGCTGTATCTGGAGCATGGTGCTAATGTCAATGCGACAGCCTATCAAAGCAGCTATAATGCTATGCTTGCGACGCTGTGCTATCATAAGCTTGGGGAAAATCGGTTTGAAATTGCGAAACTGCTCATGGAGCATGGTTTTGATCTGATAACGCAACAGGATGAGTACAGTTACGATTCTTTGTACGCAAGCATAGAGATTAAAGAGGACGATCTTCCCGAAACCAAGAAAGCATCCTATGAATTGTTTCGGCAGATGGTGAAGGCATTTGAAGAAAAGGGGCTGAGTATCCGCAACCGTACTTATGATGTAAACTGTAATATTTTTACAGTGGCAGCAAAGCGAAATCATGCAGCTGCAATGCAATTTCTTCTGGAGAATGGATATTACACGATAAACGAGACAGATGCTTTCGGTCGCACAGCATTGACAGCACTGCTTTGGTATGGAAATTATTCCCCTCAAAAATATGAAACCGCTGCATACCTTCTCTCCCAAGGGGCGGATCCCACCGTTCGAGATTACGATGGCAAATCCGCCATTGACTATGCCAAAGAGATCGGTGATGCACAATTGCTGTCACTGTTGGATTCATGGCAGGATAAGGCAGAAAAACAGGAGTAGTATCATAAAAGGACGATGCATCATGCATCGTCCTTTTGGTGTTAACAGCAGTCTTATTTCGTAAGCCCCCGCAGAAATTCCACCATCTCTGCGAATGTGCCGGACTTTCCGTTCCATGGACAGTGTTCCCGTCGGATCACGCAGTCGGTGACCAGATAGCAGTCCATTCCCACGGAAGATGCGGCGTGCATATCCTCCTCCTCGTCGTTGCCGATGAGCAGGCTTTCTTCGGGGGACACGCCCAGTCTTTCGCAGATGGACAGGAAATATTTCGGATTCGGCTTGCAGAAGCCTTCACTCTCATAGCTTGTGACCAGATCAAAATCATCGGGGGAAAGCCCCACCCAGCCCATTCTGGTGGATTGCCCCGTCAGCGGAAACAGGGGATTCGATGCACAAACGACGTTGTCCGCCGCTGTTTTTGCAAGGCGGACAGCTTCGCAGGCGAGGGGGTTCTCTCCCGTGTATGCCTTTGCCGCCATAAATTCGTTCACATAGAATGCGTCCGACTGTGCACGGTATTCGCTCACATCCTTGCCCGTGACCTGTCCGAAGGTGTTCCAGAACACCTCGATGTTCTGCTTGGTGCCGTCATTCTTCACCATTGCCTTTGTGCCGGCCCAGACTGCTGCAATCAAGGCGTCGGGAGCGATTCCCAGCGGAGAAAGCTTCTTTGCCAGTTCCTTGAAATAGCCCTTGACGAATACGTCGTTATCCATCGGCACGAGCGTGCCGTCCATGTCAAATAAAATTGCTCTGTAATGCATTGCTTTGTCTCTTCCGTTATACTTCCTCGTACTCTGCGATAGCAATACCCCTGACTCCTGCACCTACATGGCAGCAGATGCTGATGGGCAGCGGATAGCGTTCAATGCTGCTGTCGCCGAAATATTCCTGCACTGTTTTCTGCCATTCGATGCCAACGGATTCCTCGCCGGAGTAGGCTGTCAGGATTTTCACCTGCTTGCCAGCAAAGCGTTCCTCCAGATCCTTCTGGATGGCACTCAGCATGGTTTTTTCGGCATTTGCCATACCACGCACCTTGGCGAAAGCATCCAGCTTTTCACCCTGTATCTGCAGCACGGGCTTGATTCCCAGAACTGCCGCAAACGCCGCACCTGCGGCTGTAACACGGCCGCTTTTCTTCAGAAGATCCAGCGTGTTTACTGCAAGATAGATGCTCGAACGGAAAGCGTCCGCTTCGAGCTTTGCACAGATAGCCGCTGCATTCATCCCTTGGTTTGCCATTGTGACGGCGTCCAGTACGGATTGGAGCTGCGTTACGGAAATCCGTTTGTTGTCGGGAACAAACACCCTGCCTTCGTAATCTGCCGCAAGTGCCCTTGCTGTTGCACAGGAGCTGCTCAGTCCCGAGGACATGGGAATGTATACGATGGCATCATGTGTCTTGAGAATTTCATCCCAGAGTGTGGTAACGGATTCGGGGGAGGGCTGGGATGTGGACACATCGCAGCCGGAGGAGAGCATAGCAAAGAACTGTTCATAGGTGCAGTCCACGCCCTCAAAATATTCCTTACCGTCCACGATGAACGGCATCGACACAAGGCGTACACCGAGTGCATCCGCCATTTCCTGCGGAATGCCGCTGTTGGTATCTGTGATGATTGCGATTTTGCTCATATATGTTCTCCTTACTTTTTTCTTTCGTTTGCCACATAATTTGAAGATAAACCCCAAGCAGAGTTTTGTCAATCAAAATTGCGGCATCTCCGTTTATTATTATAGCACGAAATCGAAGAATTTGTCAACATCAGCATGATGTTATAGCACCTTTGAATGCACCGGCATTTTTAGTGATCCATTTCCTCTTTTACGGCATCCTTCATGCAATAGATCACTTCCTGCATCAGTGCCGCAGGCTTCTGATCGGGCAGGAGCTTCACGCCGATAAATGGCTTATCCACGCACGAAAACAGAATGCGTCTGCCGTATTTTGCCGAGAGTGCAGCGATCTGTTCGTTTTCCGGCATTTGAATGTAGAACTGCAGGCTGCCGTTTCTCTGGGTAATCTCGGTGATTCCCATTGACGCTGCGGTATTTCGCAGCAGCGAAATCTTGATCAGTCCGATGATTGCCTTGGGCGGTTCACCGTAGCGGTCAATAATCTCGTCGATCAGCTCCGATTCATCCGCTTCATCCCGCACCGTAGCGATTTTTCGGTACATATCAATTCTTGACGAGGAGCTTTCAATATATTCCTCGGGAATATAGGCTTCGATCTGGATATCCACCGTGCAGGCGGCAGCTTTCTTGATTGTTTCGCCCTTTGCCTCGGCAATGGCTTCATTGAGCATCTGCATATACATATCATAGCCGACTGCTTCCATGTGCCCGTGCTGCATACCGCCGAGAATGCTGCCCGCACCACGGATCTCAAGGTCACGCATCGCAATGCGGAATCCGCTGCCGAACTGCGTGAATTCACGCATTGCTGCCAGACGTTTTGCGGCGACCTCCGTGAGCACCTTGTCACGCTGGAACATGAAATACGCATAGGCACGGCGGTTGGAACGTCCGACTCTGCCACGAAGCTGATAGAGCTGGCTGAGCCCCAGACGATCGGAATCCTCAATGATCAGCGTGTTGACATTTGCCACATCCACGCCGGTTTCAATAATCGTCGTGCAGACGAGAATATCCACCTCACCGTCCACGACCTGCCGCCAGATCTCGGACATTTCCTCCTCCGTCAGTTTTCCGTGTGCAACGGCAATTCTGGCGTCGGGAAACATCTGGTGCAGCTTTGAAGCACATCGCAGGATGGTGTCGATCCGATTGTGGATGTAGTACACCTGCCCGCCACGCTTGAGTTCTCTGGAAATCGCCTGCATGACCACGCCCTGCTGGTATTCGGTGACGTAGGTCTGCACGGGGTATCTGTCCTGCGGCGGATCGGCAAGCACGGACATATCACGAATGCCCGAAAGTGCCATATTGAGCGTTCTCGGAATCGGAGTTGCGGAAAGCGTCAGCACGTCGATTCCTGCGAAGATTTCCTTGAATTTTTCCTTGTGTGCCACGCCGAACCGCTGTTCTTCGTCAATGATGGCAAGTCCCAATGCGTGGAATCTCACGTCCTTCTGAATGATGCGGTGCGTACCGATGATAATGTCGATTTTCCCTTTTTGCAGATCCTCCAGAATCTTCTTCTGTTCCTTTGCACTGCGGAATCGGGAGAGCATTTCCACTCTCACGGGCATACGGTCAAACCGCTGCACCGCAGTCCGGTAATGCTGCAGGGCAAGCACCGTGGTCGGGGTAAGGATGGCACACTGGCGGTTGCTCAGTACGCATTTCATTGCCGCACGGAATGCCACCTCCGTTTTGCCAAAGCCCACATCTCCGCACAGCAGTCTGTCCATGGGACGGGGGCGTTCCATATCCG
Source organism: Oscillospiraceae bacterium (assembly GCA_045592405.1). GTDB lineage: Bacteria > Bacillota > Clostridia > Oscillospirales > Ruminococcaceae > UBA3855. Next base: position 19,107 of record JAZNUR010000141.1, read on the forward strand.
CCTTGATTTCCTGAATACTCTGCAGCTGGTCATCGGTTTCGGGGTAGGGGAAACGCTGTTCAAAATCCCGCTGGAATTCATCATCGGGGAAGAAGGCATAGCCCTCGCTCTTTTCACGCTTGGCGTAGAGCTTCATCAGCTCATCCGCCATATCACGAACGGCTTTCCGCACGTTATTGCAAGTTTTCTGCCATTGCGGCGAGGACAGGCGATTGAGCTTCACCGCCCCCTCATCCTGTGCACCGATATATTTGGAAACCAGATCCAGCTGAATAACCGGCATATAGAGCTTTTCCGTGCCGGCATACTGGATGGTGATATAATCTCTGGCAATACCCTCCATCTCGATTTTGTTGATGCCGATAAATCTGCCCACGCCATGCATGGCGTGAACCACCAGATCCCCGACATGGAGATCCTCCAGCGAACGGATTTCCAGCCCTGCCTTGTGGCGGGGATTTTTTTTCCTTGCGGCGTGCAGCTTGGTCTGCACAATGAGGGCGGTTTTGTTATCGGGATAGGCAAATCCCGCACTGATGCTCTTGGCTGTCAGCAGAACCCCACCGGGAGGACAGAGATCCTCCTCCTGTGCGATGCTGCAGCGGATACCGCTTTCCTGCAGATCCTTGCAGAGAATGGGAAGCGTCTTTTCGCTGCCCGCTGCAAGCACCGTGCGGTAGCCGTGTGTGGTGTATTCACGCAGATCCTCCAGAAGCTGGCGGATCTCGCCGCCCCACGTTGCATTCTGCATAGCCTCAAAGCTGATGATCTTTTGAAACGGAATACGTTCCGTTCCCTGCAGAAACTGACTGACATAGGCACAGCTTCTGCCGTCGAGAATCGACAGCAGACCGGAAAATTCCAGCATACTGCCGTCAAGTCCCTTGCAGAGTACGCCATCTTCAAACAGCACCTCCAGATCTTCACGACGCTGTGCGTGGAGAGCCTGTGCCTGGCGGTGGATGTCGCTGTATTCGCACAGCAGAACCGGACCTGCCACGTAGTCCGTCAGAACGGTATGCCGATAGATGAAGGGATAGTATTTGTCGATGTTGGCAAGCCCCATGCCGCTTTCCAGTCTTGCAATGTCATGTTCGAGGTGTTCTCTGATCTGTGCGGCGTGCCTGCCTTTGAGCTGTCCGGAAAATTCACGGATGGCAGAAATCAGTGTTTCCGCATCGTACAGAAGCTCTGCCGCAGGCGAAATCGTAATACATTCGATCTCCTCGGTTCGTCTTTGGGTTGTGGGATCAAACAGGGTGAGGATGTCGATGTCATCCCCCCACAGCTCCATACGAACAGGGGAATTTGCCTGTACGGGGAAAATATCCACGATGGAGCCACGGATGGCGAACTGTCCCTTTCCCTCGACATTTTCACAGCGGCTGTATCCGGAGGCAACAAGCTGCTGCGTCAGTTGTTCTAAATTGACTTCTCCGCCCGAACGCAGCAGAATGTGGGAGTTTTGGAGTGTTTCGGGGGGGATCGTCGGCTGCATTGCCGCTTCCACGCTTGCCGCCACAATGCGGATCTCTCCGCTGCTCACAGCGGAAAGCACCTGCAGCCGTTCATGCTCATATTCGTTGGATTTGCTCTCCGCAGACAAAAACAGCAGTTCTTTTGCAGGATAATGCATGGCAATGGGGTGGCTTGCCATAGCGTTGATGTCCGCACAGAGCTTGATGGCGTCGGCATCCGATGCCGTCAGCAGCAGAATTGCAGGAACATCCTGTCCGGCGGGGGCGGGTGCGAGCTGTGCCTTGTAAATGGCGGAAAGTCCGGTCACACACACAGGAACTTCCCCATCTGCAAATGCACGGCAGAGCCGCTTAAAATCGGGCAGCTCCGAAAATGTATCAGCAAAGAATCTCATGATGGTTTCCTTTATGAATTATGCGTTGAATTGGTTCATGGCGGCATCCGTTTTTCCGTTTACGATCAGCTCCAGAGCACTGCAGGCATTTTTGCAGGCAGTTTCCATCAAGGGCATTTCATCCTTTTTGAATTTGCTCAGAACCCAGTCGGCGAGGTTGTAGTCCTTGTGCGGCTTTTTGCCCACGCCCACCTTGATGCGTGCAAAATCCTGCGAACCCGTCAGTGCAATGATACTCTTGATGCCGTTGTGACCGCCGTCGCTGCCCTTGCGGCGAATGCGGAGTTTTCCTGGTTCAAGGGAAATATCGTCATAAACCACGATGACATGATCAATGTCGAGCTTGTAAAACTGCATTGCGGCTACGACCGCCTCACCGCTGTTATTCATATAGGTGTTGGGCTTGAGCAGCAGGCATTTCTGACCGCCGAGTACGATGTCGCCGCAGTAGCTCTTGAATTTCATATTCCGAACTTCGGTATTGTGTTCCTTTGCAAGTGCGTCAATGGTCATGAAACCCGCATTGTGGCGGGTGTTTTCATAGGTCATACCGGGATTTCCCAGTCCCACGATCAGCCATTGCGGCTTGCCGCCGCCGTTTGCGGAGGACGCCGAAAGCTGTGCGAAAATATCCATAATTCCCATGTTTTTCTTCCTTTCTGTTTCTTTCATGCGGACATGGCAATATCGGACGGTATTTTGCAATACCGCCCCTGTCCGTGATTTTCTGATATCTATTATACCACAGTTTTCCCCTTTTTGCAAGCCGAAATTTCTGACGGAAAACCCGATTTTTCGCACAAACTTGACAAAAAAGGGAGCAAGTTGTATAATGTAGCTATACCATTTCAGGAGGTTTGTTATGACAACGACTGCATTGAAGATCATCGCTTTGCTGCTGATGACAGTTGACCATGTGGGGGCA
>JAZNUR010000142.1:0-2034 GCA_045592405.1 Oscillospiraceae bacterium
CCGACCCTCTGCTTGTAAGGCAGATGCTCTAAACCAACTGAGCTATGCTCCCTTTTGCGGTGCGGACGGGACTCGAACCCGCGACCCCCGGCGTGACAGGCCGGTATTCTAACCAGCTGAACTACCGCACCAATTGTTCAGTCTTTATGCGTTTTTGTCGAACGCGGATGCAAAGGTACGCATTTTTTTGAAACCTGCAAATTTTTTCTCGTTTTTTTGCAACTTTTTGCAACTTATCTTTCAGCATTTCTCCCGATGGCGCCTAATATGCTGTCAATCAGCCTCATAAGTCCGGTGAGGTGTGTATAATTGGAAAAAAGTCTACCACAAAGTGCAACTTTTATGGTAAGCAAATGCCATCGAGCGATGCAGCTTGCTCAAGTCATACTGAGACAAAAAAGGCGACTGGAATCCAGCCGCCCATCCGATAATTCTCAACATTTTGCAATTATGCGTTAAGAGAATAGTACTCGCAAGACTTTGAGCCCTTTACTTCAACCTCTACATTGAGCTTTCCCTCACGAGCAAGCCATCCGAGTGCTGTGTAAAAGTCTGCGCCTGCAAGACCTGTCTCCTTCTTGAGCTTGGTCTCTGTCATCTTGCCATTTGAATTGAGTACATTCCATACAACGCCTGCGTTGTTTCCGATGTTGTTGATTTCCATAATAACTAATCTTTTAATAATACTTGCGACGGTCACTACCGTCAATACACTTAACTAACTGTTTTTCAACGGCGCAAAGATAATCATAATTTTTCAACAATCATAATTATGCAACATTTCGGCTTATTTTCTTGTCTGAGATGCTGCAAAAATGTATATTTGCCACGAATAATGCGGGTGTAGCTCAGTGGTAGAGCATCGGCTTCCCAAGCCGAGGGCCGCGGGTTCGACCCCCGTCACCCGCTCAAAGAGACAGCAGGCTGTCACGAACTCCGTCTTTGTCTACAGTGATGACACGTACGGACGGCACAGATACACCTATCTGAAAAGCAACTGAAGTTGTCGTCTTCATAGGAATTCCAGCATATTCCCCTTCAAAATCACAATGACGGTGCCCTGCATAAACAGCATCCACATCCAGCCCGGCAAAGACATCGAAATAAAGTTTTCTCTTATCTTTTCTCACAGGGAAATAGCTGTCCGGTTCATCTATGCTTTCAAGAAAAAACGGATGATGGCCGAAAACAATGGTGACCTCATCTGCGTTTTCCTTTCTGAGTACATTCTTCAGCCATGCCATCTGCCGGCCCTCTGATGGAGAATCCGCCTGTATCAGATTCGTATTGATGCCGACAATCCTCACTCCCCTGTCTATGTGGAGGAAACAGTCATTCCCGTATCTCGATGTGAATGGAGAAGAGTCCACATCGCTGCCGCTTATGGTCACATCATGGTTTCCCGGCAGATGAAAGACCCTGACCTCCTCGTCCAATCCGGCGATGATGGCAGCAAATGCATCCCACTGCTGCCGATTATCCGCATCATTCACCTGATCTCCGGTAAAGACCACGGCATCAGGCTTCATCTCATTTATCTTCACTACCGCCTTCCGAAGACAGTCCGATTCGTATGACAAGTCGTTTATATAAGGAGTACCTTCTCTCTGGCTCTTTTCCGCCGCAGTAAAACCAAGCTGCGCATCAGCAATCTGCACTATCACATAAGGCTTATCTGCGCAGGAAAGCAATACAAGTGCAGACAATGATGCAATTATGAAAGCCTTTATATTCATGTCATAATTATTTTACCGAGACTCCTTTCCATGACGAAGGCACAGGGGCTTCGATTGTCATCTGCTCCTTCTTCACAGGATGCATGAATGTTATCCTGCGGGCATGAAGGGAGATCCCTCCGTCAGGATTCGAACGAGGTGCCCCATATTTCAGGTCCCCCTTTATAGGGCATCCCATATTTGAAAGCTGACATCTGATCTGATGATGACGGCCCGTCAGAAGTTCCTCTTCCACCAGCCAGTAGCGGTCAGTCCTGTCTATCTGTCTGTAATTAAGCTTTGCAAGTTTGGCATCCTT
>JAZNUR010000143.1:0-8541 GCA_045592405.1 Oscillospiraceae bacterium
CCAACCCCTCCCCAAGGGGAGGGGCTATCGTTCGGGGACTTCGTCCCCGGACCCCTCTATGGAGCTTTTGCCCCACTCCCCATTTTGAGTTTTTGCAGATAAAATCCCCCTGCTGCCGCAGGGGGATTCATATTACATCGCCGCAAGTTTTGCAAACTGCTGTTTAAGTGCAGGATAGATCTCACGATAGAGCTGATAATATTTCTCATATTCCGGTACATTTTCCGCAACCGGATCCTGTACATTTGCAGTATGCACGATCGCATCACAAGCCTCCGGCACACTGCTGTACATACCCGCTCCGACTGCTGCAAGAATTGCCACGCCAAGAGCCGGTCCCTCCTTGGAATCCACCGTCTTTACGGGGCAATCATACAGATCTGCCAGCATCTGTCTCCATACAGGGGAAGAACCGCCGCCGCCGCACGCCATCATGTCACTGACGGAAACGCCCATTTCTCGGCAAACCTCCACACAGTCACGCAGCGAATAGGTTACGCCCTCCATAACAGCACGCAGCATATCACGCTTTTCGTGAATTGCCGAAAGCCCGAAGAATACTCCCCTTGCATTCGGATCAAGATGCGGTGTACGTTCCCCCATCAGATACGGAAGATACAAAAGCTTGTTTGCTCCGATCGGAGATTCCAGCACTGCCTTGTCCATCAGATAATAAGGATCAACCCCCATTGCCGCAGCAGTTTCCTTTTCCGCATTACAGAACTGATCCCTGAACCACTTCAAGGACAATCCGGCTCCCTGCGTTACCCCCATAACGTGCCAGCAATTTGGAACTGCACAGCAGAATGTATGCACCCTGCCGCCCTGATCAATGGTAATTTCGGATGTGTGTGCAAACACAACGCCGCTTGTGCCGATGGTGGTGAACGCCTTGCCGTCACGGACAACACCCGTCCCGACTGCAGCGGCAGCATTGTCACCAGCACCGCCGACAACGATCGTTCCCTTCTTCAGTCCTGTCTTTGCAGCAGCTTCTGCAGTCAGTCCGCCTGTGATCTCGGGACTTTCGTAAACCTTCGCAAGCAGGGATTTATCAATATCCAGCTTCTCAAGCACCTCATCAGACCACTGGCGTTTCGGAATATCCAGCAGCTGCATACCCGATGCATCGGAAACCTCTGTCGCAAATTCGCCCGTCAGACAGAAACGCACATAATCCTTCGGCAGGAGAATATGGCGGCATTTCTCATAATTCCCCGGTTCGTTGTTGCGTACCCAAAGGATCTTGGATGCAGTGAAACCCGTCAGTGCGGGGTTTGCCGTGATTGCAATCAGGCGTTCCTTCCCCACCCTTTCAGTGATCTCGTCGCATTCCTTTGCCGTTCTCTGGTCGCACCAGATGATCGAATTGCGGATCACATTACAGTCCTTGTCCAGCATTACAAGTCCGTGCATCTGTCCCGAAAGCCCGATACCCTTGACTTCATCTGCAGGCACGCCGCTCTTGTCCATCACTGCCCTGATCGTCGCAAACGCAGCCTCACGCCAGTCAGCAGGATCCTGCTCCGCATAGCCATTCTTCGGCTGATACATGGGATATTCCACCGTATGTGCGGCAATCACCTTTCCTGTTTCATCAAATAATACGGTCTTGGTACCGCTTGTGCCAAGATCTACGCCAATTACATATGCCATCCTTTTCACTCCATTCCGGTTTTCCTCGGCGGCGTTCCATCACCGCCCGTTCATTCACATTATACTATATTTCACGCCTTTTTGCAAGGATTTCCACCGATTTTACGCATTCTTTTTTGGGCAGTTGATTTCATTAAAATCCTAAGATTTCGAAAAAAGAAAAAATATTATTGTTTTTCAATAAAAAGTACTTGACAAATGATATTTCATGTGATATAATGGAAACATCACAGCGGAGATTCCCGCTGACACTTGGAGGTAACAATTATGTGGAACAAAACCAAATCCTTGCAGCTTTCCCTTCTTCTGGTGAAGGTGCTGTTCGTATTCATCCCGATCCTCATGTGCTGTGTGCCCGTCATCGTAGAGTGGTACGATGCCGTATACGGTGAAGGTGTTGGATTTCTGAACGGTTCGGTATTCTGGCCGCTTTCCATCACGCTGTATCTGGCTGCGATCTGCGGAATGGTCTGCCTGTATGCACTGCACAAGCTGCTTTTGAACATCAGGAAAGAGGACGTGTTCACTGCACAGAACTGCAAGTGCCTGCGTGTGATTTCTTGGTGCTGCATACTGGCGGCAATTCCATTTGGAATCTTCGGCATCTGGCGTGCTCTAAGCTTTATGATCGCTCTGGTTGCAGCATTTTTCGGATTGATTCTTCGTGTGCTGAAGAATGTGTTTGAAAAAGCCGTGGAACTGAAGGAAGAAAGCGATTTTACGATCTAAAGGGGGAACGATTATGCCAATTATTGTAAATCTGGATGTGATGATGGCAAAGCGAAAGATTTCCTCCGGAGATCTTGCCAAGAAAATTGACATCACGCCTGCCAATTTATCCATTTTAAAAACCGGAAAAGCCAAAGCCATCCGCTTTTCCACCCTCGAAAAACTCTGCGAAGTACTCCAATGTCAACCAGGAGATATTTTGGAATGGAGAGATGAGGAAGAAACATAAAACGATGCTTCCACTTGTGCGAAGCACAAAAGGAAGCGGCTCACCGGCGGGGGTTCCCCGCTGTCAGCCGGGAGATATTTGGGAATGGAGGGATAAGGAATGAAACAAAACGCAAAAGCGTCCTTAGGATATGCAGCAGCATTTGTTCTGCTGTTTCTCACAGAAATCATCATCGGCATTTACGGTCTGGGTATCGTGCGTGCCTATGTCGGGGATGTACTGGTCGTGATACTGCTGTACTGCCTGATTCGTATTTTCACCAAGGCACTGCCGAAAACGCTGCCGCTCTGGATGTTCGGCGTGGGATGTGCTGCGGAAATCATGCAGTATTTTCACCTGAGCGATCTGCTTGGATTTGAGAGGGGCAGTCTGCCGGCGATTCTCATTGGCACGAGTGCAAGCTGGTGGGATGTTGTAAGCTATGCGATCGGTGCCGCACTGATCTATGCGGCAATGTTCATTCTGCACGTACTGTCAAAAGCACCGCAGAAATTTCGACGTATTTCAGCTGTACTCGGTGCAATCGCAGTGCTCATCGGACTCGGCGTCTGGTACTCACAGATGGCAATCACCTATCGCTTTGATTTTGATCCCGACTGGATGACGGGAAGATCACTGACTGCCGTGCAAAAGCGTTACATACGCTATGACGCACAGGTACAAAGAATCGAAAGTCTTGAAGAACAGGGCTATGTGTTCATCGGGCAGGACCGATATTTCCATGACGCTTTCAGCAGTGCGGGAAATTTCTACTATCTTTATTATGTAAAATGTGATGAAAACAACATCGTTAACGATGTGCAGGTCGTTGATACAGGAATCGGCGGCTGATCGAAAGGAGAAAATCATGACCAGTGAATACGACAGCATCTACAATGCATCGGCTGCACCTCCGACAGCGGAATCAACGATTCCGACAAAACCTACTGAACCCTTTGAAAAGAAAGAGCAGATTCTTGCATTTTCCGCAATGGCAGCAGGATTTCTGTTCATCCGCTTTTGCTGTTATCACGTCACCGGCTTGCTGACGACCTTGCTGTTCTGCCTGATCATCACCATGTGCATCATTTATCTCAAACGCAGCGGAAAAACATTCGAAAAACACCACAAGGTTCTTGCAGGCGTGCTGTATGCATTTTCCACTGTATACACGGTCACGGCAAATCACTTTCTCACATTTCTCAACACCGTATTTCTCATCTGTGTCATCTGTCTGTTTGTCTATGCGGTGTGCCAGCCGGACAGCAAGACATTCCGGTGGCTGCCCTATTCCATGGAAAAGGCAATTCTTTCCCACCCGTTCGGCAGCTTTGGCAAATGTCCTGCCGCTGCATTTTCGGCAGCACGCAAGAAATCAGGCTGGAAGCACATTCTGCACGTCGTGCTCGGACTTCTTCTCACAATTCCCTTGACAAGCATTGTAGCAATGCTTTTGTGCAATGCGGATGAGGGAATGGCAAAACTCATGAACAAGCTGATTTTTGCACCTGATTTTGAAAGCCTGATTCTGATCCCGCATCTGGCGTTCGGTGCACTCATCGGATTCTATTTGTTCGGCTTGCTTTACAGCAATGCCGCAACACCCAAGCCCCTTTCGGATGCAGAGTGCGAAAAAAGCATTCTCGGAATGCGGATCATGCCCAATGCCATGGTCTATGCAGCAGTAACTCCCATCTGCATTCTCTATGTGCTGTTCTTCGTGTCCCAGTTCCGGTATTTTCTGGGCGGCTTCACAGGGGAACTTGCCGAGGGCTTCACCTACGCTGAATATGCTCGCAAGGGATTCTTTGAACTGTGTACAGTCTGCTGCATCAATTTTGCAGTGATCGGCATCATGAGTTTTATGGCAAAGCTCTGCGGTGAACTGAAACCCGTGATGCTGAAAATTTACACACTCTTTCTCTCCGTATGCTCCCTTGTACTGGCCGGTACGGCAATGGCGAAGATGTTTCTGTACATCAATGCCTACGGCATGACGCAGATGCGTATCTACACCACATGGTTCATGGTACTGCTCATCATCGGCTTTGTACTCATTATCATCCGCCAGTTCAGAAAGCATCTTCCCGTATGCAGAATCGGATTTATTCTGTTCACTGCAATGTTCGGACTGCTCTGCTTCTCCCGTCCCGATGCGTGGATCACCCGCTACAATGCGGAAATGTATATTGCAGGAAAGCTTGCCGAACTGGATATCGAAATGATCAACAGCGAGCTTTCTGATGACGCAGTTGCCGTTCTTTCTTCCTATCAGAATGGTGAGCTTGCGGCTTACAATTCTACAACGAATACAACGACTGGGTATACAATCGACATCCTCATTCAGGAAAGCCTGAATGATTATCATAACGATTTTTATCAGTCCCTCAACCTCTCCGCATGGATCATTCAGATGAATGGGGTGACGGCAAAATGAATCCATTCCCCTACGCTAATGACAACAAGCGATACCACACGCTGTACTATCACAATCTGAAAACCTTCGGCGGACGGGTGTACAAGGCAGTACTCAATGGTGGTTTTACCTGTCCGAATATCGACGGAACAAAGGGATTCGGCGGCTGTGCATTCTGTGACGGCGGCAGCGGTGCATTCACGCACCCTGCCCCTCTCGAAGAACAGCTCCGCCTCGAAACAGAACGCATTCACAGGCGTGATCCCAATGCAAAAGCGATTGCTTATTTTCAGGTGCACACCAACACCTACGCACCGGTTTCCCGCCTGAAAGAACTTTACGAAACCGCACTTTCCCACCCCGACATCTGCGGGCTTTCCATTGGAACACGTCCCGACTGCCTGCCCGATGATGTGATGGAATATCTTGCCGAACTCAATTGCCGTACCCATCTGACGGTGGAGCTTGGCGTGCAGACAGTGCACGATCGGACTGCGAAGGATTTTGGGCGTGGATACGATTTTGCGGAATTTTTGGAAAGCTACGAAAAACTGCAAACGCTCGGCATCCGCACCTGCCTGCACATCATCAACGGATTGCCCGGTGAAAGCATGGAGGATATGCTGCAAACCGCCGAAGTTCTCGGAAAACTCCGTCCGCAGGCGGTGAAGATACAGCTTCTGCACATTCTGGAAGGAACACGTTTCGCAGAGCGTTTCCGTCATGGGGAGCTTCTCCCAATGACGCAGGATTCGTACATCGAAACAGTGGTCCGTCAGCTCGAATACTTCCCTCCCGAAACAGTGGTGGAACGTGTGACGGGTGACGGCGAAAAGACAAAATTGCTTGCTCCACTCTGGAGTATGGACAAGATCCGTACACTCGGGGGAATCGACAAGCTGCAGAAGGAAATGAACAGCTGGCAGGGAAAATATTTTTCAGTACCAAGGAGAAAATTATGAAACACAAGATTATTTCACCCATACTCATCATTGCGAATGTGATCGGAATCATCTGTCTTGTGTATTTTGCGATTCCGTATTGTACACACGATACCTATGTTGCAAATCCGGATGCCATGCTGCCAATGGAAACGTGGGATGGAGCAGGAATGATTCTGACGATTGGCTTGATACCGATGATACTTGCCAATACGGCAGGCTTCCTATTCGTTTTCAAAAAAGGCTCACCCGTTCTGTTAAGGCTCTTATTCTTCGTACCGGGTATCGTTGAATTTATCATTGTACTTCATTATTGGATCACTTCATTAGCCTGATTCAATAAAATAAGACCTGAGAAGAAAATGCTCCTTCTCAGGTCTGAGACTGTCCAAAAACTATAATTGCTCTTGAGCTTTCCCCCGCCGAAGGCGGGGGAAAGCTCATAAATACGTTCTTCCAGCCCGCCTGCGGCGGGCTGGAAGAACGCTGAAAACTACTTTTTCTACAAGCTGAGACCTGAGAAAGAAAGCAATTCTTCTCAGGTCTTTTCTATGTGCATTTTACTATTTCACCGGAAGCTCCTCTATCAGCTTCACAAGAAATTTCATGATATTAAGCGAATCCTGTGCAGTGGGCTTCTCATCGCCGTCCACGTCCGCATTGGCAATTCCCTGCTTCGTCAGTGAATCGCCGCCCAGAAGTGCTTTGTTGAGCACGATGATATCCAGAATATCTACGCCGCCGCTGCAGTTTGCATCGCCGTACAGTACCTTGCTGTCGGGAGGTGTGGTATCTGTGGGCTTTTCCTCTGTGGGCTTTGTGGATTCCGTGGGCTGATCTGCTTCACCCGAAATCGGATAGCTCTTTAAATCCGGCAGTTCATCGAGTGTGATGCAGTATTCGCTCTGATACAGCTCCTTCACGTTCTCTTTGGGATTGTTCTGCTCACTTGTCAGATAATTCATGTACCACGGGCAGAAATACAGCCAAGCAGCCTTGTCATTCACCAGATTTTCCAGTGACGGAATGGAATCATTCTCGGTCATGGCAACCATCTTCTCACCGTCCGTACTCTGCACCAGCGTGTAGAATGTGGAAGCGATGGAACTCAGGTTGGGCTTGCCGTCAACGGCATTGTACTTGTCATAGCCGATCATATCCACGACATCATCGCCGGGATACCAGTTGGCAGACGTTTCAAAGGTGCCGCCCGTCCACTGCCAGATGAGATTATCGAGTCCATAGACATTTGTCAGCTGATCATACAGCAGATGGTACAGCTTCTTGCAGGGTTCCGGACCCTCAGCACCCCACCAGAACCAGCCGCCCTCGGCTTCATGCAGGGGACGCCAGAGAATCGGCACGTCCGCATCCTCAAGCTTCTGCAGCTCTCCTGCAATCAGCTCGATATCCTGCATGATCTTCTCGTTCTCCCATGTACCCTCCGTCACTGCATTGGTCACACTGAAGGTAGTGAAAGGCGTATTTCCTGTGGATTCCACATAGAATGCCGCATCCGTGCTGCCTTTCTCCGTGGGAACATTCCAGTGCCAGCTGACAGTAACGATACCGCCATACTCGTTCACCCACTCAATACAGCGTTCCGGTGCATCATCACGCCATTCGAAGGTGGTGTTGTACGCAAGGAAGTCAATGCCACGGATGGCAGGCTGCTTGCCAGTCAGATCCATCAAATACTCAAATTCCGCTTCATTGTCCTTGATGTAAGTATCGGGATCGTTCCACTGGTTGTAGTTGTGGGAACCGCAGTATTCCTGCTGACCGGAAATGATATGCTTGCCGTACTGGTCACACAGGTAATTGTACAGACGCTTTGTGGAATCCGACGCATTGGGATTCGATAGCTTGCGTGTGGGTGAGAGATTCGTCAGGCTCTCATCCGCAGGCTTGATGGTCAGATAATCATAATACGCATAGCCCCAGTATGCCTTGAGTTCAATGGTGTTCTTACCTTCTTTAAGCATTACAACGCCGCCGGAGGTTTCTCCGAATTTCAAATTATGCGGAAAACACACCTCACCCTGATTGACGCCGTTGACATTCAGATACTGGATCTTCTTGTTCGGATCGCTCGGTTCGCAGTAGCAGATGGACAATTCATACAGACCATCCGCAGGAACAGTCACATCCACACTGATGCTTGTTCCCTTCTGTTCGAGATAGGCAAAGCCATCCCCCGAAAATTCGGTCATGTCGTAATCCTCACCCGTGCCGTCCTCGGCAGTATTGCCCTTCCAGCCCTCGGTGTGAAGCTTGCCGCCTGTGATGGTTCCATCTTCAAATTCGTACTTCTGCACCTCCTCCGCACCGGACGCAGTCGGAACTGCAGTCATCGGAACTGCGATTGCTGCTGCCAGCACCAAGGAAAGTACGGACTTCATTCTCCTTTTCATAATACTCCTCCATTCTTACCGTAAATTTAAGTAAAAACACTTAACTGCACCTTAATTATATCACAGAATTATACTAATTACAAGTATTTACAAAAAATTTAACAGTTCGTATATAAAAAAATTGCATACGGATGCAGGAACAATAAAAAAAAGGGAGCGGATGTTTCCATCCGCTCT
>JAZNUR010000144.1:0-15937 GCA_045592405.1 Oscillospiraceae bacterium
GGCTATACCAATGCAGGAAAATCCACACTTTTTAATATGCTTACGGATGCCGGTGTGCTTGCGGAAAACAAGCTGTTCGCAACACTCGACGTTACCGCACGAGCACTGGAGCTGCCCGACGGCAGAACCGTTCTGCTTTCCGATACGGTAGGACTTATCCGACGTCTGCCCCATCATCTCGTGGAGGCATTCCGTTCTACGTTGGAGGAAACTGCACAGGCGGACCTGATTCTCCATGTACTGGACGCTTCCGAACCGGATGTACAGGAGCGTATGCGTATCACGCAGGAGCTTCTGAATGATCTGGGCTGTGAGGAAATCCCCCAGATCCATGTGCTGAACAAAGCGGATCTGGTCGATATTCCGAAACAAAGTGATCTGGAAAATGTCTGGATCAGTGCAAAGCACGGCGACGGTCTGGATCAGCTCATGACCGCCATTGTCCGTGGACTGCCGCAGACTGCAATGCGGATGAAGCTGTGCATTCCCTATTCCGAAGGCAGCTTCCTGCAGCTTCTGCGTGAGGAGGGTAAGCTGTTTTCTGAAGAATACACTGCCGATGGGACGCTTGTGGACATCATGGTGGATGTCAAGCGTCAGAAAAGAGCAAGAGAATTTCTGGTACAGGAATAAAAGATGAAGCATACTCACAGATGCAGCACAAACTTTATCTGATAACGACAAAAGTTTAACTTATATTTAGTCCGATGAAGTGAAAAATTTAAGTCGTTTTTTACTTGACTTATCCAAACGAATGTGTTATAATGGTAATAATAGAGAAAAAGCTTCACGAAATGTAGGAGTTATTAGTGAATTGGTATAAAATGAAGAATAAAGGAGGACACTCCCATGGGTTACAAAAAGCTTGTGGCAGGCGTGCTTGCCGGTATTCATTGTGCTCTTGCAATCCCTATGACTGCATGGGCTGCCACTGACTATTCGATTGGAGACACTGATGGAGATGGCATTGTCAACGCTATGGATGCCGCAGCAATTCTTGTCAATTCCGCAGCAATTGCGGTAAATAATGAAAGTTCGTTTACAACGCAGCAGTTTCATGCTGCAGACACCAATAAGGACGGCGTACTGAATGCATCGGACGCCGCACCGATCCTTGTCTTTTCCGCTGCAAGCGGCACGGGTGAAATCCCGAGTGATTTCGCTGCATTTATGGAAGGACAATTTGAAGTGGAACAGCCGCCGCTTTTTGATGAAACGGCTGATGTAGATTCCCTTTCCGCACCGAGAATCATTGTCGGAAAAAAGAAGGAGGGGGCAATCATCAGATGGGAACCCGATCTGTATGCCAATGGCTATGAGATCTATCGTTATGATGGTATGTCCGTCGGTTCCACAAATTACAAGCTGATCGACACCGTGACGGGAAAATTCATTTCCGAATATACCGACACGTCTGCAAGCAGTTCCGCAGCACACTGCTACAAAATCCGTGCATTCCGTACACAGGAAAGCGGAACGGTTTACAGCGATTTCAGCAATACGGATGTGGATTACAACAAGAATTCCATCCTGAATGCCGCTGAACTGGAATCACACAACAGCTTCAAGGTATATAATCGTCAAAGTGAGGAAACCACCTCCTATGACTACACACTTACCGAGGAAGATTATGCCATTCTGGAACAGTTCGCAGCGGAGCATTTTGCACATGACGCAACAAGAGAATCCCAGCTCTGGACAACCCTATACTGGATCCACACAAATGTCAACTATGCCCGCACTACGGAGCAGTGGGATTCCATTGCAGGAAAGTCTTGGGTAGAAGCGATCTTTGTAGATCGTACCGGTCAGTGTGCCCAGTACAATGGTGCAATGACTGCGATGATGGCTTATCTCGGCTATGATGTATGTCTGGTACGTGGCTGGCGTGGCACGACGAACGACTACTGGCAGCATTTTTGGCCGGAGGTTGTGATTGACGGCAATACCTATATCATGGAATGCGGTAATCTCGGTAAATCCGGAGATTGGTATTATTTCCTTGAAACCTATAACAACACAAGAAAATATATCTGCAACGGCGAAGTGATGAAATAAAACAAGGCGGACTGTATAGTCCGCCTTGTTTCATATTCGTAATCCTGCGGAATGCAATGCCCGCTGCACGGCAACAGCCGCAAAACATCCAGCCGCAGCACAAATCCCGTCCTTAACAAGATACGGTACGGATACCAGCAGAGCACTCTGCACGATACCCGAACCGGAAACTAATGCATACTGCACAATTCCGCAGATATGGCACAAACAAATGCCGCCCAGCACGGTAATTGCCACAGCTGCCCTGCTTCGCAGCAGCGTACCCCATGCACAAAGCAGTGCAAAGGGCAGAAATCCCCAAAGGAATCCCCCCGTATAACCGAAAAGCACACCAATTCCGCCTCGGAATCCCGAAAAGACGGGCAAGCCCACCGCACCAATCAAAAGATACAAAAGAATTGCAGGCACGCCTTTGCGTATTCCGCCAAGACTTGCACACAGCGATACCGCAAATGTCTGCAGCGTCAGCGGCACATTTGACGGCATGGGAACCGCAATCTGTGACAGGACTGCCATCACCGCTGTCAGCATGGCAATCTGCGTCATGGCAAGCAGCTTTTCATTCTTCGCCATCGTATTCCTCCGCATCACGCAAACGAATTATTTCAGACGTCTTACCGATGTGATAACGGACAGAAAATCCTCACGATATGTTTCATAAGTATCTTCGTCGGATTTGCAGGTGATGATATACATCGACTCCCTGTCCGTCATATAGCCTACCATGCAGGTTTTGGTGATGGACTTTTCACCCTCGCCCAGTGTGTAAACAAACTCCATTACCTGTACTCCTGCAGAACCGGCATACACAAGCTCGCTTTTCAGCAGTTCCAGATCCGACGTCACATTCTGATACTCCACAAGTGCGTCAATCGAATAATCATAGACCGAGGTGTACGGAGCACCGGCAGTATCCTCCGTAATTATGATGCTCGCATCCTCGCAAATATAATATTCGTCATAAAATTCAGAAGAGGTGGTTTCAAAATGCTCCGGAATCTCCACATACAGGGCAGGAAGCGGCAGTGCTGTGTATACATCTACTGTAGAATCCACTTCACTTTCCTTCGGGTTCAGTTCGCATCCGGAAGCACATAATGCAAATACCGAAAGCAAAATTGCAAGTCGTTTCATGTTATGATATCCTTTCCGCTCGCTTTAGGAAGCTCTTTATCATTCGGCAATTTCTTAAAAAAAGCGGACGGCAAAGCCGTCCGCATGACCAGACCGATAAGCCGAGTTCTGTCGTGTGCGATAATTTATCTAGGCAATACGTCGCCGTAGTGCTCAAGCCGCCGTTACTGTGCTGTCCATCGAGCCAATGTTATGACAGTCAGTACCATTAGACGTTGCATCGGATAGGGTTTACACGGCAGTGCAGTCTCCTGCACTCCGGTGAGCTCTTACCTCACCATTCCACCATCACCATGCAGATGCATGGCAGTTTCTTTTCTGTTGCACTTGCCCTAAGGTCGCCCTCGGCTGCCGTTAGCAGCTATCCCGCTCTGTGATGCTCGGACTTTCCTCGTGAACTCAACGTCCACGCTATCGCATAGTCTGCTCATGTTTTATTATACAGGATTTTCTTTGATTTGTCAAGAAGATGTACAGTATCCGCCACAAAACAAAATGACGGCGATTAATTTACACTGGCAACACGAAAATTCATCATTCATTAATATTCGTTTCATATTTGTGTTGTAATACTGTGCTATAATAAAATGGAATGATATGACGTAACCCGTCGTATTTTTCAAAACAAATAATAAGGAGAATGTAAAAATGGATGAAATGAACAACAATGGTTTTGAACCCCAGCAGGTTGAACCTGAGGTGATCAACGCAGACAATACCGGAATGGCAGGAACCCCTGAAGTGGAAAAGCGTGCAAAGAATGCGATGATCATCGGTATCGTAGCAATTGTCTGCTCTTTCTGCTGTACATACGCAGGTATTATCGTTGGTATCGTAGGTCTGGTCAAGGCAAACGGTCTGTCCGCACTTCCTGAGCTTTCAGAGGATGCCAAGAAAAACGTGAAGACCGGAAAAATCTGCAGCATCGTTGGTATCGCAGTGTCAGCTGTCACGATCGTCTTCAACATTATTATGATGGCAAACGGTTCCAATTGGATCTATAATATGCTTTCTGGTCAGTGAGTTACGCAAAAAAATATGTGATCCTGTGGCTGCCGCCCCTTCTGCTGATTATCGGCTTTCTCTGCCGGGGATTGCTAATTCCAATCGCTCAGTGGGTGGCAGAACATATTATATTCTGTGTGTTTTATCAAACCACAGGACTTTACTGCATGGGCTGCGGTGGTACACGCAGTCTGATGGCATTGCTGCATGGTGACATTGCCCGCTCCATTCACAATAATCCGGCGGTCATTGTTCTGCTCGTGACGATCCTGCTTTGGTACATCGAAAAAGCAGCGGCAGTTCTCGGCAAAAAAATCAAACTCCTGCCACGCAGTCTTACATTCTGGATGATCCTGTTTGCCATTCATGCAATCTGGAGTATTATCCGCAACTTCGTACCCGCCATGCTGCCGATTTCCTGACGCAGCGTCGCATCAGAATCACAATTCCGTGATCAATAAATCAGAAAGGTGTGTTAGATATGGATGAACGCATTATCCCCGGCGGCGATACGCCCGATATGAACCCGGAGGCAGCAATGCCCGATGTACCGGAAATGCCCGAGATGCCCGAAGCAGCTGTTCCTGTGGAAGGCTATAACGATGGAATCCTTGCAGATACAATGGATACTTCGGACAGCATCATTCCCGATCCGATCGCATCCCCCGACAGCTACAGCAGCAGCTTCGGAACACCCGATCCCGTGGCATCCCCCGACAGCTACAGCAGCAGCTTCGGAACAACTGATCCTGCGGCACCTTCTGCAAGCTATGGCGGATTTGGAAATCCCGAACCTTCCCCCATGCCGCAGAGCTTTATTCCGAACACCCCTGCACCGCAGGCAGCCCCCCAACAAGAGGATCCCAGTCAGTATACGGGACATTACAGCTGGAACGGCAGCAGCTATCAGGATAATAGCCAAACACCGCCTCCGCAGAGCAATGCCGCACAATCCTATCAGCAGCCCGTGTATTCCCAGAACGCCAACGGCCAGATGAATCTGGATCCCGATCTGGAAAAGCGTGCGAATACTGTACAGCTGCTCGGTATTCTGAGTATTGTATTCAGCCTTGTTTGCTGTTCCTGCATCAGCCCGATCCTCAGTATTGTGGGATTGGTAAAGGCAAGCGGCATGGGTACGGTAATGCATATGATGTCCGAAGAATCCAAGAAAAAAGTGAATGTCGGCAAAAATTGCTGCTGGGTAGGTATAATCATTACAGTTATCGGCTTTGTTTTCAGCTTTATTTTCCCCCTACTTATGGGCTTACTTGAATCAGCTGCATAAAAAACAATCACCGTTTCCGGAATTATCGGGAACGGTGATTTTTATACTATACCCATACGACGCCTGCTACAGGAGAATCCCCCCGACAAACCGACACGCCGTTTCCGATGCTTATCGGAAACGGCGTGTACTTTTCATGCAATTATTCGCCTGCAACCTCTGTGCCGTCAGCATCCAGCACAACAGGCTCAACGGGCTGAACCGGAGCTTCTTCTGCCTTTTCCTGCTTCATACCGCAATTCGGGCAAAAACGCTGTCCCTCCTGTACATATTTGCCGCAGCTGCTGCAAATGGAAGCACTCTCAAGTGCAGCCAGATCTGCTTTCCCTGCAGCGATCTTTGCCTTTGCTTCAGCGGCTTCTGCCAGAAGCTGTGCAAATTCAGCTTCACCCTTGTTGCCGTAAACTTCCTCATACTTCTTGCCAAGCTCGATATATGCAGCATTCAGACTGCTCTCCGCCTGACTGATGGCACGCTTGATCTTTGCCTTTTCAGCCATTTTTTTGGATGTATCAATCGTACCTTTTGCAAACTTTTCTGCGGAGTTCTTGATATCCTCGCCAATTTTCATAATCGTTTCTTTCATTTCCATCGTAAAACCCTCCATTCATTGTGCAAAGCGTCACCGCTTGCTTTTCAGTGTAACATATTCCTGCCATAAAGTCAAGGCAGATTTTGTAAATTATGACTGCTGCCGTCACTCTGCATTCCTGTCCGCACTATGCTCCTGCAAAAGTGCATCGAATTCCTGCATTTGTACATCATCCGTACGCATCACCAAAACGAAATCTTCACCGTAGCGTTCTTCACATTCTTTTGTGAGCCTTTCGGGCTGAAATGCATTCAAAAACAGTTCAGCGGACCGAGTTTCGTTATCACCCGCAGCTGCGAGGGATTCTCCGTCCACAAACAGTTTCTGTTCAAAGCTGCCGTCCTTCCGACGACAGGTCAGTTTGATCTTCCGCATATGCTCACCTACTTTTCTGTCATGATTCCGTACCTGTCCGGACGTCTGTCACGGAAAATCCCCCAGCTCAGGCGATCTTCCGCAAGTGCATCAAGATCGAATACCGCCGTCAGCACATCATCCCCCGTCCGCTGCGACTGGCAAAGCAGTGCACCGGTATTGTCCGCAATAAAGGACGAACCATAGAAATTGAGACTGGACTTCTGTCCGCCGTTTTCCGTACAGGGTGTCACTTCCTCCAGACCATAACGGTTTGCGGCGATGACGGGCATGAGATTTGCCGCAGCATGGCCCTGCATACAGGTTCTCCAATGCGGCATACTGTCCGTTTCCAGAATCGGTTCGGAACCGATGGCAGTCGGATAAAACAGCAATTCCGCACCGTTCAGTGCAAATGCCCTTGCGGTTTCCGGAAACCACTGATCCCAGCAGATTCCCACGCCGATTTTGGCATATTTCGTGTTCCACACACGAAATCCCGTATCACCGGGAATGAAATAGAATTTCTCCTGATAATAGTGATCGTCGGGAATATGCGTCTTGCGGTACACACCGAGGATACTCCCGTCCGCATCAATGACCGCCACGGAATTGAACAGGCGGTTGCCGTCCTTTTCGTAGAAGCTGATGGGCAGCACCACATCCAGCTCCTTTGCAATCGCTGCAAAATGCTGTACTGCGTCATTTTCCTCCACGGGCTTTGCAAAGCCGTAATATTCATACTGCCGTTCCTGACAGAAATACTGCCGTTCAAACAGCTCCGGCAGGAGAATGATCTGTGCCCCGCCATTTGCTGCTTTTCGTACAAGCTGTTCTGCACGTGCAATGTTATCCTCCACATTTCGTGTGCATTGCATCTGCACCGCTGCAACCGTTACATTTCTCATTTTCCCACTCCTTCCGGTATCTGCTGTGTAATACAATGGATGTTGCCGCCGCCTACAATGATCTCCCTTGCAGGTATCTTTACGATTCTGCGGTCGGGGCAGAGCTTTTGCAGAATTTCTGCTGCTCTTTTGTCGCTTTCTGTGTTTTCACCGCCAAACTGCGGCAGAATGACAGCTCTGTTTGTGAAATAGAAATTCACATAGGAAGCCGCCAGACGTTCACCGACCTCACGGGTATCCTCGCCCTCCTCGAACACATAGCCCTCCATATCCGATTCCTCCACACACACGGAAACATCGGGAATGGGAAGCTTGTGCACCGTGAACCGCCGCCCTTTTGCGTCCTTTTCCAATTCCAGCACACGCAGGCAGGCTTCGGAAAGCGGATACTGCGGATCCGTTTTCTGATCCGTCCACGCAAGCACGACTTCCGCCGGACGGATGAATGCACAGACATTGTCCACGTGCTCGTTGGTTTCGTCTTGATAGATACCACGGGGCAGCCAGATGACTTTTTCCGCACCGAGATAGCATTTCAGCATTTCGGTAATCTCATCCTTTGTCATCCGTGGATTTCTGCCGGGACTTAGCAGACAGCTTTCCGTGACAAGGAGTGTTCCCTCGCCATCCGAATGAATGGAGCCGCCCTCCAGCACAAAATGCTGGGCGTCATAATAATCATACCCCATTTTCTCACAAAATTCCGATGCAAGGGCGTTGTCCTCATCCCAATGGGCATAGAGTCCGTCAAATTCTCCCCCCCAGGCATTGAACTGCCAGTCGATGCCACGCACCAAGCCGTTTTCATGCACCACGAATGTCGGTGCAGTATCCCTCGCCCATGCGTCGTTCTGCGGGATTTTCAGAAGCTTCACGCCGCTCACCGCACCGAGCATTTCCTCTGCAATTGCGTGGGTTTGTTCGCTTGTGAGGACATATACAGCTTCATCCTTTGCAATCTCCGTGATGATGCGGCAGAATATGCCCTGTGCCTTTGGCACATTACTCCACGAACCCTGTCGTTCGGGGAAAATCATGATCGTACCGTGATGGGGCGAAAATTCCGCAGGCATGGAAAATCCGTCGTTTTTGGGGATGCTGTGCAGCCTGCTCATGATAATCTCTCCTTAAAATCGGCATAGCCGAAGCGTTTCACGGTTTCATAGCTGCCGTCCGTGTGCAGAATACCGATCTCCGGCAGGGGCATACCGTTGAATGTATTATTCTTCACCATCGAATAGATCGCCATATCCTCAAAACACAGCCGATCGCCGATCTGCAGCGGATCGTCAAAGCTGTAATCCCCGATGATATCCCCTGCAAGACAGGTGCATGAGGACAGACGATAGGTGTAAGGTTTCTCCCCTGCCTCGCCGCTTGCAAACAGCGGCGGCCGATAGGGCATTTCCAGCACATCGGGCATATGGCACGCAGCGGATGCGTCCAAAATGGCAATGTGCAGCCCATTTTCTACGATATCCATGACTTCCGTCACGAGATAGCCGGCACGCAGTGCAACCGCCTCACCGGGTTCGAGATAGACCTGTACATGGTATTTTTTCTGAAAGTCCGTGATCAGTTTTTCCAGCAGTGCAACGTCATAATCGGGACGTGTGATATGGTGTCCGCCGCCGAAATTCACCCACTTGCACTGCTGCAGAAATTTTCCAAATTTTTCCTCCACGGCTTTGAGCGTGAGCTCCAGTGCGTCCGCATTCTGCTCACAGAGCGTGTGAAAATGCAGACCGTCCACGCCCTCAAGGGCGGATTCTTCCAGATTTGCAAGTGTTACGCCAAGACGGGATCCCGCCGCACAGGGATCGTAAATTGCCGCATCCTGTGTGGAGCATTCGGGATTGATACGCAGTCCGATGCTTTTTCCGGCTTCCTGACAAATACGCCTAAACTTTTTAAGCTGACGAACCGAATTGAACACGATATGGTCGGAAACCGCCAGAATTTCGGGCATATCCGCATCCTTGTACGCCGGAGAAAAGATATGCACTTCGCCCTCAAACTCCTCCCGTCCGAGTTTTGCCTCGAAAAGTCCGCTTGCCGTCGTACCGCACAGATACTGTGCGATCAGCGGATAGACCGAGAACATGGAAAATGCCTTCTGTGCGAGCAGGATCTTACAGCCCGTGCGTTCCTGCACGCCTTTGAGGATCTCCAGATTAGAAATAAGCTTCGCTTCATCCAGCACATAGGCAGGGGTATTTACGACGCCTGCCATCGCATTGCGTGCGTCCGTCATACTAATCCACCAAAACCGGATTTTCATCCACAACCCACGGCAGACCGTACTTGTTCAGTGCGTCCATGAACGGATCGGGATCGAATTCCTCCACATTGAATACACCGGCTTCTCCCCATACGCCGCTTGCGACAAGGGAAGTACCGATCATTGCCGGAACACCCGTGGTATAGGAAACTGCCTGTGCTCCCGTTTCCTTGTAGCATTCCTGATGGTCGCAGACATTGTAAATGTAGATCGTTCGCTCCTTGCCATCCTTGATGCCTCGGAAGATACAGCCAATGTTGGTCTTGCCGACGGTTCTCGGGCCGAGCGTGGACGGATCGGGCAGGAGGGCTTTCAGGAACTTGATCGGCACGATCTCATGTCCCTCAAACTCCACGGGCGTTGTGCCGAGCATTCCCACATTCTGCAGGCAGTTCATGTGCATCAGATAGCTCTGACCAAACGTCATAAAGAAACGGATTCTCTTCACATTGGGGATATTCTTTGCAAGGGACTCAATCTCCTCGTGGTGCAGCAGGTACATATCCTTCATACCCACGCCATCAAAATTGTATTCACGCTTAATCTCCATGGGCTTGGTTTCCACCCATTTTCCGTCTTCCCAGTAGGAACCGTTTGCGGAAACCTCACGCAGATTGATCTCAGGATTGAAGTTGGTTGCAAACGGATAGCCATGATCGCCGCCGTTGCAGTCGAGAATGTCAATATAGTGAATCTCGTCAAAATAATGCTTCTGGGCATATGCCGCAAACACGCTCGTCACGCCCGGATCAAAGCCGGAGCCGAGCAGTGCGGTGAGTCCTGCCTTCCGGAACTTCTCCTGATATGCCCACTGCCATGAATAATCAAAGTACGCCGTGAAGCCCTTTTCCTCACATCTCTTTTCGTAAATTGCACGCCACGCAGGATCATCCGTATCCTCTGCCTCGTAATTTGCAGTGTCCACATAATTGGCACCACAGGCAAGACAGGCATCCATGATGGTCAGATCCTGATAGGGCAGAGCAACGTTCAAAACAGTGTGGGGTTTGTATTCGTTCATGAGTGCAATCAGAGAATCCACACTGTCCGCATCCACCTGTGCGGTGGTAAGCACAGCATTTGTGGTCGGTCGGAGCTTTTCAGCCAGTGCATCACACTTGGATTTGGTTCTGCTTGCAATGCAGATCTCAGTGAATACGGGGTTTGCACAGCACTTGTGGATGGCAACGGTTGCAACACCGCCGCAGCCAATAACTAATAATTTCATGGTAAATTCTCCTTTTCATTCTATATGGTCGGGGCATATTTAAGAAGTTTTGCCCTCTTCTTCTTCCAGAAGATCCTCCACATATCTCGGAAGCATGAATGCTCCGGTATGCAGATTTGTGGTATAATACCACGTTTTCAGCTTGCGTTTTTTCCAGCGTTTGGCATCGAGATCCTCCAGCGGATGGTACTTCTTCGACGCAAAACCAAACAGCCAGTAGCCCGACGGGCAGGTCGGAATATGTGCCTGATATACACGGCTGATGGGGAAACTCCGGAATGCACGTCTGTGCATCGCACGGCAGGCATCCTCATCCTCGTCAAAAAACGGGCTTCCATGCTGGTACACCATGATACCGTCCTCTTTGAGTGCCTTATAGCAGCTGCCATAAAATTCCTTTGTAAAAAGTCCGGCTGTATGTCCGAAGGGATTCGTGCTGTCATTAATGATCAGATCGTACTCGTTCTCCTTTCGCCGCAGAAACCGCAGTCCATCACGATAATAGATTTTGACACGCTCGTCCTCCAGTCCCCTTGCATTGTCAGGGAAGAATTCTTTGCAGACCTGCACAAACAGTTCATCCGGCTCAACAACGTCGATTTCCTCGATTTCTTCATAATAGGAAAGCTCTCTTGCAACCCCTCCGTCACCGCCGCCGATGACAAGCACTTTCTTCACGTGCGGATGCACCGCCATCGGCACGTGAACGATCATTTCATCATAGGTGAATTCGTCCTTTTCCGAGAAGATCACACTGCCGTCGGAGGTCACGAACCGTCCGAATTCATCCGACTCAAACACGTCGATCCGCTGAAAATCACTCTCACCGGAAAACAACTGTTTTTCCACTCGTATGGACATTTTCACATTATTGGTGTGAAGTTCCGAAAACCAATAATCCATTCGCTACACTCCTTTCAGCACATTCAGCTTCTCCAGCTCCGGATCCTCCGGCCCCTGCATCGAACAGCCCTTCTCCTTGGCGTAGAGGATATAGTCCACGATCTCCGCCGTGATCATCTCTCCGGGGGCAAGAATCGGAATGCCCGGAGGATAGCACATAACAAATTCTCCGCAGATGCGTCTCGCCGTTTCACGGATGGGCAGCAGCTCCTTTTCCGAATAGAACGCTCTCTGCGGCGTAATTGCCACAATGGGAGATATGTACTCTGCATTGTGCATGGTGGATTTGTCACGGGAATACAGCCGCTTGATATCCTCCAACGCCCCCACCAGACGCTCAATGTCCTGTATGCGGTCGCCAATGGAGATGTATGCCAAAATATTACCGATGTCGCCGAATTCTATCTGAATGTCGTATTCGTCACGCAGAAGGTCGTAGACCTCAATTCCCGTCAATCCGATATCCCTTGTGTAAACCGAAAGCTTCGTGACATCATAATTGTAAATGCTGCTGCCGTTGATCAGCTCCTTGCCGTATGCATAATATCCGCCGATGGAGTTGATCTCCTCCCTTGCGTATTCTGCCATATCCGCCACCTTTGAAAAGGACTCATGTCCCCGAAGTGCCAGATTTCTGCGGGAAATATCCAGACTTGACAGCAGCAGATAGGATGCACTCGTGGTCTGTGTGAGATTGATGATCTGCTCAACATACCGCATATTCATGCTTTCTCCCAGCAGCAGCAGGGAGCTTTGCGTCAGGCTGCCGCCCGATTTGTGCATGGAAACCGCCGCCATATCCGCACCTGCCTCCATTGCTGAAACCGGCAGATCCTCATGGAAATACAGATGTGTGCCGTGTGCTTCATCCACCAGTGCAAGCATACCGTGGTCATGGGCAAGCTTCACGATGGAACGCAGGTCGGAGCAAATGCCGTAATAGGTCGGATTGTTGACGAAAATCGCCACAGCATCGGGATTTTCCTCAATCACACGCTTCACCTGTGAGATCTCCATGCCAAGGGCAATGCCGATATGTCCGTCTACCTCGGGATTGACATATACCGGTTCTGCACCGCAGAGTACAAGGGCGTTAATGACGCTTTTATGGACATTTCGGGGGAGAATGATCTTATCCCCCGCCTTGCACGCTGTAAGGATCATGGTCTGCACGGAGGAGGTGGTTCCTCCCACCATAAAGAAAGCGTGTGCCGCCCCGAAGGCATCGGCTGCGAGCTGTTCCGCTTCCAGAATGACGGAAACGGGGTGGCAGAGGTTATCCAGCGGTTTCATGGAATTCACGTCGATCCCGACGCATTTTTCACCCAAAAGCTGCACAAGCTCGGGGTTTCCCCGTCCACGTTTATGCCCCGGAACGTCAAACGGCACAACTCTCTGCTTTCGGAACCGTTCCAGTGCCTCATATACGGGTGCTGATTTTTGTTTTTCGATATTCATAGGCCATTCCTCGTACAAAAATAAATAAAAACAGGTGATGAAATCCATCACCTGCTTGTCAATCTCATATACATCACGAAAATCATAGATTTCCGCCATCTCTGAGCTATACCGCTGCGTTGCTGCCGCTTTCTTATTGACCGTTTCACAAGTGATGTTGATTAATGAGAACGAAAATGCTCCATGCACCGCCTGCGGCAGTACAAGGAACCTCCTTAAAACTTACGTTTTTGATGAGGTATCCATTCTAATCATCTTATAAAATTTGGGCTTTTAACCCAATCAATAATGCAGCATTCCGCTGCGATCGGCAACCCGACCCGCCTGTCCGTATGGGCTGTCTTTCCGCTGTGCGGAAAGCGGTCGTACGCATAGCTGTATCGCTTTACTACGCTATAAGGTATTGTAGCATATTTTTTGCGGTTTGTCAATTATTTTTTGAAAAAATGTTGTCGTTCGTCTTTTTAATGTTTGTCATTGTAATCATAGAACAAATCATCGAGCAGCTTATCCACTCCCGAGGTATCACCGAACACTGCTTTCACAAAAGTACCGGCATTTTGGAACATCAGCCGAAAATAAAGCCAATCGCCCATGTCGTCGTATTTTCTCGTCGAATTGATCAGATGATTCTCCCGTAGTACGGTATAACGTTTTTTCTGCGATTTTCCGTATTTTTTCAGTTTCTTCGCTGTCGCCGCATCCTCCATTGCCTTTTGCTCCACAAATCCGCCGACAGCATCAAAAGTCCGCTTCTCCGCCCAGAAAATGCCGCAGTACAGCCCCGTGATACGGAACATCACACGGCACATGATGTCATTGCACCAAAGCGGAAACGAATAGCGTTCAAACCGTATGGGAGCACCGCCGCCGATGTATTTGCCGCTGTCAAGGAGCCGCACGATTTCAGCAAGCGTCCCCTCCGTCATGCGGTTGTCGCAGTCGATGGTAACGATGATGCGTCCCCTTGCCGCCCTGATGCCGGCATTGCGGACGCTTGCGATGCAACGTGTTTCGTCATGCACGACTCTTGCACCGTTTGCTTTGGCGATCTGTTCCGTTGCATCCGTGCAGCGGTTGCAGACCACGATGATTTCCACGCTGCCGCCGTATACCTCGGCGGCTTTGCGGATGGAGTCGATACACCGTGCCACATAGCGTTCTTCATTGTGGGCGGGGATGATGACGGAAATTTGCACCATAGCTGTGTTTTTCATATTACTTAAACCGATTCTGTCCCGCATCGTACACATACCCAATTTTCGCAAGCTTCTCGCAGATCTCCTGCATATCGCAGTCATTGGTCTTGCAAAATTCCTCCAGACTTGGATAAAAATCACGCAGCTGGGTATTCAAAAAGCTCACTAAAATCGCAGGATCGCTTGGGATATTCATGGTTTTTCTCCTCCTGTTTTTATTATAGCATAGCATGATGAACAGCAATTGTCAAGGAAATTCCCCTAAAATTTAAATTTTCTGAAAAAATATCAATAACCACTTGCAGAATCAGGAAAAATAGTGTATAATATATATGTATGCCGATACTAATTTATCGACATGATACCAAAAGACCTGAAAGGGCAAAAAATTTAATCTGAAAGGATGTCATGACAATGGCAGGTTTGAACAAGGTTACCGTAGAAGATATCAATGTAAAGGGCAAGAAGGTTCTCGTCCGCTGCGATTTCAACGTTCCGCTCAAGGACGGCGTGATCACAAACGACAACAGAATTCAGGCAGCTCTGCCGACCATCAAGAAGCTGATCACTGACGGCGGCAAGGTTGTACTGTGCTCCCATCTGGGCAAGCCGAAGAACGGTCCGGAGGAGAAGTTCTCCCTCGCTCCTGTAGCAGCAAGACTTGCTGAGGTGCTCGCTCCCACTAAGGTAACATTTGCAAATGATGACACAGTTGTTGGCGAAAATGCCAAGGCTGCAGTTGCAGCAATGGCTGACGGCGATGTTGTTCTGCTCCAGAACACGAGATTCCGTGGTGCAGAGGAAACCAAGAACGGCGAGGAGTTCTCCAAGGAACTGGCAGATCTCGTTGACGGCGAAGTATTCGTAATGGACGCTTTCGGTTCTGCACACAGAGCACACGCTTCCACAGCAGGCGTTACCAAGTTTGTGAAGGAAACTGCAGTTGGCTATCTGATGCAGAAGGAAATCCAGTACCTCGGCAATGCTGTAGAGGTTCCGGTTCGTCCGTTCGTTGCAATCCTCGGCGGTGCAAAGGTTGCTGACAAGCTCAACGTTATCTCCAACCTGCTTGAAAAGTGCGATACCCTGATTATCGGCGGCGGTATGGCATATACATTCATCAAGGCTCAGGGTGGTTCCATCGGTACTTCTCTGGTTGACGATGAAAAGATCGACTACTGCAAGGAAATGCTGGCTAAGGCTGATTCCCTCGGCAAGAAGATCCTGCTCCCTGTTGATACTACTATTGCAGCTGAATTCCCGAATCCCATCGACGCAGAGATTGCTGTTGAGATCGTTGATTCCAACGCAATTCCGGCTGACAAGATGGGTCTGGACATCGGCACAAAGACACAGGAACTGTTTGCTGAGGCTGTAAAGTCTGCAAAGACTGTTGTATGGAATGGCCCGATGGGCGTATTTGAGAACCCGACTCTGGCAAAGGGTACCATCGCTGTTGCTAAGGCTCTGGCTGAGACAGACGCTACAACCATCATCGGCGGCGGTGACTCCGCAGCAGCTGTTATGCA
>JAZNUR010000145.1:0-6624 GCA_045592405.1 Oscillospiraceae bacterium
ATTTCATCCCCGGCAAATCTTCACAGTGATCAGGATTTACAGCAAGGCAGATATTGAGATCCGGAACCCTTGCAACAGTGCTGTATTCGTCAAGCATTTCGCCCACTTCAATGTCCACAGCAAATTCTTCACAGAGCTTCAGTTCGTGATCGTCATATAAATCCGTAGTAAGCATGAGTGCCTCCTTTGTGTATATAGTATCCAGGATATAATATATGTCTATGATTCTATATGATGCAGAGTGCCTCACTTTCCCATTATTTCAGAAAAAGAGAGGGGGAGCAGGGATTTTCACTGCAACAGGATTTTTGTCTGAAATTTCGCAGATATTGTGGGGAGAGGATAGTGGGACTATGCTGTTTCGATAATAATTTTGGATATGTTACAACCCCTACACGGCGTTTCAATGGTATTGCAGAGAACAAAAACTTTTGACGAAGCAGTATGCCGGTAGATATTATCATTCATTATAGTTCAGTAAGCTGCCGTGTCAGTTTACCGATTCGTTCCTTCTTGTCAGCATATTCCGTAAAGATTGTTATTTGATCATACTTGAAAATTATGTTTTGGGATGCTATAATAAAAGAGAAATACGTTCAATGACAATTTTTCTCGCTGCATACAGAACAACTTGCAGCATAAACCATGGAGGAGGAATTTCATGATACATACCATACTTGTGATAGAAGATGATTGCTCCTTGCAGTACAGCATTTCCCTTGCCTTAGAAACGGCAGGGTACAGAGTAATTTGTACAGCATCCGTACAAGAAGCTGCGAGCCTGACAAAGGGTGCAGATCTGATCCTGCTCGATGTTATGCTTCCTGACGGAGACGGAATTGCTTTCTGTCGCAATTTCAGAGAGAGCTGCACAAAACCCATCATCTTCCTTACCTCCTGCAGCGATGAGTCCGATATTATCCGTGGACTTGACAGCGGAGGGGATGACTATATCACAAAGCCATTCCGCCTGCAGGAGCTTCTCTCACGCATTCGTGCCAACCTTCGTCGTGTTCCGACTGTACCGTCCACTCTGGAACTGACGGCGGTGGAACAAAAATTGCTCGAATACCTGATCGAAAATCGAGAGCACTACCTGACACGGGATCAGATTCTGGAGCATCTTTGGGATACCAAGGGCTGTTTTGTCAATGACAATACGCTTTCTGTTAATATCAGCCGTCTGCGTGAGAAACTCAAGGATTCCGGAAATGGTCAGATCGTTACAAAGAGAGGAATGGGATACAAATGGACAGAGGGGACAAACTGATCAATAACCGCAGCCCTAAGCGGATATTACTTTTCTTTGTGATTCTGTTTGTGTTGTCCGTATTATGCAGCTTTCTGATTTCGGGACTTATTGCAGATGTCATCATGAGAGAACAGATCGCATCCATACTCTCGGTGTTGGGCGGCGGGAAATTTACTGCATTACCCGATGCCGATGCCATTGCAAAAGGGGAGTCACTGATTACACAATACGGCGTGGATGCACAGATGCATCCATCGCTCATGGAAGGCTATGCAGCTCTACGGATGACGTTGTTTGGGGTCATGGCTGGATTATCGGGAATTCTCAGCATCGCTGGTGCAGCTTGTTCCCTTCGTCAGGTGGATATGATCTACAACCAGTTGGAAGAAATCCGCAAGGACTGCTTTGCAATTGCCGAACAGCAGAAAACACAGACAGAACTTTACGGTGAGGATTTCGGCTGTGTTCGCCGTATCTGTGAGGGCGTGAATCTCATTGCAGGACGTATGACACATCTTTCCGCAACGCTCTATGCTGAAAAACAGTTTCTCAGGGATTTTCTGACAGATTTTTCCCACCAGATGAAAACCTCCCTTGCGGTGATTCGTCTCAATCATGATATGCTTACAGAATTTGATAATCTTGATCCGGAGAAGAAACAACTTCTTTCAGAGGAAATCACCCTGCATCTGAACGGCATGGAAACGCTCGTACTGTCCGCCCTGAAGCTTGCAAAGCTCAATGCGGATGCGGTTACCTATAAAATGGAGGAATGTGATCTCTCCCAGACCTGCCGCACAGCGGCGGAGCGGCTTTCACCGCTGATGCGAAAGATGGAGATTGCGTTTACATTTTCCGATGCACAGGAAACGCTCTTTTCACATGATGCGGTATGGCTGTGTGAAGCCATCGGCAACCTTCTGAAAAATGCCGCCGACCACAGCGGATGCTGCGAGATCCGCATGGAACTCACAAAAATTCCGGGGGCGGTCAAGCTTTGCATTGCGGATAATGGAAAGGGCATCCCACAGTCAGAAATCCCCAGGCTCTTTGAACGTTTCGGAAAGAAAAGCAATAATGCCACCATGCAGAGTGCAGGCGTGGGACTTGCGATTGCAAAGGAAATCATCGAGGCGCATAATGGTGAGATCTGCGTCTATTCGGAAATGGGGAGAGGTACGAGGTTCGAGATACTGTTTCTGAATCAAATCTTATGCAAAAATTAATAATTCCCTCCCGTTTTGTCACGTTGGCGTAAGATTCGCATGGTATACTATACCTGCGAAAGCGAATTATACAAAATAGGAGGGATTTTCTATGGATATGAAACAGAATATCATCATTGAAACAAAAGATCTTTGCAGAACCTTTGGAAAGGGGGAGGCGGCAGTGCATGCCCTGTGCGATGTCAGCTTTTCCGTCCGTATCGGTGAATTTGCAGCAGTAACGGGCGAAAGCGGCAGCGGAAAGACCACGCTTCTGAACATCCTCGGCTCGCTTGATAACCCCACAAGCGGTTTCGTTCGTGCCGCAGGACAGGATCTGACGAAAATGAACGACAACCAGCTTGCCGCCTACCGAAGAAAGAACATCGGATTTATTTTTCAGAATTACAACCTGATTCCCGTCTTGAATGTGGAGGAAAACATTGTCCTGCCGCTGAATCTCGACAACACACCGCCGGATATGCAATTCCTTGAGGAACTTTTGGAATTGACGGGACTTACCGTAAAGCGACGCAGCTTTCCGCATGAATTATCCGGCGGTCAGCAGCAGAGAGTGGCATTTGCCCGTGCGCTCATCCATAAGCCCGACATCATTTTGGCTGATGAACCGACCGGAAATCTTGACAGCAGGAACAGTCGTGAGATCATCTCCATTCTGAAAAATTCCATCAAAAAGTACAACCAGACGCTTGTCCTCATCACCCACGATGCAAGTATTGCAGCGCAGGCGGACAGAATTTTCCGTATGACGGACGGCAGACTTACGGAGGAGGGAGTCAGATGAAACATCTCATAGCCCTCTCATTCAAATACATCCGACGCCAGAAGCTGCGCTCCGTCCTGACATTTCTGTGCATCATGCTTGCAGTGTTCATCTTCAATACCTACACTGCATATCTGGGAAGTACGATTGCAACGCTCATCAACTTCGAGAAACATTACGGCGAGGGTGCGTATCATGTAAGACTTGACGGCGCACTGACGTATTGTGAGGATATCGGCAAAACCGGTCAGCTGCTGCAAAACCATGTTGCCGTGGATGACCATTTTTTTAATTGTATTGATGAGCTGTGGGGCATCTCCTGGCGTAATGAACAAGGCTACCTGCGTTATCTTGACGTGCAGTTTGACAACGGTGCAAGTCAGCGTGTCGATTGTCTGAGAAATAACGTAATCAGCGGCAATCCGCAGGTGATGTACAATGTCGAATATGCAGACATGGTGTATGGCAGTACCCCCATTCCCACCGAGGAAAATACTGCCTATGTTTCAAGCTGGCTGCAAAACCTTGGCTATGAGGTGGGGGATACCCTGACAATGACGGTGACTCCCATGAAGGCAAGGCTTTCGGAGGATTCCGAGCAGGTAAAGGCAGCACGAAAGCTGCTGGCTGAAAACCTAAACTATTATGTAGCGGATGATCCGCCGGAGCTTGCAAATGATGATGTGTCGCTTTCAGGCGATGATGGAGGCTCCCTGATGCTCTATCTTTCGAGGTTGTACGGAATCAACGAGATCGACCTTTCCGACGAGATCACCGGCAGCCCCTGTACCTTTACCGTAAAAATCGCAGGATTCTATCATAATTATGGTGATGCCGATGAAGCCTCCACAATGGAATTCTGGTCACATCCTGTAAACAACCTTAGAACGGCAGAGCTTATGAGCGGAGAGAACGCCGATTTTCGAACAGACTCCAACATCATACACAAAAGTGCCGCTGTCCGCATTTCCGACCGCATCGACTTTGACGATGGTGTGAGGATGCTGCTTGAGGATATGGGACTCGAACCCAAGCACTATTATGACCTTGTGTTCAACGAAACACTTCTCTCGTACGAAATGCGAAGTGCGAACGCCATTTCCGCCATTATGCCTCTGATTGCAGCGATTCTTATTCTTGCACTTGTGGCATGGCTCATTATGCGTTTTGTCATCGACAATGCCTTTGAAATCTCCGTGCAGGAACGCAGTGCACAGTTTGCGGCACTTCGCATCATGGGAGCATCCCGTGCACAGCTTGTGGCACTCATCTTCACGGAAGCCATTTTCTATTGCCTGACCGCCGTCCCTATCGGCGTGCTTGCCGCATTTGGTGGATGCAAGACTGTCATGGAGCTTGTCGGTGGAAGCCTGTTCCCGATTTTCGAATTTGATGTCAATTGGTGGATCACCCTCATTGGAATTGTCATCAGCCTGTCGGGCATTCTCATTTCCGCCTATACTTCTGCAATGTGGGCGGCACGAAAGCTGTCTCCCATGGAAGCAATGCAATTCGGCAAGCCCCGCAAAAAGGCAAAACACGAAAAGCACCGCAAATCCGTGCTCAATCGCAAGTCCTTCGGCTTTGTGCTGGACTATACCATGAAGAATATCTCCCGTACCAAGAGCCGTTATGTGATTTCAACTGTCGCCATGGCACTGGGAATTGTGATGTTCAGCTTTAGCTTGCTGGGGGTGAATTATGTCAATTCCGTTGTGGAGAAGAACAGCGAAAATGATCTAACCTACGATTATTGGATTGACCTTCCATCCTACAAGGCGGAATATGTAAAGCATGCAGAGGAGTTATTCAAAGAATCCGGTTATTTCTCTGAATTTGATCTGCTTGCAGATGTGCACTTTCAATTCGGCAGATATGAGGAGGAGATGGCGGCTCTTGAGCGGCTGATGCCGGACGGACAGAAAAATTACAGCTGGGATGGTGGACATCTTGTCAAGCTGATAAATCAGAAGGATTACGAAGAATATATTCAGCCAGTAACCGGTATGCCCTATGTGGAATTCAAGGCGCTGAAGGGTGCACTGCTATATGTATCGTCCGGCGGCTCACCGGAGGACTACGAGTGGGACGAAAATAGAAAGCTCATCCGAAAAAGAGAAGATGGCTACTGGACCTATCGAGAGATGGGGCTTGCAGAACCACCGACTGTCAGTGAAAAAATGAGCGGATTCCAACTTGAAGTGGTAGGTTCCGTATGCTTTGATTATAATTACTATGTTGCTGATGCAGGCACTCTGTTGATTGGAGATGTCAGTCTTCTGTCGGACGATGTACTCAAAAAAATGGGTGGAGCGCTTAGACTGGTCGTAGACGGCCATCAGAACCATCAGGCGGCAAAGGCAGCAATTGATAGCTTTATACAGGAAGTACCGGGGTGTATGCTCACAGATAACTACATGGAAAACACGGGACAGTTTTCCTTCTTTAACACAATTTTTAAAATTCTCGGCATCTTTGTCGTTTCCGTATGGCTTGTCGGTATTCTGACGATGGTCAATTCCATCAACACGAGTGTTCTCAACCGCCAGAAGGAACTGCTCATGCTCCGCAGTGTCGGCATGACAAAGCGCCAGCTTCAGCTGAGCGTCATGCTCGAAGGGGTGCTGTACTGTCTGGTT
The DNA here is from genome assembly GCA_045592405.1 of Oscillospiraceae bacterium. Taxonomy (GTDB): domain Bacteria; phylum Bacillota; class Clostridia; order Oscillospirales; family Ruminococcaceae; genus UBA3855. The sequence continues at coordinate 5,881 of JAZNUR010000145.1, forward strand.
TCGACGGTGATTGGTCTTCTGATCGGCGTGGGCGGCTACATTTTCTATGTGGATTATGCAAACTGGCATTTTACAGGGCTTTCGGTAATGCAGGTGTTTATCCTGCCCGTGATGCTCACCGTGATTGGTACCATCCTTCTTAATCTTCTCATCGCCGTCCTTGCCGCAGTTCCTGCACTTGAGAGCCTGAGCAAGCGTATGAAATGAGCATAAGGAACAAATCTGTCACCTCTATTGAAAAATTCGGCTGGATGTGGTATATTATTACAAAAGAAGCTGTGTAATGTTTCATCAGCGACAATAGCTGTGAAAGATAATATTTCAAGCTGACAGTGAAGGTAATTCCATTTCTTATGTTGTGATGTTCATGCTGCTGTCACTGACGAGATTAGAAAATATATAGCCGAATCATTTTTGACTTATCGGTTAAGGTATCACAGATTCGCTCATAATTACGAAAAATCCGACAAGGTTGTGACAGACCTTGTCGGATTTTTGTATATGTCTATGGTTTAGCTTTAGATTGTGATTTATTCAGAGAACATCTTTAAAAATCAGCCATATCACTTCCCAAAATAACCATGACTTTAAATGTCGAACCCTCTGCCTCTGCTGAGATTTTTCCTCCCAACATCTCCGTAAATTGTTTGGCAATGGCCAGCCCCAGCCCCGTATTCCCCTTCGTTCTCGAAATGTCGGTTGTATAGAATTCATCAAAAATATGCGTCACATCCAGATTCGGTG
>JAZNUR010000146.1:0-20445 GCA_045592405.1 Oscillospiraceae bacterium
CCAAGCCTGTTTCCTGCGACCGAGAACGGCTGACACGGAAATCCTCCAACGAGGAGATCAAAGTCTGCAAGTCCTGCTGTGTCAATATCTCTGATATTCTCATAAAACTGTTCACCTCCTGTGTCGAAAAGCGCTCGGTAGGACTTCTGTGCGAACTTATCTATCTCGCACCAGCCTACCATTTCAAATCCTCCGACTCTTTCAAAGGCACTTCGGAAACCTCCGATGCCCGAAAAAGCGTCGAATACTCGGATCATCTGACCACTCCTTTCTTGTTTTCGGGTATAGAAAAGCCGTCTGTGATTGTTAGTCACAAACGGCTATGTAATAATATTCAGTTTATAAGACAAATTTAGGGCATTAGAAATACCATACTCAAATCATAAAATGCTTGAAAATTACTCATCATAGCAGGATGATCACCTTTGGAAAATAAATGTATTCTGCCGTTTTTGATCTTATTCAGCATTTCACCGTAAACATTTTCATAATAGTCATCCGACAAACTATACATAAACTTATCTTCTTTGCTTCCAGTCAGGAGGATATCAGCACTTAATTCACTTAATGGCTTATGAAAAAAACATCCTATTTCTTGCTGATGTTTTAAAATTGCAATAGTGTCATTATCTACTATCTGTTCCCAATCAGAGCCGTGCATATATTCATAAAAGGAACGTGCACCCGAATCGGCTTTCGCCATTTCACGATCATGAAGAAGATTCTGAGTGAATGCAGTATCTGCATTTTCGCCCTGAAAACTATCCGCAATCACTCTTTTTACAAGTTCAGGTGCTTCCAAAGCAACATTGATTGCAACAATTGCTCCACCGCTACTTCCTATAATATTCACATCCGTATATTGTTTTTCTTTCAGAAAAGCAATCACTTGCTGTGACTCGTAAAACCATAGATCTGCAGGAAAAACATCCAGTCTGTCCGATTTACCGTGTCCTAAAAAATCAATGAGGATAACCTTGAAGGTTTCACTGTATTTTTCCAATACTTGCGCAAACATTTGGGAAGATGCAGTATTTCCATGAAGGAAAAGTAGCGGCTGTCCAGAGCCTTTTTCATAATAATATAGCTTTTTTCCTTCAAAAGTAAAATAACTCATATCCTAAATCCTCCTAATATCAATTATCGAACATTCAATTTCTTACATTATACCACATCCCACTGCCATTTTCAATAGATTAGAGGTTACAGATCTCAAAAAGAAACCTGCAACCTCAATCGTCTTACATCGTCATATCCACATCTTCGGTTTCGTCCATGTCCTCATCATCCGAGAACGCAGCATTTTCTACTTCATATACATCAGACCTCTGTTCTCGATGATTTCGGGACAGTCATCCAAGGGATGATCTCTCATCTGCTCAAATCTCTTTCCGTAGAGAGGAATGACTTTCTCCACTTCAATCTGCATTGGCTTATAGTTATGAGCCTTGTGATTGAGCAGAGCATTGAATGTGATTTTCTTCATGGGCATCGCCATCCTTTCTTTTTAATAGTATAAGGGAAACAAAAAATGCCGAACCAATCGAGAGTGGTGACTCTCAACGGATTCGGCATAACGAACAAGAAACCGTCTGAAACTTTGTGAAAGTTTTTCGCAATAAAAAAGAGCAGTATTCGGAAATTTCTCTCCAAATCTGCTCTGGGTTCTCTTGAAAACAAAAATACGCCCGTTCAAGTCCCAAAAACACTCGAAAAAGGCCTTAGGTGATCCACGGTTTTGCGAATAAAATTTCAGTGTCCATATACGCAAAAAAGTCCGAAATATCGGACTTTTTTGGCATGTGATCTTTTTCGTCACATATAGTTGGTCTGAGTGACGGGACTTGAACCCACGGCCTCTACCACCCCAAGGTAGCGCGCTACCATCTGCGCCACACCCAGACATCAAAAGGGGTTAGTGAAAATCACCTTAATTATTTTACTACAAAATCACAGCTTTGTCAATAGGAAACACAAAAAATATACGATTTAGATAAAATTCAACACACATTACTGGTTATTATGCTTATTCGTGCGGGATCCCCGTTACAGCAGATGCAGTAGCGGGGATTCATCTATTTACTCCATATCATTTTTCCAAATACGTTCTTTTTCCCACATTTCACGGGTTTCATTACCCCATGGTATGCCGCGTTTGTACTGTTCGAGTGCGGCATAGCCGTTTTGTTCGAAATCCTTTTTGATGCGTGATACATAACCCTCGCTGATTCCTAACATTTTTGCAATTTTTTGTCCGGATACACCATTTTGCGATTTTTCAATAATCGCCAGACGTGTGTAGTACTGTTGTTTGCGAATTTCAATTTTGTTGTCTTGTTTTTGTGTCATTTACAGATCTTCCTTTATGTTTATATTGATGTCGTGTTTTTGTACGTGCTGTACAGTCCAGTGGATGTACAGCACATACAAGAAGAATTGCTTGCCGTCTTACTTTGTCAGTTTTTTCAGGGCAGCCGGCTCCTTGGGCTGATGCATATATGCGATGGAAGCAGCACCGGCTGCCTTCACAGCAGTTGCCTTGCTTACAGAAGCCATACACTTCAGCACGGATTTCTGAATCTTTTTCATGTTTCCCCCTCCTTTCTTCGGATTTTCATTATTAAGATCAGCATTGCTACAAGGAACAATGTCAGTCCAATCAAAATGGATATGATGTAGTGATTTTTGATACAGATGCAGCTGACAGCAGATAACAGGAGCGATGCCGCAATGGCAAATATTCGGTTTTTCTTTTTTTCTTCATCATCAAGCGGTTTGTTCGGATTTTCCACGGGTGCATATACGATAATGACAAGTGCTGCAAACAGCAGTATCAGCAGATGGATCCCCCAAGAGTAGAGGGTTTCATGTGACAGAAACTTGGTAAGTGCCAGCACACAGAATGAAAGGATTCCAAATGACAGATTGCACTTGAAATAGGTATCCGCATGATAACCACCCGTCATTTGCCGCAGTGTGGAGAATACGACGCAGTACAGAATTGACAGGGGAACCATTTTTAAAACAATGCCAATGCCAAGCACGATCAGAGTTGACAGGATTGTTGAAATGAGTATTTCAAACCCGTACTGATAGATATCGGCATCCTCTGACGCAATTATGTTTTTCTGACATAAAAAAAGCGATATGCGTTTACTGACAGTCGTGATCAATCTCATCACCACCCTTTAATAAAAGCATATCGCAAAAAAAGATAAATTTCAAGGGGTTATCCCCCAACGGTAGATTTACATCCCCCATGTTTCAATTTTCTTGTTTCATCAGCAAAACGCTGACAATGAATTGTCCATCCTTTTCATAAAAATCTACAGAACCCTTGTGAGATGCGGCAATGTCCGCAACGGACTTGAGTCCCCATCCGTGCAGCAGCCTATCGCCCTTGCTGGTTTCCAGCTTTTTGTTTTTGCTCAGCACAGATTCCCGAATGGTGTTTTTTACCACCAGCATATAATACCCGCCCTTTTCCGAAAAGGATACCGCAATTTTAGAATCCGATTCCTGCGTCCGGCAGGCTTCTACAGCATTGTCCAGAAGATTGGAGAGCAGAACGCTCAGGTCGTATTCCAGATAATCCGGAACATGGGTGACCATGCAGCAGGATGTAACGATGCCATATTTCTGTGCGTCACTGAATTTGGCGTTGAATACGGCGTTTACGACGGAGCTGGAGCATTGGATGTGAAGACCGGCAGTCCCAAGTTTCCGTTCTGTCAGCGTATCTATGTACTGCAGAGCTTTCTGTGTGTCATCAAGCAGCAGCAGGCTGCGGATGCATTCGATATGATTTCTGAAATCATGACGGAGAATAGAAAGCTCGTGGTACTGTTTATTCATTTGTTCGATTTGGTTCTGCTGTTGAGCCATCTGAAACGCCAGCATTTTCTGAGCGTTTTCTTGACGATTGATCGTATTGAGCTTTTGCAGAAACACGAAAACGATGATATCCAGCATACAAAGCAAGGTTGTTATGATGATGTAGAGATAGGGACTCAGATCGCTTCCGAGTGCAAGGAGCAGAATTCCCAATCCGATCAGAAGTGTTGTGGTAAATGCGGAGATAATGATGATCCATTCCGCTTTTTTGAATCGGTACTGCTCTTTCTTGTGCAGCCACAGCACTCCCTGTGTCAGAATAAAATAAATAATCTTGGTGAGCAGAATACTGGATGCACGCACGCCGTCCTGTGAATGGTAGGCAAACTCCTCAATGCTCGTCTGTGTCAGATGCGTGACAATGAACATGATAGGAAAATTTGAGAAATATGCCATAATATAGCTCAATATACTCAAAAATATTTTTTCGAAAACATTTCCTTTCAGAACCAGAATCGAAAAGACAATCTCACACAGGAGAAGGGACATGATAACGAATAATTCATGCTTGATGATGAATGTGCCGATCAGATCCATGATCACCAGGCTTCCGGCAAGGGGCAGCATATGTGTTGTTTTCTTTTCTGGATGCTTTAATCCGAAATATGACACCAATAAATGGGTAATGATCAGGCATTCCGCCAGAATTGCAGCAATTTCGACCGCAGTCCATATCATAGTATCGCCTCCTCACGCAGCAATATCCGATACTGCTCTCTGACCTCTGCCGTTCTTCTGCGGCTGAGGGGAAGTGATTCACCGCCGTCAGGATTGAGCATGATATGATCATTCTGAATCTGATAGATACAGTTATAGTTGAGAAGATAGGATTTGTGGATGCGGATGAACCCATAGGGAGACATCATATCTTCGAGCTGTTCCATGGTGTAGTTCCTGACGGCAAGACGGAACGATTTCTTGTTCCTGTCGCAATAGAACAGGTCGTGCCGCAGGGCGTAGAAATACATGATCTGTGATACGCTCACAAGGGTGGAGCGATTGTTATCAAGCTCAAGTCTGATGTGATTGCGTTCATTTTCGAGCATTTTGCAGAATGCGAGAACGGCTTCTTCCATTTCGTCCTCCACATGGTCTTTGCGGATGAAGCGAAACGGAGCATATTGAATGGATTCATAGACAAAATGATTGTGTGATGTAACGAAAATCAGTGACGTTTTGAAAGGCAAAAGCCGCAGATCGGCAGCAAGCTGGATTCCCGAAAGATTCGGCATATCAATATCCAGAAACACCAGATCGTACGGTTGCTTCCGATACATTTCACGGAACTGCAGACTGTCGGAAAATGTGTGTAATACAAATGGGATGCCCTGCTGTGCAAGTACAGTTTCCACGATTTTCTGATAACGTTCTATCAATACGGTTTCGTCATCCACAATTGCAACATGAAGCATAATGCTCCTCCTTGTATTTTTCGGATTCCATCACTTCCCGTAAACTGTGGAAGATGAGGTTAGAAATAGGTATTGTCATGTATTTGTGCGGTTACTGGGCTTCCAGATCAATACATACGATTTCAGGGAGATTGAACAGCCGCAGCGGAAAGAGACTGTTGCCAATTCCACGGCTGATGATCAAGGAGCTGCTGCCGCTTTGGTGCATACCCTCCGTGTATTTTGGAAAGAGTCCCTGATCCGGAGCATATATTCCCCCGATAAACGGAAAACGGAACTGCCCGCCGTGTGCGTGTCCCGAAAGAATGAGATCCACATGACATTCGCTGTAGTAGGCATCCAGATATTGCGGCTCGTGTGCAAGCAGGAGCTGAAATTGCGTAGGGTCTGCCGCATCCGTCAGTTTGTGAAGAGCGTTGCTCTGAAGGCTTTCGTCCTTCAGACCGAGCAGTGTGATGTATTCACCCTCGGCTTCAAGAAGCAGGCTTTCATCCTCCAGTATCACTGCACCGGCGTGTTCCAGCCCGCTCATCAGTTCTTCAAAAATTACGGTTTCCAGCCGTTCTTCATGATTCCCGGTCACATAGTACACGGGGGCGATCAAGCTCGCCTGTTCCACAAAGGAAAGGGAGATATCAATGTTCGTGCGTCTTGAGTCCACCAGATCGCCCGTGAGTGCGATCATGTCGGGAGAGAGCTGTTCGATCTTATCAATGAGCCGCTTGTTATCCTTCCCGAAGCTTGTGTTATGCAGATCGGAGATCTGTACAATGCGGAATCCGTCAAAAGCAATCGGGATCTTTTCATTTTGGAAAGAATATTCCGTCACAGTCAGCGTTGTATTCTGCATATGGCAGAACAGCAGCAGGGCGGATAATATGCAGCAAGCGAGAAGAAACCACTTGATTTTACGTTTTACAGTTGATTTGTCCTGAGCATAGATCTTTTGTTCCATTGTAACTCCTTTGCAGAAACGATGCATCACCTTTGCAAAAATATAACCTCCTGTGCACAGGAGGTTATATTTTCATCATTTGTAGAGCATAATTTGATATCGGTTTATCCGAATACAGTTATATTTTACCATGATTTTGGCATTTTGTCAATTCGACATACTATACGAATTCTTACAAAAATATTTGTATAAAAACACATGGAAAAGTCGAAAATTGTCGAAACATCGCATTATTTATAGAGAAACAAAACTTTTCACGGGAATAGTCATCCGCATTCTTCCCATACTTTGAAAAAACAGTATGGGGGATCGGTATGCAAAGAAGAATGACATTGGTAGCGGCAATGCTTGTGATGGGTTACACGCTGCTTGTGGCAGTCGTTGCCGTTCATATGAAGAACGGCGGCTACGCACAGACAGCACTGCAGCAGCGGAATGATACAGTGATTGCCGCCAAAGCAGAAGGGTATATTTACGACAGGAATTTTCGTCCGCTTGTCAATTGTGAAACTGCCTGTTATGCGGTTGTGCAGCCCACGCAGGAGGCGATTGCACAATTGCTGCCGCATATGGAGGATGTGAATGCCGTGATTGACGGAATCCGCAGTGGAAAGCCGTTTTCCTGTCGTGTGGATGAGGGAATTCCGGATTGTGAGGACATCATCGTGATGCAGGTGCCGCAGCGTCGTCCCAAACGGCAGCTTGCACAGCACGTGATCGGCTATACGTCCGACGGCATGGGAGTGACGGGGCTGGAATCGGATTACAACAGTATTCTCCGCAGTAAGGAGGATACGGCAGGTGTGACATTTACTGTGGATGCACTCGGGCAGGTGCTGCGTGGCATATCGCCCGTTGTATCACCGATTCATAACAGCAACGGCAGCGTGGTGACTACACTGGATGCGGAAATCCAGCAGATCTGTGAAGAAGCGGGAAGCGGCATTCAAAAGGGGGCGATTGTTGTCATGAACGTGGAAAACGGCGATATACTGGCAATGGCAAGCTTTCCGAATTATTCTCCTGACCGTCTTGTGGAAGCGATTGCGGATGAGAACAGCCCGCTGATCAACCGCTGTTTGTACACCTACAGTGTGGGATCCATCTTCAAGCTTGTGACGGCAGCCGCAGCCTACAATCAGGGGCTGATAAGGTTTGCCTGTGAATGCACGGGCAAAACGGAGGTGGCAGGACAGCTGTTCCGCTGTCATGACTGGAGAGGGCATGGTCTTGTGAATATGGAGCAGGCAATGATTTATTCCTGCAACAGCTATTTTGTGGAGATGAGCCGGTTTGTACAACCCGACAATATGCGTTCTGTCGCACAGGATCTTGGATTCGGCACGCAGATTGCACTGACGAGGAGCATTGTTTCCGCAGGCGGGACGCTGCCGACGCAGGAGAATCTGGAGCTGCCTGCGGAAATGGCAAATTTCTGCTTCGGGCAGGGATTTCTGACCGCAAGTCCTTTGCAGATCAATCAGATGACCTGTGCAATCGCCAATGACGGGGAAATGCCGCTTGCAAGACTCATTGCCGGATATTCACTTGACGGAAAGAGCATTGAAAATGAGAAACCTCCCATGTATGCAAAATCGCTTCCGAGAAATGCAGCGTATTTTCTGCAGGGACTGATGATCTCAGCCATCAACGAGAATGAGGAATCCAACGCTGTTCCCGCGTACGTTTATGCCGCCGCCAAAACCTCGACCGCACAGACAGGACGGTATGATGAGGAGGGGAATGAATACTGCCATGCATGGATCACGGGGTATTTTCCACTGGATGAACCGAAATATGCCGTCACAGTGCTTGTCGAGGACGGCGGATACGGCAACGATGCGGCAGCCCCGATCTTTCGGGAGATTGCAGATAGGGTGACATTGGAGTGCGATGGAAATGCAGACGCCGTCTCTGACATAAAAATGCAGCATAAGAAAATTCCCGAAAACGATTGACTTTTTGCCGAAAATTTGGTATACTGTATTTGTATCACAACAGGACAAAGTGTGCAAATGCAAACTGCCCTGTCCCGAATGGTGACAGGGCTTTCTTTTTGTGCGTCCTGTGGAAATTTAAGATTTTGGAGTGAATTTTTATGGAATGGCGTGGACTCAATGACCTGTGTGAGCAGTATCTGTCCTTTTTTGAAAGCAAGAATCATACCAGAATGGCAAGTGCCTCCCTCGTACCGCAGGGTGACAAGAGCCTTCTGCTGATCAACTCCGGTATGGCACCGCTGAAGAAGTTCTTCTTGGGGCAGGCTGTACCGCCCAACAAGCGTGTGACCACTTGTCAGAAGTGCATCCGCACCCCCGACATTGATAATGTTGGTAAAACCGCAAGACACGGTACATATTTTGAAATGCTCGGCAACTTCTCCTTCGGTGATTACTTCAAGCGTGAAGCGATTGCATGGGCTTGGGAATTCTTCACCAAGGTTCTGGAAATGCCCGAGGAGCTGCTCTATGTTTCCGTATTTACAGATGATGACGAGGCATACGATATCTGGACACAGGAGATCGGCGTTGCCCATGAGCATATGGTAAGACTTGGCAGAGAGGATAATTTCTGGGAGCATGGTTCCGGTCCCTGCGGCCCGTGTTCCGAAATTTATTTCGATCGCGGCGTATCCCATGGCTGCGGTTCTCCCGATTGTAAGGTGGGCTGCGAGTGCGACCGTTTTGTAGAAGTGTGGAACCTCGTATTCAGCCAGTTCGACAGCGACGGCAAGGGTACTTACACCGAAATGGAGCACAAGAATATCGACACAGGCATGGGCCTTGAGCGTCTGGCGTGTGTCATGCAGGGCGTGGACAACCTCTTTGAGGTGGATACCGTGCAGAATATCATGAAGCACATCCAGAAGCTTTCCGGCGTTGCTTATAAGGAAGGCAATGAGAATACAGACGTTTCCCTGCGTGTCATTACCGACCATATCAGAAGCACGACCTTCATGGTGGGCGACGGCGTTCTGCCGTCCAATGAGGGCAGGGGCTATGTCCTCCGCCGTCTGCTCAGAAGAGCTGCAAGACACGGCAGAATGATCGGTATTGAGGGAACATTCCTGCATGAAGTATGCGATACCGTTATTAATGAAAACAAGAACGCATATCCGGAACTGGATGAAAAGCGTGCGTACATCAAGAAAATCATCAAGGTTGAGGAAGAAGCTTTTGCCAAGACCATTGACAAGGGCATGGAGCTGCTCAGTCAGGTGATGGATAAAGCGGATGCCGAGAATTGCAAGACGCTTGCAGGCGAGGACATCTTCAAGCTCAGCGATACCTATGGATTCCCGTTTGACCTGACTGTGGAAATCGCCGCAGAGCGTGGCTTTGCAGTGGATGAGGAAGGTTATCGTGCACTGGTGAAGCAGCAGCGTGAAACTGCAAAGGCTGACCATCTGGCAAAGGCAAGCTCCTCATGGGCTGACAACAGCGTGAAGATCGAAGCAGCTGCGACAGAATTTGTCGGCTATAAGGAATACACCGCAGAAGCGAAGATTCTTGCTGTTGTGAAGGATCAGGCAGTTGTGGATTATGCAATTGCGGATGATGCTGCGGCAATCGTGCTTGACCGTACGCCGTTCTATGCAGAAAGCGGTGGTCAGGTAAGTGATTTTGGTACAATTGCCACCAATGAGGGCGAATTCAAGGTAACTGCCGTAACTAAGGATGAGGACGGTCACTACCTGCATTTCGGTACGGTGGAATCCGGCTGTATGCGTGCAGGAGATGCTGCAAAGGCTGAAATCTGTGCATCTACAAGAACGGCAATCATGAGAAATCATACCGCAGCACATCTTTTGCAGGCAGCTCTGCGTCAGGTTCTGGGCGATCATGTGCATCAGGCAGGTCAGCTTGTCAATGCCAAGGCTTGTCGTTTTGACTTCTCGCACTTCAGTGCAATGACTGCTGAGGAAATCGAGAAGGTGGAGAATATCGTAAACGGCTGGATTCTTGGGGCAACACCGGTTGATGTGAATGAAATGCCCATTGAAGAGGCAAAGAAACTCGGTGCAATGGCACTCTTCGGAGAAAAGTACGGCGATGTGGTAAGAGTTGTCAAGGCAGGAGAATACTCCATTGAATTCTGCGGCGGTACCCATGTGCCGAATACCGCAAATATCGGTCTGATGAAGATCGTTTCCGAAAGCTCCGTCGCATCCGGCGTTCGCCGAATCGAGGCGGTTACGGGTGCAGGCGTTCTGAATCTGCTCGACAGCTATAAGAGCACTGTTCTGGAAAGTGCAAAGGCACTCAAGCTTAATAATCCTGCGGAATTGCCCGCTCGCTGCAATGCAATGGCAGCACAGCTCAAGGATGCGGAAAAGCAGGTAGAACAGCTGCGTCAGAAGATGGCGGGCAGCGTGGTGGATACCCTGTTTGACAATGCAAAGCTTGTCAACGGTGTGCAGGTAGTTTCCGCAATGCTCAACGGTGCAGGTGCGGATATGCTCCGCAAGCTGGGCGACCAGGTCAAGAGTTTGGATAAGTCGGTTGTGGCAGTCTTTGCAGGTGTTGACGGCGAAAAGGGCACATTCTACTGCGTATGTACCAAGTCCGCAGTGGACAAGGGTGCTCATGCAGGTAAGATCGTACAGCGTATTGCTGCCATTACAGGCGGCAAGGGCGGCGGCCGTCCGGATAACGCAATGGCAGGTATCGGCAAGACTTATATGGTTGACGAGGCTCTGCTCGCTCTGGAAAGCGTTGTTGCCGACGTGATGACACACTAAGGAGGATTTGATATGGATTGCCTGTTTTGTAAGATTATTGCCGGAGAAATTCCGTCCGGTAAAGTATATGAGGATGAACACGTTTATGCATTCAAGGACATCAGTCCCATTGCTCCCGTGCATTATCTGATCGTGCCGAAGCAGCATATTTCCAAGGCATCGGAGATCACAGCGGAGAATTCCGCTGTGGTTGCCAAGATCTTTGAGGCGGCTGCAAAGATCGCCGCACAGGAGGGCATTGAGAGCTACCGCATCATTAATAACTGCGGCGAGGATGCAGGACAGACTGTAATGCATCTGCATTTCCACATGGTTGCAGGTGTGAAGATGGGCTGGGGCGAACAGTCCCTCGGATAGGGAGGCTTGTGTCATGGCTGAATATTACAAGATGAAAATTGCAGGGCTGGAGCGTTCGCTGCGTATCTGCCCGATTAACGAAAAGCTTGATATTGCTGCATTTATCATGTTCTCCGATGTGGAGATCACCGTGGAAAGTGCAAAGGCACTGCTTGCGAAAGCACCGGAATTTGACGTAATCCTGACGGCTGAGTGCAAGGGCATTCCGCTTGCCTATGAGATGGCAAGACAGAGCGGCAGGAATTATGTGGTTGCCCGCAAATCCGTGAAGCTCTATATGCAGGACGTTGTTTCCGTTGCTGTGAAATCCATTACCACCGCACAGGAGCAGACGCTCCATCTGGATGGCGAGAAGGCAGCCCTGCTCAAGGGCAAGCGGGTACTTCTGGTGGATGACGTGATCAGCACGGGAGAATCCCTGATTGCACTGGAAAAGCTGACTGCTGCAGCAGGCGGTGATATCGCAGGCAGAGCCGCTGTTCTGGCGGAGGGTGATGCCGCAAAGCGTGACGACCTCCTGTTCTTAGAGGAACTGCCGCTTTTCTTCCATTAAGGAGTGAGCATACGATGAAACGGACTGCTTTGTACATAGGTTTTCCCTATACAGCAGGCTTGCTGATAGCGTCCGTTGTACGTTGGCAGCTGTGTTTCTGGCTACTGGGTGCTGTTGTTCTGACTGCATTCCTGATCGTTTGCTGTCACAGAGCTGTCCGGAAATATGTACTGATCAGCACGCTGTCACTTATGACGGCGTGCTGTGTCTATTGGGGCTGTGATGCACTATCCGTTCGGAAACAGCTTGCATTTGCATACAAGGAAAATACCGTATTTTCCGGAGAAATCACGGAAATTTCACTCCATGACAGCGGCTATGCCACCTATATTCTGGAAGGCAGGCTGAATGGGGAGATTCCCGCAAAAATCAAGTTTCTCACGGATTTTCAAAGCTATGCCTATGGCGATACCCTGACATTGACAGGAACGCCCGAGCCAATGCAAAACAATTATGTGTTCGACTCCGTTTCTTACTATCAATCGAAGCAGGTTTTCCTCTCCATGCCGCTGAATGCGGAAATTGAGCATACGCCCCGTACACGGGTAACGCTGCACTGCATTCTCTACGAGTGGCGTATGAAAATGACGGAGCGTATCCGGTCGATGACAGAAGGGGAGAGCGGTGCTTTGATAACGGGTATGCTGTTCGGTGATAAATCCGAAATGTCAAGCAGCACCAGAACTTCCCTGTATCGCATGGGCATCGGTCATGTTCTGGCGGTTTCGGGACTGCATCTGGATTTTCTGGCACTGTTCGTGATTCGCCTATTACGCAAAGCAAAGGCGGACAGACGTCTGTCATTCGGCATTCTTGCACTGCTTGCGGTGTTGTTTGTCATCTGCGTCGGAGAAACCGTTTCCGTGAAGCGAGCCTGCATTATGATTCTGATTTCCCAAAGTGCCGGGCTATTCTTCCGCAAGGCGGATATGCTCAACACCATCAGTATCGCAATGCTGCTGCTGTCGCTTGAAAATCCGTTTGTGGTGCATAGTGCGGGATTCTGGCTGTCATTCAGTGGTACTTTTGGTATTGCCGTGTTTGCCCCGTACATGACAAAGCCCATGAAATCGGAGAATTTTCTGCAAAAACGAATCAAAGAAGCTGCGGCGATGTGCTGTGTATTTCTGGTTGTGTTTCCCGTAAGTGCATTGTTTTTCCGAGAGGTGTCCCTGATTTCGCCGCTTGCGAATCTTGTGGTAGTACCTCTCTGCATGGGAATTCTGCTTCTTGCGGCGATTGCCCTTGGGTTCGGTATGCAGGGGATCATTGCACAATTCCTTCTGCATATGGCAGAATGGATCTCTGAACTGGTTCTTCGGATTTCCGCATATGCGGCAGATCTTCCGTGGACGTATATTGCGGCAGACAGTGAGGTGCTGATGTTTGCAGTCGGAGCGTCCGCTGTATTGACGGTTGCTTGCAGTCTTTGCTTTCGCAGCCGGAAAACCATCTGCACGGCGGTTGCTGTGTCGCTGGCGGCAATTTGTATGGCATCCGGAACGGAGCGGGCATATCAGAGCCGTGATCTCCACATTGCCGTGCTTGGGGAAGAACGTGACTGTGCCTTGGTGCTGCGTCGTGGAAGCGATGCGGTCATTGTGGACATGAGTGGGGATGCCAATGCCCCATCCTTCGTGCAGGCGTATTTGCAGTCAGCAGGTGTAAAATCTGTGGATTCCCTGCTTCTGTGCAAAACAAAAGCAAAAAATATAGCCGGTTATGAGCAGATTCTGCGGTTTTCAGTTCCCGAACAACTGATGCTCCTGCACGAAACCGAGGAACAAACAGCAGTTTCCGTTGTGGGAACCAATGCTGTGTATACAAACAAATGTGAAATTATGTTTGGCGGTGCATTGCTGACTGTTTCCGATGAATCGGTGCGTGTGAGGTACGGGGATGTGGACTATATCTGTACAAAGGAGAAAAATCCCGATATTCCGGAATGTGAAGCGTTGACCATCTACGGCACAAGCAGGAATCTGCTGCCCGACTGCGGTATTCTGATGGTGCTGGATGAGCGTACCTGCTACATGGCGGACGAATACACTTATGTAGGAAAAAATAATCTGGAACTGACAGTTGCCGCTGATGGGAGCTGCAGGGTAAGGAGTCTATATGCCGATACTTGATGCAAAGGGGCTGCAGGGGCAGCTGAAAAACGGAAAAATTGAGAAGCTGTACTATCTTTATGGCAGTGACCTTCTGCAGGTGGAAACCAGTGTCAAAAAGCTGATACAGCATATTACAGGGAGTGCGGATTCCGACAGTGTGACACGGCTGGACGGCGGCTCACTGAATCTGAGTCAGCTGGCTGACGAAGCGGAGCTCTGTCCGATGTTTGCAGATTACAACTGTATTGTCATCCATGACTGCAACATGGAAACCATGCGTGAGGAATCACGCAAAGCACTCAGGGAGATTCTTGAGAATGTTGCGGAAAATACCGTGCTGATCTTTTACGTTACCGGTTTTGACATTTATGGCGGAAAAACTGGAAAAAATAAGAAGCCCACACCGAAAAACAAGACCATCATCGACTATATTGCAAAGCATGGGACTGTGTGCTGCATGGAGCCGAAAACTCCGTCTGCGATGGCTTCGGACATTGTTCTGTCCGTAAAAAAACGTGGATGCACGATCGAACGCCATGCGGCACAGCGTCTTGCGGAGGAATGTGCCTGCCAGACCTTGCGGATCAAACAGGAGATCGACAAGCTCTGTGCCTTTGCAAACGGCGGTGAGATCACTGAGGCGATGGTGCGTGACATGGTAAGTCCCCAGCTGGAAACTACGGTGTATGCCCTCACCAAAGCTGTGATCCGCAGGCGTTCTGCGGATGCGATGCGTGCTGTGGATGAATTGCTTTCCATGCGGGTGGAGATGCCCTATCTGATTGCAACCGTAGCAGGATGCTTCATTGATCTGCAAAGGGCGATTACCGCACGGCAGAGCCGTCATACGGTGCAGGATGTCATGTCGGATTTTTCCTATCGTTATGAATTTGCGGTGGAAAATGCATTCCGGGACAGCAGCAGCGAATCCACACAGCATATCAACAAATGCCTGAAGCTCCTGTGCGATGCGGAACAGAAGCTGCATACACAGGCAGTGAATGATCGTGTGCTGTTTGAACGTACCATTGTGGAGATGCTGCGGCAGTGATGACATCTGAAATTCAATAGGAATTGTAAGGAGGAAGATATGCTGCAAATCAGGCAGGCAATTATTGTGGAGGGAAAGTATGACAAGATCAAGCTTTCTTCCATTGTAAAGGCTGTGATCATTCCGACGCATGGATTCCGCATATTCAAGGATGCGGAAATGCTGTCACTGATCCGCCATTATGCGGAAACAACGGGCATTATCATCCTGACGGATTCCGACAGGGCGGGATTTCGCATCCGCAGCTACCTCAAGGGTGCGATTCCCGGCGGCAACATCCGCAATCTCTACATTCCCGATGTGTTCGGAAAAGAGAAACGTAAGGAGAAACCTTCCACCGAGGGAAAACTCGGTGTTGAGGGGATGGATGCCCAAGTGCTTCGGGAGGCTTTTGAAAAAGCAGGAGTTCTGTCCGAGGAAACAGCGTCGGGCGAACCGATTACCAAAACAGATCTGTATCTTGCGGGACTCAACGGTACGGACAACAGTGCACTGCGTCGCCGTGCACTGCAGCAGAAACTTGGGCTGCCTTCAATGCTTTCCGCTTCGTCGTTTCTGGAAATTCTCAATTCCATGATGACAAGGGATGAATTTCTGCAGCTGACGGAATTACAGGAAACGGAGGGCGTATAGTATGTATCTTTCCACACTGACTTTTACCGTGCTTGTACTGCCGCCCATGCTGCTTCTGTTCTATCTGATCCCCGCAAAGGGAAAGCGTATTTTTCTTCTGATAACGGGTTTTTTGCTGTATGGCTATGGGAATCCCGCACGTTTGCTTGTACCGCTTGCCTATCTGTTCTATGATTACGGTATCGGTCTTTTGCTTCAGAAAATTGAGAAACATCATCTTTTGAGCCGATGCATCGTCATACTGACTGCTTTGCTGCAGGCTGCGGCATTGACCATCGTGCGGTATTTTGCAAACGAAGAAACCGGATTCCTGTTTCCGCTCGGTATGGCGATCTTCACCCTGCATGGTCTTGGCTATCTCATCGGGGTGCATCGGAAAAGACATCCTGCAGAACTGAATTTCTGGAATTTAGCCTTGTATCTGACATTTTTCCCCGTCCTCTATGCAGGGCCGCTGATTTCCTATGAGGATTTCCATGAGCAGCTGTGCAGGAACAAGCATAATATTGTGAATCTTGGTTCTGGAATGGGAATGTTCATCCGTGGTCTTGCCGAAAAGGTGATGCTTGCGGATACGCTTGGCTATGTGTTCCGTGAACTCCGACAGACGCAGGTTGCGGAAATCAGTATGCTGACTGCGTGGCTGACGGTAATTGTTTTTTCCATGTATCTGTATTTTGAACTGCTGGGCTATTCGGACATGGCACGTGGCCTTGCAAAATGCTTCGGCATCAATCTTCCGAAAAATTTCGGACAGCCCTTCTGGACGGCGAGTGTGACCGCATTCATGGAAAGCTGGAATATCACTCATGTTCACTGGTTTCAGATGAATTTCAGGGACTTTCTGTTTCGTAACGTGAAGCATCGCTGGACAAAATATGCAAGTCTCGTTCTGATGTGGATGCTCATTGGTCTGTGGTACGGCTCTACACTGCAGTTTCTGCTATGGGGGCTGTTCATCGGTATTCTGATGGCAACAGAGCAGTTTTTCCTCAGCAGGATACTGAAACGCAATTATGTGTTCGGATTGTTCTACACCGGAGCTTCCCTGCAGTTTGCATGGGTGCTGATGTTTGCAGAGAATATGACGGAGGCAGGTTATTACTGGCAGGCAATGCTTGGATTCGGAGCGGGGCTTGCCGATCGTTACGGCTTGTATTTCTTTACCTCCTATGTTGTACTGCTTCTGATTTGCTTTTATATTGCCACCGATCTGTTCCGTAATATCACGGAACGTGTTGCTGTGACAGCAGTGGGAAAGAAAATCCTATCGCTGATGCCTTTGATTGAGTGCGTCCTGCTGATTTTCTGTTTTGCGTTCATGCTTTACAAGCGGATACCAATCGAATTGTGGCTGCGGCTGTAGCGGATAAAGGGGGAAGATGCGATGAACAAACATTTCCACTATCAAACGGTGCTTATGGTGCTGATCGTATATGCCGCAGTGATCCTGAATACGGGGCTGCGGGGATTTCCGCTGCCGAAGCTGCAGACAGTTGTGAATGGTACATGGCCAGCACAGGTTGAAGAATTTCTGGAAGAAAACATTGGATTCCATGACAGTCTGTTCCGACTGAAATCCCAAGTGGATCTGATGGTTGGTGAAAAGCTCATACAGGATGTCTACATTACCGATCAGATGCTGCTTGAAAAGATTGATTCGGGATCCGCCTCCTCCATATCGGAATCGGCGGCGGTGCTGAATCGGTTTTATGAAAAATACCGGATACCGACGTGCTTTATACTTGTACCGTCGGCGTCGGAAATCTATGAGGATCTGCTTCCGGCAAATGCCGTAAAAGAGGATCAGCAGACGCTGATCAGCCGAACCTATGAAGGCGTCATGACGGGTATCCGTTATGTGGATGCTTACGGCATTCTTTCCTCCATGAAGGAGGAATATATCTATTACCGAACGGACACGCATTGGACAAGCTACGGAGCATATGCCGTATACCAGTCGGCGATTCAGAAAATGGGCTTTACGGCAGTTCCGTACAACCGCTATGTGGTGTCCCACATGAGTACGGAGTTCCGTGGAGATCTGTATGAACGCACACTCTATGAGGGCGTCAGTGCGGATGTGCTTGATCGGTTCACATATGAAAGCGGTGGCAGCATTGTCAGCGTGACTGCATATTATGCGGACGGCACGCAGGAAGAACGAGGCACACGACTGTATGACCCTGCACGGCTGGAATCGGGCGATATGTATGAATTTTACCTTGGCAAGCCCTGTGCAATGCTGAAGATTCGCACGGATCTGGAAAATGACAAGCGGCTTCTGCTCTATAAGGACGATTTTGCGGATTGTATGATTCCTTTTTTGCTCCAGCATTACAGCGAAATCTGTGTTGTGGATCTCAATCACAGCATTGGCGTTTCCGAACGACTCGCTGATCCGGCGGGGTTTACTCAGGTGCTTTTTCTCAGCAGTATGGAGAGCTGGGAGAATGCGTGGATGCATATGATGCAGGAAGAATAAAAAACGGGGTTTCCGATCATCGGAAACGGCGCTTTTATATAGCTATAAATGAATTATACTAATTCTCAACGCCGCCGCAGGCAGCGTTGAGAATTGCATGAGACGAATTTTGTGACGCAAGGCGTCGCAAAATGGCGGGCACATCAGTGCACGCCTCAAATCAAACCATTTCAATAGTTTGATTTGAGATTAGTATTACTTGAAAAGCTGTGAGAAATCGGACATCAGCTTCTGTTCAAGAGCGATGGCTTCGTCCATTGTCGTGCCGACTGTGGTGTAATAGCACTTGATCTTCGGTTCCGTACCGGAGGGACGGATCACAACCTTTGCGTGGTTTTCCAGTGCGAACACCAGAACATCGGACTTCGGCAGTGTGATTTCGGACTTTTCACCGGTTGCCACTGTTGTTGTGATACTTGCCTGATAGTCGGAAACAGCAATGACCTTCAGACCACCGATGGAAACAGGCTGCTCATCACGCAGATGCTGCATGAGATTCTTCATCTGCAGCATACCGCTTTCTCCCTCGAATGTGAAGCTCTGCAGGCTGTGGCGGAATACACCGTACTTTTTGTAGAGATTCTCACGAGCCTGAATCATGGAGATACCCTTGGTGCGGTAATATGCAGCCATTTCACAAATCAGCATGGATGCCACAACAGCGTCCTTGTCACGTACATAAGTACCTGCAAGATAGCCGTAGCTTTCCTCAAAGCCAAATACGTAGCGGCTTTCTTCGCCCTTGTCTTCAAGGAAACCGATCTGCTCACCGATGAACTTGAAACCGGTCAGTACCTCGATCATTTCCAGTCCATATTCCTTTGCGATCTCCTCAATCAGATCGGTCGTAACAATGGTCTTTACCGTGATCGGGTCCTTCGGCATTGTACCGTTCTTTGTGCGTTCGCTGCAGATGTATTCCAGAAGCATTGCACCAACTTCGTTGCCGCTGAACAGTGCATAATCGTCGCCGTCCGGAACTGCGATTCCCACACGGTCAGCATCGGGATCGGTCGCAAGCAGCAGGTCGGGCTTTACTTCGTCACAATATTTCAGACCAAGTTCCAGTGCTTCACGAATCTCAGGGTTCGGATACGGGCAGGTCGGGAAATTGCCGTCGGGCATTTCCTGCTCCCGCACGATCGTTACATCCTGAATGCCGATTCTGGAAAGAATCTCACGAACAGGCTTGTTGCCGGTGCCGTTGAGAGGCGTGTATACAATTTTCAGTCCGCTTGTTGCACAAAGTTCTGTGTTGATACCCTGTGCCAGAACGTTCTTGTAATAATCTTCAATGACAGACTGGTCGATGAAAGAAATCATGCCGCCGGAAACAGCTTCATCAAAGTCACAGAACTTAACGTCGTTAAACATATCAAGGGAATTGATCTCAGAAAGCACGGTTTCCGCAACCTCAAGTGTGATCTGACAGCCATCGTCACCGTATGCCTTGTAACCATTATACTTTGCAGGGTTATGGCTTGCGGTCACCATAATGCCGGCACTGCAGGAAAGTGCACGCACTGCAAAAGAAAGTGCAGGTGTGGGCATCAGTTCCGTATAGATGTGTACCTTGACTCCGTTTGCAGCAAGTACGGATGCAGCAGCCTTTGCGAATACATCGGACTTGATGCGGCTGTCAAATGAAATCGCAACGCTGGGATTTTCGAAGGATGCCTTCACATAATTGGCAAGTCCCTGTGTTGCACGGCGAACAGTATAAATGTTCATGCGGTTGGTACCGGCACCAATCACACCACGAAGACCACCTGTTCCAAATTCGAGGTCACGATAAAATCTATCTCGGATCGCAGCGTCATCATCCTGAATTTTCTGAAGTTCTACCTGCAGATCAGGATCGTCCACCGCACGATCGCACCAAACATTATATAATTCACTAACTGACATAATACACCCTCCTCAAAATCATCACCGTCGAACGGCGATCGGGTTTAGAGACTGCTCTAAACATACATATTATTATAACACAAAAATTATTTTTTGAAAAGGGGGTTTCGTTGATTTTTTCTAAATTTTTAAAAAATTGGAATTTTCATATAAAACAATACATATTGTAATCCAAAACAGGGCATGGTGCATAGAATAATAAGTGGATTTACAAAATACAGATAGAGTCCCAAATGGCAAAATGCACAAAAACAGATGCGTTTTCAGTACTTTCTTCTACTTGACAAAAATTGAAAAGCGTGATATAATAAAAAAGCTGTCGAGGAGAGAAGAACGACGGCG
>JAZNUR010000147.1:0-2506 GCA_045592405.1 Oscillospiraceae bacterium
CTCAATATCCACAAGGGATTTGTAGAGTGCGAGCATCGCTTCATAGTCCGCATCACTGACACCGTAGATGTCTTTGAGAATCTTGAAGGACTCCACAAGAGGCAGTGCCCACCACAGCTGCGAACGCTGTCCGAAGACTACACCGATTTCCTGTGCATTCTTTGTTCTGTTCTGATAAGGGACATTTCCTCCTACGAGGATTTCTCCGGAAGTCGGCTCAAGGATACCCGTCATCATTTTAATTGTGGTGGATTTTCCTGCACCGTTCGGGCCTAAGTAACCAACAATCTCGCCCTGCTGAATGTTCATGCTGATGTTGTCCACTGCACGGACGATTTTGTAGTCCCTTGAAAACAGGTCTTGCAGACTGCCTTTGAGACCCTCTCGGCGGTTGAGAACCTTGAATTCTTTTGTGATGTTTTTGATTTCAATAATATTTGACATGGTGATTACCTCACTTTCGTGTGAGTGGAAAATGAAATTTTATTTTGTCTTATGACAGGACATAAAAACGGATAATTTAGTATATCATAATAATTGTCCTGTGTCAAGACAAAACAGGTTTTTGTATTCGTTCTGTAACGAAATGTCTGACGCAAATTGAGATGAATTTCGGAGTGTGAGGAAATGGCGAGAATTATTGATGGTGAAAAGATGAATCTGATTGGAAAACAAGTAAAAAAATTTCGTACAGAACAGAAGATGAGCCAGCAGCAGCTTTCAGCAAAGCTTGAAACCATTGCTGTCTACATATGCCGTGGCTCCATTTCGAGAATCGAGGATCAGACACGGACAGTATCCGATATTGAGCTGTGGGGCTTGGCACAGATCCTTGATAAACCGATACAGAGCTTTTTTGAAGAATGATGATAAAGTTCCCCCGTTTGGAAGCGGGGGAATCGTTGTTTATTTCAGGAAATTATCCTTTTTCTGACAAGAATCCAGATCGCACTGTGAATGTATGGCGCCTTATCCTATCACTACTTCTGACTGGAAATACTGCTCCTGAAAGTGCACCGCATTCATGATTTCGTCCTTCGTAAATGTCACCCCATCCGGTGCGACCACCCATTTTTCCTCCACATCGTTAGAGCGGTGGATGATGGCGATGATTCTGCCTGTGAACTCCTTTACAGGCTCGTCCACACCAAGGATATAGGCCTCCTGTTCCTCGCCGTCCGGTGCTATGATGCCCTTGATATAACCGTAATTGATGGGGTAATACATATCCTTGTATTCTGGATGAAAGCTGCCGAGCGGGCGGTCTATGGTGACGGTGACGAGTTTGTCGAGCGTGTAGTTCGTGTGCCCTCCTTATGTATCAATCCGCACCATCTCCGTGATCGTCCTGTTTCGATAAACAAGATCCTCCCGTGTGGTGAAGCCCATTTTCTCCCAGAAGGCATTGCCGGTTTCGTTCCGGTCGAATACCACAAGAGCTGCCTTGTGGATGCCATTGGCTTTGAGCGCTGCCATACCCGCTTCCACCAGTGCCGCACCGATGCCCTGTTTCCGGCAGTCCGGATGCACGGCGGTATGGTAGATATAGCCCCTGCGTCCGTCATTGCCGACCATGATCACACCCACAATGCCGCCATTTCTTTCGGCAACAAAGCAGGTATCGGGATTGCGTGTGAGAAAGCGATCGATACCCTCTCTGGAATCGTCCAGATCGTTCAGTCCCATGCCTTTGCAGGAGAGGAACAGAGCATAGATTTCGTCATAGTCGGTGATGGTCATTTGTCTGATGTGCATGTTGAAACTCCTTTCAGATTCATATCATGATTTCTTTTGCAGTTCCGCAATCGCCGCATAATGCAGAATCTCAAATTCCTCCGGTGCAATGTTATTGAGAAGCTTGATATGTTCCTGCTCCCAGGCTGTAATTTCTTCCTGCGAAAGCGATGCCCCCACCCCACGGCAAGCCTTCATTCTGCCATTCCAGCTTTCACGGGTGAATGGCACTTGCAGGCGGTATTCCTCATGGTGTACGAGTGTGAATCGCTCCTTGTAGCAATCCGGAATCCAGATTGGGTGGATAGTTTCTCCTGCACCGCTCCAGTGTGGGCTGTATTTCAGCACAAGCTGTTCACTTGCACCTGCAATCACATCCTCAAACGGCAGCCAAGCCATGTACAGCACCAGAATTCTGCCGTTATCTTTGAGCATACGGTGCAGCTCCGGCATGATTTTTTCATGAACAAAATACCAGAAACACTGGCAGGCAGTGATCACATCGAAGGACGCATCCGGAAAATCGAGCTGTTCCGCCGATTTTGCATGGTAATCAATATCCATCCCCTGTGAGAGGATTTTTGCCTGTGCAATCTGATTTTCAGAAATATCCGTTCCCGTCCATTTTGCGCCATACCGATACATATTTCTCGGCAGAACGCCCGTCCCTGTGCCCAGATCGAGAATGGATTGACCGGAAATGCACAAGCCCCGTTCTACAATTTTATCGTAGAATTCCTGTGGGTAAATGTCACGGAATTTTGCGTAGTCC
>JAZNUR010000148.1:0-4288 GCA_045592405.1 Oscillospiraceae bacterium
AATTGACGGCATTATCAATGTCGTTATCAGCTCTCTGACACCGGATCTTTCAAGTGTTCTCCACCATGAGCTTAGCCATGCAATCGACCATTACGTTGAAGAAAAACTCGAAGGAACATTCGAGTTCTCTGAAGGCTGGAATAAGCTGAATCCGCAGGATGATATCTGGTATATCGATGGCGAAGCTACAACAGAAGAAATATACGACGAATGTTATATAAACGATCTCGATCCGTCGGGAGCTTACTATATTTCGGACTATGGTCACACAAACGCAACCGAGGACAGAGCGACTATTTTTGCAGAAGTAATGACTCCGGATGACTACCTGCAGACTGATTTTCACAAAATTCCGTTTATCAAAGCAAAACTCAACTACTATGCAGAGTGCATCAGGCTTGCATTTGACGGTTCGGAAAACTGGGGCGAAATGCCTTGGGAAAAATATCTTGACTGATCATCCCTGCGACAATGGGACGGAGACAGCCAACTTCTTTACTGAATGGATCACCACTCCTGACAGAAAAACTCGATCTCCTCGCCAAGCGGCCCATAGCAGAATGCAATGGTTGCAGGGTACGCCGGATCTCCGCCGATCTGCACTGTTTTCGGAGCAATGAACACCTCGTAGCCTACTGCCTCCACTGCATTCACACAGGCGTGTACATCATCAACGGCAAATGCAAAGTGACGGATTACGCCCTTTTCAAGGGGTTCAGTGCCGTCACGGAAGATCTCCACGATTCCTGCACCCGTGTCCAGCAGAATGCAGGCGTCACACTCCTTAATGACGGACAGTCCCAGCGTTTCTGTGTAGAAACGGCGTACTTTGTCATATTCTTCTTCATTCCGACATTTCATCGAAATATGGTGGATGCCTTTGATCATTGTGATGCCTCCTCTGTGTGGTAGATGATATTTCCTTCATAATACACCATCAGCTGTATTTCGAGCAAGTCATTGCTGCCATGCGTTGAAAGATACCCCCATACATAAACTGATTGTATCCATACAGCTCGTCCACGACTTCAAAGTTGAATGCAGGAAATCTTTCCAGAAATTCTGCAAGTTCCAGCTTTTCTCCCGCAAACTTCCCTGTCATTCCATTTTTACTCAAAAGATACACTGTGCAAAATTCCGGATCGATCCGCTCAATGGTCATGGATCCCTCGACTTGCTTGCAGGGTTCTCCGATTTTCACAAACCCATTTTCAAACGCAAATTTGAGATTGCCGTCAATGAGGTTCATGCTGCAAATCCGCATATCATGCAGACCATAGGGATGCGTTGGCTGAAAATGATATTCTGTTTTCATACAATTCTCTCCTCCGTGCTTTCTTCACCCTCGTAATTGTCGGTTAGTCAGAAGAAACTGAGCTGCTCATAAGGTTCCGGAAACTCCTGCAAATACTGAAAGCATTCATTCACATCACACATGATACCATTTGCAGTGCAAGTTTCACAAAAAAGCTGCATCAGCTCCCTGCTGTTGTCACTTGGCAGCTCATATGCATTGCCATATCGGTAAATGTACCTTTCTTTCAGTTTCGGGAAATGCCGGTCAAGAGCCGCATAAAAATACTCCCTGTCGCCTTCACGCAGAGTAACTCCCATCCCGAAACAAATTATGCCCTTTACTCCTGCATGAATGCAGTAATTGAGAATGCCCTCGATATTCTCCCTTGTATCGTTGATATACGGCAGAATCGGTGACAGCCACACAATTGTCGGAATGCCATTTTCACGAAAAATCTCCAGTGCCTCAAAACGCTCTCTTGTACTGCTTACATTCGGTTCAAGTATTCTGCACAGACTCTCATCATAGGTGGTAAGAGTCATTTGTACCACGCACTTTGACTGCTCGTTGATGTGTTTGAGCAGGTCAAGGTCACGCAGAATTCTCGCAGATTTCGTCTGAATTGTGACTCCGAAGCCGTGCCTGTCGATGATCTCAAGGCATTTTCTTGTAAGCCGAAGCTCCTCCTCACAGTGCATATAAGGATCACACATTGCCCCCGTGCCTATCATACACTTTTTACGCTTTGAGAGCAATGCCCTTTCAAGAAGCTCCGGAGCATTCTGCTTCACCTCGATATCCTCAAAGGCATGGTTAAAGCCGTAGCATACACTTCTGCTGTCACAATAGATACAGCCATGCGTGCAGCCCCTGTAAAGATTCATTCCGTTTTTGGCGGAAAGAATGCCTTTTGCATTGACAAAGTGCATAATGTGACTCCTTTACTTCATTCTGATTTCAGAATCAAAATACTGCTCCTGAAACCTGACCTTTTCCCATATTTCCTCTTTGGTAAAGGACGTATTTTCGGGGGCAGCAACCCATTTTTCCTCTACATCGTTACTACGATTGATGACTGCGATTATTCTGCCGGTGAATGACTCCAAAGGGCAATCCACACCAAGCACATACACGTCCTGCTCTTCGCCATCGGGAGCAAGGATTCCGTCCACATAGCCATAGTTCACAGGATAGCACATATCCCTGTATTCGGGGTGATAACTTCCCAGAGGACGGTCTATGGTGACTGTTATTTTATCTCCGATTTTCATATTTCCAGTATCCATCCATGATCGCCATGATAAATCATCTGCTTTGTCATACCGCCGTCGATGCAGATGTTTTCCCCCGTGATGAATCCTGCCTTATCCGAGCAGAGAAACAGCACCATATTTGCAATATCAAGGGGATTTCCGACTCTGCCTGCAGGCTGCTGCACAGCGTCCGCACCTTCATACACGGTGTATGCCGTATCAATCCAACCGGGTGAAATGGAATTCACCCGCACTTTTCCCGACAGGCTGACTGCCAAAGCGTGGGTAAGAGCTGCAATACCTACCTTTGCCGCAGTATAGCTCTCAGTCTGGGGCTGACTCATTCTGTCACGTGAGGAGGAAATATTGATGATCGAAGATCCCTGTGCAAAGTACGGCAGAAACAGTTTCGAGAGATAGAACGGTGCCGTCACACCGACTGCCAATGCATACTGAAATTCCTCATAGCTGCATTCATTGATACCCTTCATCAGAGGAAGTGCATTATTGATGAGGAAGTCAATCTTTCCATGCTGTGAAACCACCGATTCCGCAAACGCTTCCAGTATTTGGGGATTGCCAATATCTCCCACAAAATGCTCACCGTCCGCCTTGTCGATCACATGGACAAAGGCTCCGTTTTTGCGGAATTCCTCAGCGATGCACTTTCCGATTCCATTTGCACCGCCTGTAATGACTGCTACTTTATTTTCAAATGTACTCATCATTCACACTCCAAGTATTCTTATCGTTTTTTCATCCTCAGTTCCACGGCAGAATTTTTCAAGCACCTGCACAAACAACTCTTGTTCGGGTGCAGCATACTTAAAGAGCGTCATACAGGAACGCAGCTTGTATGCATCGGGAAATCCAAATACCACCATGGGATCGTCTGTTTCGATATCCAGCAGAGCCTTTGTGATTTCCGTCAATCTTTTGCCGAGGATGGGATGAGCATAATAGTCCGCTGCTTCTTCCATATCCTTAATTGAAAATAGTGCAGTCTTACCGATCAATCCAAGCCCCTGAATCTGCGGAAACACATACCACATCCAGTGTGTCTGCTTCTCGCCCTGTCTGATTTCAGTCAAAGCTGTCCGATAGGGTTCACCGAAGTCATAGCCTTGTTCCTGTGCATCAATAAATTTCTGAAGCTCCGTCATGCGAAGTTCTATTCCAAGAACACCGTACTGCTCCTGTTTTTCACGGGAGTAATAGGCATCCATATGATTGGGGTCCGGTGTGTCGAAAAGGGCATAGCCAAGCTTTTCTTTGGGCAGCGACGTATAAAGCTCTTGAAAAGAATTGAAGTGATGCAGTGCAGTTACACGTGTCTGGATCCTATCATCGGGATTCTCAAGCAAACTGAACTCAATAAAATCCCCCACCTGTACTTGCTGTCGCTTTTCATCATTCAGACGAAGCTCTATGGTCTTTCTGCCGTTCTTAATTTTCTCATACGGAGCTTTCTGTAATTTCATTTTGTGCATCATAACATATCACGCCCCTTTGTAATCTTTATTCAATCATCCAGACCATCGGGAAAATTCTTGATGATCCCACCGCAGATTTTATTGTCTTTATTTTCATTATAGCACATATATACAAGGAAATCAATGAAATTCAGAATCCGCACCAAAGAAGAAAACCGCCTGAAAAAATCAGGCAGTTTCAGTTTATCAAAATAGTAATTTTTAGCATTCTTTCAGCCCGCCGCAGGAAGTCGGAGGCCAAGCGG
>JAZNUR010000149.1:0-34207 GCA_045592405.1 Oscillospiraceae bacterium
GGTGCAGATTTACGATCGTTTTCTTGAATTCTTCCGTATAGCGCGTGCTTTTCTTTCCTGCCATTTCTTTTTCCTCCTGGCCTTTTCTTTTATTATACATCGTTCTTCTTTTTTTGTCCACTTTTTTAGTATAGCACCAAACAAGAACTACGTCACTTTCAGATACAGGAATATCTGTTGGGTATAAAAAGTCCAAGCATTCCATTACTTCATTGTATTTAGCACTTAATTCTTGACATAGCTGATTGAATAGGTGAGAATATGTATGCTCAAATTCCTTCACACTATTAAATGACAGATTTTGAGAATTAATATTATGAAGAATATCATAAAATAATTTCCCGCTATTTTCACCCATCAATGATAGTTCACAAATTGCAATCAAGATGGTAGGGGATAAACTAAGATTAGGAAATGAAAAACTACACAATAATTCACACGCATTATAAGGTAATTCATTATTACGTTCAAACGAGTTACACAAAACCCGTTCCGATAGATATGCCATGCTTTCAGAAATAGAATCAGACCCAAATTTGTAAGGACATTTCAATTTATCATAATAAATCTCGACATTTTGATATCCCTTTGCACTCGGATGGACAGCGTCAAAATATTCTTCAATAAGCATTTGCATATTGTCAGTTTCAAGAACGATTCGATCAATTTTGTTTATCTTTCTTTGCGGTATTTGATTATCGCCTTTTTCTATTGTTAATACCTCATCATTAAATGCAGCTATTGGATTCATTTCTTTTATTTGTGCTGAACGAATGGGAAGCACAAATTGATATTCTGGATTATTTGCCTGTGAGAATACCAATCGGAGCTTTTTAGAAAGTGAAGAAATAGAGCTTATCCCTCTAAGAGTAGAAATATCTTGTAAATAGTGTATATATTCATGGAGGATAGTAGCTGTATTATCGCTGAAAAGCGGAAGAAACTGCTTTGAATGTAATTCCATGTTTAATTCGGCAATAAAGAAACCAATGTAATAACAGCCAAAGTCATCGTATAATATATTCATATTGAACCTTCTCTCGTGGATGAATAAAGAAAATGATAGTGTATTATATTCGAATGAATAATTTGGTACATTATGCTTTGTTTGTACATTTTGACGAATGACAACCAATCTACGAAGTATCGAACCCTCTGTTATCCAATCTACGCACTAACCTCACTGTGCAGATTGGTTGTCAGGCGTTTTGAGTTCGTAGATGTTTTTCCAAATACAGTAAAAAGTCAATTAGGGTTGACTTCGCAGATTGACTGTATAGCCGAAAATCACCGTAAAATCGGCACTTTTACGCCTTATCCCTTGACATCAAAACCACGCACTCAACGTGACTCGTCCCTGGAAACAAATCCACCGCACGAACCTTTTCCACCGTGTAGCCGCATTCTGTAAAGACAGCCGCATCCCGTGCAGCTGTGGATGGATTGCAGGAAATCATCACGATCCGACGGGGATTCATCTTCGAGATGGCATTAATGGCAGCCGTGTCGCAGCCCTTGCGTGGGGGATCAACCACCACAACATCCGGCGTTGTGCCGGCTTTGAGAAGCTGCTGTGCAATCTCACCGGCATCCCCGCAAAGAAATTCCGCATTCTCCACGCCGTTGCGAAGTGCATTTTCCTTTGCATTTTCCACCGCCTCCGGAATCACTTCTGCACCGATCAGCTTCCCTGCACGATCTGCCATCGAAAGCCCAATTGTACCGGCTCCGCAGTACAGATCCAGCAGCAGTTCACCGCCCTGCAGCTGAGCGTATTCCTTGGCAATGCTATATAAATGCTCCGCCTGTTTGGTATTCACCTGATAAAAGGACAGGGGAGAAATATCAATTGTATTTCCACACATCGTATCCGAAATTGCAGCCTTGCCGGCAAGTACTTCCACCGATTTTCCCATAATCACATTTGTCTTTTCAGGATTCACGCTTTCTGTAATGCTTACAAGTCCGGGAAATACAGCTTGGATCTCCGGAATAAGCTTCATGATGTGGCGTCGAATCGACTTTCTCACAACAAAACATAGAGAAATTTCACCGCTGTGGTATCCCCTTCGAAGATAGATGTGCCGCAGCATACCGGTGTGTGTGTGTTCTTCATATGCGGATACCCCTGCTTTTTGCAGAACGGGCAGCAAATAATCCAGAATTTCCGTGAAAATCTGCGGCTGCAGCAAACAGCCGGTAAAGGGAATTACCCGATGGCTGTGCCTTGCGTAGAATCCGCAGACAAGCTTTCCGTCCTGCATCGCAACAGGATACTGTGCCTTGTTTCTATAGCCCTCACGCCCGTTTCGGTCACCGAGAATCGGCTCAAATTCCGGCGAAAGCTTTCCGATTCGTATGAACGCATCACGGACGAAATTTTCTTTGTAATGCAGTTCCTCCTCGTAGGTCACATGACGGAATACGCAGCCGCCGCATTGGCGGAATACCGGACAATCCGGCTCACATCGGCTTGAAGCAGAGGAAATCAGCTCATCAATGATACCGAAAGCATAGTTTTTCAGTACCTTGACGATTTTCACACGCAGCCGATCACCAACGGCAGTCATGGGAACAAATACCGCTATGCCGTCGATTCTGGCAACGCCGCTTCCTTCCGTTGTCATGCCCGTGATTTCTGCGTCGTAGACCTCATTTTTCCGCAGCATATGAGCCTCCTTCCTGCATTCTTAGCAGAATTTCCTCGATTTCCAGTTTCTTTTCCATCAGCTTATCGAAGCGATTGATATATTCATAGGGGAATTTATAATTGTGTACACGTGTGATCTTTCCGTTTGGTTCTACAAGCTTTGTGGAGGCGGCACATCCCGCACCGAGAATGGTCTGCGTTTCGTCCATAATCAGAATGTTGTACAGATTTTCTTTGCCCTCTCTTGCGTAGCCGACATTTTCGAGATTTCCGACTGTATTCTTCTGGCGGTACATATAGTACGGTCTGTAGCCTTTTGGGGGAAGCACCTCTGCGGAAAGCTCTGCCATTCTTGCCACTTCTGCCGCCTGATCATTCTGTCCTGTGCCATACAGATCCGCTGCACGCTTTCGAGTAAGGGTATGTACAGTAATGCTGTCGGGTTCAAGTGCCATGACACGCTCCAGCGTATCTGCAAATCCCTCGTAGGTGTCCGTAGGGAGTCCTGCGATCAGATCCATATTGATGTCATCGAATCCGAGTTTTCTGGCAAGCAGGAATGCATCAATCGCCTGCTGGGCGGTGTGACGTCTGCCGATTGCCTCCAGAACGCTGTCCTGCAGTGTCTGGGGGTTGACGGAAATTCTGGTTGCACCCATTTCCTGAATCACACGAAGCTTGTCCTCCGTAATGGTATCCGCACGACCTGCCTCCACTGTATATTCTCTTGCCCCTGCAATGTCAATGTGTGTGCGGATGGACTCCATGACTTGTCGGAGTTCCTCGGCAGAAATGGAAGTCGGCGTACCGCCGCCGATGTAGACGGATTGAACGTGCAGATCGTATTTGCGGATGATATCGCCAAGAATTGCAATTTCTCTGCAAAGATACTCTATGTAGTCGGGAATCAGCTGCATGGCACTTTCCATCGAATGCGACACAAAAGAGCAGTAGCTGCATCTTGTGGGACAGAAGGGAATGGAAATATACAGACCGATTTCCTTTGCACTGTGCGGCAGGATCGGCTGCTGGATAAGTGCCGTGTCCATTGCCAGCTGCATTTTTTCATCAGAAATCAGGAAACGTTCCTGCAGCTTTCTGCAGGCATCTTCCGGTGTCAAGCCTTCGTCGAGCAGCTGAATGACCTTGCGAACAGGACGAATACCCGTAAGCAGTCCCCACGGCGGCGTGTAACCCGTCAGATCCTGCAAGGTTTCGTAGAGCAGACGGCACAGGGCGTATTCCACTTCGGAATTTTTTACATCCGGTGCAATTGTGGGATGCTCCGTGGAAAGAATACCGCAGCTGCGTTTCACTCGGGATGTGCCGAGCTGAATTTCCACGTCGCACGTAATCGCATTAGCGGTTTTCCCGCAGCTTGTCATGATATAATTCGGCACATTCTCCGGAATTTCACCGTTTTCGCAAATCAGAAACCGCACGTTCGGAATAAAAAGCTTCGCAGTTGCCTGCACCTCATAACCGTAGCTGTGATTTCTGAAGATCAATGCATATTCATAGTTCTGTTCCATTATAGGCTCCTCATGTAGGGGTTGAAATTCCGTTCGTCTTCCAGTGTTGTTGTACGATCATGTCCCGTGTAAATACGGTAGTCGATCGGCAGCATCTTGAGTTTTTTCAGGGATTCCCGCATTTGTGCGGGACTTCCGCCGAGATCGGTTCTGCCGATGGAGTGATAGAACAGCGTATCACCCGACAGCATCACATCCTCCGTCAGAAAACACACACTGCCCGAGGTGTGACCGGGGGTGTGCATGACAGTGAATTTTCGATTGCCGACTGCAATTTCTT
This sequence comes from Oscillospiraceae bacterium, assembly GCA_045592405.1. GTDB lineage: Bacteria > Bacillota > Clostridia > Oscillospirales > Ruminococcaceae > UBA3855. The sequence continues at coordinate 4,463 of JAZNUR010000149.1, forward strand.
CGCCATCCTTGATGGTGATGTATTCTTTTACGGGTGTGTAGGGAAGGGGCGTGATTTGTGCGGCGAGGTTGTGACGGGCACTTTCGAGCATGACTGCGTCATTTTCGTGAATGTAGACCGCAGCTCCCGTTGCCTTGCGGACATTCTCCACGCCGCCGATGTGATCATAATGACCATGCGTCAGAAGAATGGCTTTCAGTGTGAGATGATTGTTTTCCAGATATTGCAGCAGTTTGTCTGCATCATTCCCCACGTCCACAGCGGCACAAACACCATCTCCACAGTCGATGATGTGACAGTTTGCAGCAAGCTCTCCGAGCAGTAATGTATGAATATTCATGAAAATTCCCCCTTGATGGTTCGTATTTCTACCGTTTTCCACTGAAACCGCAGGATCTAATACGTTTCAGTGATTCGGAATCAGACTGTATTTATTGTATCATAAAAGAAAGCAAAAATCAAGGTGTGATGATATGATTCCGAGAATTCCATTGTGAGGAGGAATAGGATGGAATTCATCGTCCTTTGTATTGACATTCATGTAATATTGTGATATAATTTTTTATGGATAATTGGTTTATACTCTTTACTTTATTGATAGGAAAGTAGGTTATAAAAATGCAAACACAGAGTCACCCACAGGAGTTTATTATTGATATTGAGAAGATGTTTCTGGCTGTTTTAAGAAAATTGCCGATCATTATGCTGGTAACATTGATCATGGCTGTTGTTGGCTTTACTTTCAGTAAATTTGTCCTTCCCCTGCAATACAGCTCCAGTGTGTATATGTATGTACAGAGCGGAAGCAAATCCGATGATAAGACATCAATCAGCCAAGGTGAAATTCAGGCTGCCCAATCCCTTGTCAGCACCTATGTTGTTATTCTGAAAAACAACGTAGTATTGCGAGAAGTGGCTGAAACATTATGTAATTCATATAGTGAGGATAGAATTTCCAAAAGTTTTACAATAAAACCCGATGGCAGTATTTCACTTACGGAATTAAAGAATTGTCTGACCATGCAGCCTGAAGGAGATACGGAAGTTCTTCGAATTTCCGCACTCACAAATGATCCGGAAATTTCGGCTGCGATCTGCAACATTTATGCGGATATTGCTCCCACATATCTGATTCGAATTGTCGGTGCCGGCAACGTGGAAGTGATTGGTGCAGCGGAGGTGCCGAATAATCCTTCTGCACCGAATATTCCGAAAAACACACTGTTATTTGCTCTTATCGGTTTTGTACTGTCTGCAGGACTTACGATTCTTCTCTTTATTCTCGATAGAACTGTGAAAGATGCGGATGATTTTACTGCTTTTTCGGCACCCTATCTTGGTGATATTCCTGAAATTTCGCTGGAAAATACCAAAAAACGCAGAAAAAAGAATGCTGCTCTGCAGGGAACCGAGGGTATTCTTCTTGATGACAATCTGCCCTTCTATGTAAAGGAAAGTTACCGTGCCCTGCGTACCAATCTGATGTTTGCACTTTCCACCAAGGAGCACAATTCTGTCGTAATTTCCAGTGCAAACCCTTCCGAGGGCAAGAGTAAAACATCTTCTAATCTTGCAATTACACTGGGAATGATGGACGCAAGCGTTATTCTGATAGATGGAGATCTGCGTCGTCCTGTACAGCACATGAATTTTGCTTTGAAGAATGAAGCCGGACTTTCCGAAGTACTCAGTAATATGAAATCACTGGAATCCTGCATTCACAGGAATGTAACCAAGAATCTGGATGTTCTCTGTTCCGGTGCGTGTCCGCCCAATCCCGCAGAGCTTCTTGCTTCTACTGCGATGCAGGAGCTTCTGAAGAAACTGGAGAGCGAGTACGATTATGTGATTATTGACGCACCTCCGATCAATCTGGTGAGTGATGCTCTGGGTATTGCACCGTACACGGCAGGCATGATGCTGATTACCAAGTTCCGTTCTACCAAGCATGATGATATCGAAAAGGCACTGCAAAACCTGAAACTGACGTCCTCGAAGGTTTTGGGTATCGTACTCAATCGCAAGGAACATCAGACAGCAGGATACGGTTACAGCTACAAACGCTATGGCTATGGCGGCTATAGCTATGGATATTATGCAAAGGCTGACATGGAACAGAAGGCCTTGAGAGAACAAGCAGAAAAGGAACGGGCTGAGCAGAAAGAGCAGAAACCCGTACATAAATCAAAATCCAACAGAAAAAAATCCCGAAAGTGAGGGATTCGTATTAATATTGATTTTCATTGTCATGTATTGCCGCAAATGGATGATGGTGCAAAGGATGTACCCACTTCACTGCAGATGCTCGGTATGGAGCAGGAGCAGGGCGTGGATTGTGTGATAGCCACACCGCATTTTTATATGCGGCATGAGAGTGTGCAGCAGTTTCTCGAACGCCGTGAAGCCGCATTTGGAAGGCTTCAGAAAGCAGCACCTGATGCACCCAAAGTGGTCTTGGGAGCAGAGGTTGCGTTCACAAAATCGCTGGTGTACGAGGAGCTGTCGGCACTGTGCATTGCGGGAACCAATACCATGCTGCTGGAGCTTCCCTATGAAAAAATGGATGCAGGACTGATGCGTGCAATACAGGCACTGGTGCAGAAAAATACGGTGCAGATCGTTCTGGCACATATTGAGCGATTTCGTCCGATCTGGAAAAAATCCGAATTTGAGGAAATCATGGCTCTGCCGGTCAAAAAACAAATCAATGCAGGTTCCTTACTGCATGGCGGTCTGTTACAGCGTCGATGGCTGCTGAATATGATTGCAGATGGTGAGATTCACTTTATTGGAACAGATGCACACAATTGTGACAGCAGACCTGTGAATTTCAAAGAAGCGGTGGATTATCTGAATAAAAAGGGACTGTCTGCACAGTGTGAACGCATGATGCAGCAGGCACAGAAGCTGATCGTCACATGATATAAGATACAATTAGCCCCTTGCTATGGCACATAGCAAGGGGCTTTGTGTGATCTGTTATCCGAAAATCTTTGCAAGATCCTCTGCAAGTGCATCGGTGCAGCCGTCCTGATAGATGGTGATGTCATCCTCCGTCGGAGGAATAAGACCCTCGTAGGTGGTGTAGAGCCTTGTTTTCATGATGGCGGTGCCTTGGGTGTCCTTGGCAATCAGCGTCATGTCATTGTAGAGCATTTTGCGTTCCTCGTCATAACGAAGATCAAGAACACAGTCTTCAATCCCATAGTCCTTTCCATGGAAAGCGGTCACACTCTCTGTAACCTGTTCACGGTACTGTGGCTGAAAACGAGCAGACAAACTCTCCATTAGTAAAGTCGGCTTTCCATCCTTGAGAATATTTTCACTTGTCATAAGTGTTTCAAACCACCCGAACGGAACGAGCTGGTGCACATCAATAAAGTTCACCGCATTTTCAAATGCCTGTTCCGTTTCGCCCGCATAGGTATTGACAACATACGCTGCGTACAGACCGTCAATCTCTTTGTTAAAACCCATTGAAAGCATTCTGCCGTCATCAAATTCAATAAAAACATCCGAACAGACGATTGTGTTCTCCTCTGTATACATTCCGCCATACTGAGAAGTAACGTCGATATTTTTGATCTTTGCTTGTCCATAGGCAGCATCAAAGGTTTTTTTGAGATTCTCAGTGTCCTGCTCTCTGATTTTCTCCACGCCATCAATTGATACATACATGGTATTGATATCATAATAATTACCCCAGGATGCTGTTTCCATGTATCCCTCGATATTACCGGAAAACAGCTTCTTTACCTGCTGTCTGACCTCAATGGACTGCCAGACTGTTTCAAAGCTCTGGATTTCCGGAATCTTGACGATCTGACCTACTGTCAGATAGCCCACCGGAATCACTACTGCCGCCAGTGCGACGGACAGTATAATATTGTGCAGAAGACTCCGCTTCATCTTTTTTCTCACCTTGCGGAACGCCTTGCCCTCGTCGGGCACGCTGCTTTTCGGAGTGGTATCCGTCGGAATCGTTTCAAGCAGTTTGCGGCAGTCCTCACAGGTTTTTGTGTGTTCCTCCACGATTTTTTTGCTTTCATCGCTGCAAAGTCCCTCGCTGAAAAGCGGGATCAGATCCTGTATCATTTCACATTTCATTTCATTATTCTTCATAAGTATCCTCCTCATTCTGCAAAAGCTGAATAATCTTCGCCTTTGCTCTGAAAAAAGTGACTCTTGCCCAGTTTTCTGACTTACCGAACAGACTGCCGATGTCACTGAACTTCAGTTCTGCAAACACACGGAGCGTGAAAACTTCCTTGTACGGTTCGTCAAGACAGTGAAGCACCCGATGGATCTGCATCGCCTGCATCTTGTCGGAAATGCGGTGTTCCAAGGGTTCTTCGTCCTCTGCATTTTGTGCAGAATCCAGCGGCAGATTCCGGTGATCCGCCCGCTTTATGTGGTTGTAGTATTCGTTTCTGGCGATGGTGCAAAGGTAGGTTTTCATAGAACACTCGCCCTTGAACTTATCAATGGATGTGATTGCCTTGAGCATGGTATCCTGCAGTATATCCATGGCAAGCGTTTCGTTCTGCGATAATTTCAGAATGAAATGATACACATCCGCCGCATACAAGCGATAAATTTCGTCAAATTCTCGATTCATCGGTTCACCTCCATTTCTGTCCCTTTGTTTATTAGACAATCGGGGAGAATACTTTGTTACATCATTTCTGAAAATTTTTTTGAAAAAATGCCCCGTCATTTGACGGGGCATTTTGAAACATTACTGTTTCACACGCCGATTATTGAAATACAAACCAAATCCAATGCCGCAGATACCTCCGATAATATGCGTCAGCTGAGAAATATTGTCCGCCGACACCACACCGTTTATGATCTCCTGTCCTATGTAAATAGCAACGACAAGCAGCATAGTCAGCGGAATCTTGCCGCTTTGCACGCTTGTGAACGAGCACAGTACAATGAACATAAACACAATACCGCTTGCTCCCCGAAGACCTCCTGCGGTGATCAGGATATTGACAATACCGCCAGCCAATGCAGTCAGAATCATCATTAGCAGAAGCATTTTACTCCCATATTTTTCTTCAAGCATCGGACCAATGAGGATGATGAGGAAGAAATTGCCGACATAGTGATTCATGTCGGAATGTCCCAGTACATATGTCACCATACGCACCCACATCATCGGATCGGATACATCCGTTCTGTAGCAGGTGAAGAATTCGTCGGTACTCTGATTGTTGGTTGCAAAACCAAACAGCAGTATCACAAATGAAATGATAGAATACCAGACAACAACAGGGGCATTGAATTCAATTTTTGGAATCTGAATTTTCATGCTGCCACTCAGATCTTGGAGTAGCCAAAGCTGTTGACGATGGCGTCAACCTTTGTGCCGCTTGCACACAGCGGGCATTCGTTGGCAATTGCAGACCAGTATTCAGGCAGATCGGATGTTGTGAATGCTGCATTCACCTTCATATCACCGTATGTGGGAATCGCACTGAAAATAGCGGAGATACCTGCCAGATTGCCGCTGTAGTACTGCAGGCATTCAATGGAACGGCTGATGGACTTGCCCGTGGATACGGATGCCATCAGAAGCAGGATTTCCTTATTGTAGATTTTCTTCTGGATGTTATCACGGAAGATCATCTGGTTGTTCATGTTGGTTTCAGGAGTGATCACGGAAATATCATTGCCGCTGTTCATGCCGGCTCCACGCTCGCAGAGATCTCTTGCGAGAAATGCACCGATCATTTCCGTGCCTTCAAGGCAGATGATGGTGTCGATCTGCTTGTGTGCATATTCTTTTGCAAGCTCTCTTGCAGTTTCTCTTGCAGCACGATACTGTGTCTTGATGGTAGTCATATCTACAAAATAGTTGACATGGGAGTGGTTGGTTGCAAAATGTCCCGGAATCAGACCGAGTTTGACATTATTATTTGCTGTAGCTGTTACTTCAATCTTTCTGTTTTCCATATTGTGTCCCTGTGAAATGGATTCACAGGTAACCTCCTTTCAGTTCCGCAATGCGGATTTGTTACATTTTATTATACCAAATAATGGCGGAAATGTCAATGCCAAAATTATGTTTATGGAATGCCCTGTTTTCGGATAGGATTATCATTGACAACCATGTCATTCTGTGATATAATGAGAAAAATCAAATTGCAATTCCGTATGAAATTGCCGACAGGAGGATTTTATGTTTCAAAATGACTATATCATGCGTCAGGTGCATGATATGACAAAGGCATTTGCAAAACTGGTGCTGCATTTGGATGTGAATGTAAAATCGGAGCATCTGGTGCAGATTGAGGATGCACAGGTGCAGGAAACGACGGGCAAACTGCTGCAAATGATCGATTCCGGCAATATCAATGAAGCAGAAAATGAACTTTATGCGATGCTGGAACAGCGGACAATGGATAATTTTCATGCAGGTATTGCATTTTACGCACATCTTGAGGAAAAGGAAGATGCCTTTTTGGATGCCAGTGATTTCAGCCGCGAGGAGATTCAGGACGGAAAGACGCACTTGCTTACGATCTATGGACTTGCAGGAATGGAAGATACATTTTTCGGCGAGTGATATGGCAAGCCTCGGTTGACAAGCAAAAAAATTGGAGATAAAAAAGGGACACACAGTGTGTCCCTTTTTTTAGGCAATACCGCACAAAGACCGCCTGATGGCTTTGTGCGGTATTGCCTTAATTTCATTTACATCAAACCCGTTACCGTCAGTTCCTCAGAAAGCTTTTCTATTGTCAGATCACTCGTTTTCGGAATTGTCACAGTCACGGGCATACCGCCATGCAGATCAAACCAGTTATCCGAAAAATCCACGTCAATGCTTCTGCAGTCCAGACACACCGCCATCACATAGGCGTCGGATGACAGTGTAACTGTAAATCCATCCGCCGTTTCGGTGATCACCCTATGGATTTCAGAATGCAGGAACGTGAAACGTTTGGGCAGGACAAATAGTCTGCTGCCGTTTGCAATGCTGCCGCTTTCATTTTCAAGTGAGAATGTCAGATAATGGCTGCGGCGTTTCAGCGGATCAGCAAGAATGTCGGAATATTCCGAAAGCTCTGCTTTCCCGATATCCGCCGCCGAGAGTGCGGGGCAGCTTGCAGCCATGCTGCCGCTGACAATGATCTCCGATTTCGCATTGCGGAGCTGCCAGTGGATCGTTCCCTTGACATCATGCAGCGTTTCATTGGAAATGTTGAACAGTATATTTTCATCCGCAGTCAGGAGTACGGGAGCGTGGAAACGCTTTGCAAAGTGATGCAGGGCTTTCCACCTGCCATAGTAGTCGATACTGCTCCATGAAATCACAGGGTTGGTATCATTGAGCTGCCAGTAAACCGAACCCATGCATCTGCCTCTTGCACGACGCATATGTTCCACACAGGTGCGGATGTATTCCGCCTGCATAAGCTGTGTGCTGTAGATTAATTCCGTAAAGCTCTGCGGAAAACGCATCATCTGTGCCAGATAGAATAGGAGTTTTTCGTTGCCCTGATCGCATTTCTGATGTGCCTCCATGACGGGGGACATGAGGTTCAGATCGCCCTGTTCGGGATCACAGACCGTCAGCAGGGTTTTCAGGCAGGGAACGGACTCGAAACCATATTCCGAGCAGAAACGATAATACAGCTTGTGGAATGCCGTAAAGGGCTTGAATCCGTGCCATACATCCCAATAATGCATATCGCCCGCATAGATCGAATCCGTATCCTTGCATCCTCCGTATGCGGATGGGGAGGAACGCCAGTAGAAACGATTCGGATCCAGTTCCTGAACGATTGCCGGCATACGGTGTTCAAACTGCTCCAGATAATGGGATTTCGCCTCCGCATCCTCGGGAAGTCCCCATGTTTCGAATGCAGTTTCGATCTCATTATTCCCGCACCACACACCCAGCGATGCATGATTTCGCAGCCGTATGATATTGTCACGCAGTTCCGCTTCGGTCGTGCTCCAGAATGCATCCGTCAGCAGGTAGTTGGCACAGGCGAACATAAAATCCTGCCAGACAATCAGCCCGTGTTCATCGCAGTAATCATAGAAATGATGATCAGGATACAGACCGCCGCCCCAGATGCGGACCACATTGAAATTAGCTCTGACACAGGATCCAAGAATGTTTTCCACATACTCCTTTGTCACTCTGGGCAGGATCTGGTCAAATGGGATCATATTTGCCCCCATTGCAAAAATATCCCTGCCATTGAGGTGGATGCAGAAGGATTCGCCCCATTCATCGGGCTCCTGACGAACTGTAAGTGTTCGCAGACCGATCCGCTCCGCTTGTTCATCCAGCACATTCCCATGTTCATCAAGCAAAGTGATTTTTGCAGTATACAGCGGCTGTTCACCGTATCCTCTTGCCCACCAGAGTCTTGGTTCACAAATTGTCAGCGTGCAAGAGGCACGGTGATCTGAAATGACAAGGTTCTCAGTTTCTTGTATGAGTTCCCCTTCGGGATCCAGAATCGACAGACGGCAGTACAGCGGACGTTCGTTTCTGAACTGCATTTCTGCCGTCAGGTCCACCACATGGTCATGGTGATTCTGGGAATAATAGCAGTTTTCAATTTTCCCGTACTGCCAGCATTCCAGATACACATCACGCCAGATACCCATATCGGGGAGCTGCGGTCCCCAGTCCCAGCCGAACATATAATGGCACTTGCGGATATGCGGGAAACCCGCAACCGTGGAATTCACACCCCAGAGTGGACGCTGTGCCTGCTTTTCGGCGATGTACCGCAGTGGAGAGCGAAGAACAACAGTCAGGGTATTATCCGGCTGCAAAAGGGATTCCACGGGAAATCTCCAGCGGCGGTGCATATTGTCGGTATCTCCGATTTTAACGCCGTTGAGGCAGATCTCGGCAATCGTGTCAATGCCGTCAAAGCAGAGGTCGCAGTGCATTCCCTTCCCCAGATCGGGAGCTGCGAATTTGTGGGAGAATGCATAATCATCCTCCGAAATGGAAAAAGCGGCAGTTTCATTTTCACGATAATAGGGATCTTCAATGACGCCATGCATTTGCAGGGTGTCGTAGACGGAGCAGGGGACGTGACACGGGTACGCCTGTTCCGATCCAATTTTACGCATAGTCCATGCGTTGTTGAGCAGTATTTGCTGCATCCTGATAATCCTCCATTCATGGTACGTTCCGTTACGCACCCACTATTTTTAATTATAACATATCGGCAAATCGCTGTCAATCGTTCCCTTGACAGCAAATACGAAATACAGTATAATTAATTGTGGTAGAATTGTTGGACAGGAGGTGCCGGAAATGAGGAGAAGTTTGTGCATTGCAGCCGCAATGCTTTTGGCGTTCATGCTTACCGGATGCAGAAATACACCGCAAGCATATGAACGCACGGAAGAACTGTTCGGTACCTTTGTGTCCGCAAAGGTGTATGCCGACGATCAGAAAACAGCGGACGCTGCACTGGAAGCCGCATTTTCAAGGGCAGCTGAATTGGAATCCCTCCTGTCGCCGACAATTGCCGACAGTGAGCTCAATGAAGTCAATGCCTCAGCTACTGCAAATGCCGCTGTGATTTCAGAGGATTTTCATTTTCTTTTGGAGAAATCACTCTTTTATACGCATTTGACGGATGGTGCATTCGACTGCACCATCGGGGAGCTGATTGACCTGTGGGGAATTGGCACGGAGCACGCACGGATTCCTGAAATGTCAGAAATTCAGGATACTTTGCATCCCGTCGGCAGCGAAGTGGTTCTGCTTGCAGATGATGGCAGTGTCCGTTTTTCCGACGAACGAGTACAGCTGCAATTCGGAGCGATCGCAAAAGGCTACATTGCTGATGAAATGAAAGAAACCCTGCAAATGCATGGTATCGAAAGCGGAACGCTGGTTCTTGGGGGGAATGTTCTGACCATCGGCAGTAAACCCGATGCCGCTGCCTGGACAATCGGCATTACCGATCCGTTTCATCCCGAGCAGATTACGGCTTCCGTGAAGGTTTCGGATCTGTCCGTCGTGACATCGGGGAATTATGAGCGATATTTTGAGCACAATGACATCAGATACCATCATATTCTGAATCCGGAAACAGGCTGTCCGGCAGACAGCGGACTTGTCAGCACGACGATTATTGCAGGGTCTTCTCTTGAATGCGACGCACTATCCACGGCAGTCTATGTGCTCGGTGCAGAAAAGGGGATGGCATTGCTCGAACAGCTGCAAGGCGTCGAGGGCATCCTGATCACCGACGACGGAGAGGTCCTGCTGTCATCGGGAATGAACGCCTATGGATTTGAGCAGGTGAAAAAATGAAACGGAATCTCATACTTGGCATGATCACGATGCTGCTCCTTGCTGCGGGAATGATCGGCTGTATCTTCGTTGCAAATATGCAGCACGGAACAGTTGCAGTGATCTATCAGAACGGGCAGGAAGTACAGAGGATCGACCTTTCTGCCGTAACATCAGCATATACCATTACCCTATATGGGGAAAACAACGCAGAAAACATCATTTCCGTGGAAAACGGTGCGATTTTCATGCAGTATGCAAGCTGCTCCGACAAGCTTTGCGTACATCGTGGAAAGCTCACGGGCAGCGGTTTGCCGCTGGTATGCTTGCCGAATCATGTTGTCATTGAAATTCAGGGCGGCAGCACGGAATTTGACGCCGTTGCATATTAGGAGGGGCTTTATGGATACGAATATGAATGCTCCGCACAGCAAAATCAGACATCTTGTCATGCTGTCCCTGATGACAGCGATTGCATTGACGTTGTTTCTGGTGGAGGCACAGATCCCGCTGCCCGTCGGCATTGCTGGAATCAAGCTCGGACTTGCAAACCTTGTGACGCTGTTCCTGCTCATTCGGTATTCGGGAAAGGATGCGGCAGCAGTACTGGGGATGCGTGTTTTTCTTGGAAATCTGTTTACGGGGCAGATGGTTTCCTTTCTGTATTCCCTTGCAGGCGGGATTTTGAGTCTTGCAGTAATGCTTCTGCTTTGTAGGCTGCTGAAAGGGAAATCCGTCTGGTTTGTCAGTGTCATGGGCGGCATATGTCACAATCTCGGTCAGATGCTTGTTGCCATGTTTTTTCTTGGGGTGGGAGGCGTACTGTATTATTTGCCGTTCCTGCTTGTCAGCGGTATTTTGATGGGATTTCTGATTGGTGTAGCAACGCAGGGATTTCTGACTGCGTGGGCACGGCTCGGTAAAAAGAATCCTCAAAACAGATGGAGGTAGGATATGAGATTTCATGTATTTGGAGAACGGCAACAGCCTGTTATGCTGCTCATTCATGGAATGCTGACGCCATGGCAGATCTGGGAAACACAGATTTCACATTTCCGGAACAACTTCTATGTTATCGTTGCGGCGTTGGATGCACATACGGAGGAGGAACAAAGTGAATTTGTTTCTTTGGAACAGCAGGCAGAAAGCATTGCAGTCTATCTGCGAAATGAGGGAGTTTCCGATGTACATACAGTATGCGGACTTTCTCTGGGTGGTGCGATTGCGTATACTTTATGGAAAAAACAATTCATTCCGATCGGACGGATGATACTGGATGGTGCACCGCTGGTTTCTATTCCGAAATTTGCCCGATGGTGTATGACGCAAAATTATCTGAGGATCATCCGCAATTCTCAGAAGCGTGACAAACGCACGCTTGCGGCGTTCAAGCGGGATTTCCTTCCGGAACGCTATCTGGAAAGTTATTTGAAAATTGCCGATCTTATGACAGAGGCATCCATAAGAAATATCATGGCATCCGTCTGGAGCTGCAGAATCTGTTCCGATGTGCAATCGGATACTAAAATTCTGTTCATTCATGGAACAAGGAGCAATGAGATCATTTCAAAAAGAGCTGCAATGCAGATGGAAAAATACTATCCTGAAACAACAGTAATCTGCTTTGACGGTGATATGCACTGTGAAAAGGCGATCTATCAGCCTGAACACTGGATAGAAACAGTAGAAAGCTGGATGCAGAATGCATCCTCATAAACTGGAGGTACACATGAAAAGAGAACGTTTAGGCAGTCGGCTGGGCTTTATCCTGCTCAGTGCGGGCTGTGCAATCGGTATCGGTAATGTATGGAAATTCCCCTATATGGTCGGACAGAACGGCGGCGGCTTGTTCGTGCTGATCTATCTGTTTTTCCTGATCATAATGGGTGTTCCCGTGATGACAATGGAATTTTCTCTGGGACGTGCCAGCCAGAAAAGCCCTGCTCGGATGTATCAGGAACTGGAACAAAAGGGTACTAAATGGCACTGGCACGGTTATGTTGCCGTAGTGGGCAACTACATTCTGATGATGTTCTATACCACGGTCTGCGGTTGGATGCTGCGGTATTTCGTGGATACTGCAAAGGGGGATTTCGTCGGATTGGATGCCGGCGGTGTCGGACGGCATTTTGATTCCATGCTTGGTGATGCGGGAATGCAGGTGTTTTACATGGCAATCGCAGTTGTCATCGGCTTTGTTGTCTGTTCTGTGGGACTGCAGAAAGGACTCGAGAAAATTACCAAAACCATGATGATTGCACTGCTCATCATTATGGTAGTGCTTGCCGTTAACAGTATTTTTATGGATGGAGGAGAGGAGGGACTTTCCTTCTATCTGCTGCCCAGCATAGAACGTCTGAATGAAGTCGGAATTGCCAATGTCATTGTTGCAGCAATGAATCAGGCGTTCTTCACGCTCAGTCTTGGCATGGGAGCAATGGCAATTTTCGGAAGCTATATCAACAAGGAGCGTGCCCTTATGGGTGAAGCGGTGAACGTGGCACTGCTGGATACATTTGTTGCATTGGCATCCGGTCTGATCATCTTCCCTGCCTGCTTTGCCTATGGCGTGGAAGTCGGCAGCGGGCCGTCGCTGATCTTCATCACACTTCCCAATATTTTCAATCATATTCCGCTTGGCAGACTCTGGGGAAGTCTCTTCTTCGTGTTTATGAGTTTCGCTGCACTTTCCACGGTTCTGACAGTGTTCGAGGGTATCATTGCCTGCACGATAGATATGTTTGGCTGGAGCAGAAAAAAATCCTGTCTGATCAATGGTATTCTCATGTTCGTGCTTTCCCTGCCCTGTGCTCTCGGATTCAACGTGCTGAGCGGATTTCAACCGTTCGGCGAGGGCTCAAGCGTGCTGGATCTGGAGGATTTCATTGTCAGCAATCTGATTCTTCCGCTGGGTTCTCTTGCATTCATCCTGTTCTGCACTACAAAAAAAGGATGGGGCTGGCAGAATTTTACGGATGAAGCAAATTCCGGCAAAGGCATCAAAGTACAAAAGTGGATGCGTTTCTATATGAGCTATATCCTTCCCGTGATTGTAGCGATCCTGTTTTTTGTAGGAATATATAACTTCTTTCAGTAATTGTTAAATAATTGCCCGAGGTATGATTCTGCCTCGGGCATTTAATATCGTACGCATCATTATTTCGATAAAAAAATCTCGAATAATCCTGTTAAATTCTTGACAAACTTTCAAAAAAGTGCTACAATAAAAAAGATGAAATTCAATAAAAGGGGTTGCATACATTGGAAGCGTTTAATCAGATCGTGAAGGATATTGATGATTTTGTCTGGGGACTGCCGCTGATCATCCTGATCATCGGATGCGGAATTTTTCTGACGATTCGACTTCGTGGAATCCAGGTGCATAAGCTTGGACGTGCACTCAAGTATATGTTTCAGGATGAGGAGCAGGGGAATGGCGAGGTTTCAAGCTTTGCGGCACTTTGCACCGCACTTTCGGCAACCATTGGCACGGGCAATATCGTGGGCGTGGCAACGGCACTGGCAGCCGGCGGTCCGGGAGCATTGCTCTGGATGGAGATTGCAGCCTTTTTCGGGATGGCAACGAAGTATTCCGAGGGTTTGCTTGCGATCAAATATCGTATCAAAGACAAGCGTGGACAATACCTCGGCGGCCCGTTTTATTATATTGAAAACGGTATGGGAAGCAGATGGAAGTGGCTTGCAAAGCTGTTTGCCATTTTCGGACTGCTGGCAGGTCTGATGGGCATCGGTACGATCACGCAGATCAACGGTATTGCATCCGCTGCCAACAATTTTTTTGATCCGGAAAAAGTGAATACAGTACAGCTTTTCGGCATGGAATACACATGGACGCAGATTATTACAGGGCTTCTCATTACTATTTTTGTTGCCTTGATCGTCATCGGCGGAATCAAGCGTATTGCTTCCGTATCCGAAGTCATCGTGCCGGTCATGGTTGTGCTTTATATCGGCTGCTGTCTGTTGATTCTGGCAACGCACATTACGGAAATTCCTGCGGCAGTTGTGACCATCGTGGAAAGTGCCTTCGGCGTAAGAGCTGCAGCGGGCGGTGTGCTCGGGGCGATCTTTGCCTCCATGCAAAGCGGTATTGCGAGGGGAATTTTCTCCAACGAGGCGGGACTTGGCTCTGCACCGATTGCTGCTGCCGCAGCAAGAACCAATGAACCGGCTCGTCAGGGACTGGTTACCATGACGGGAACATTCATTGATACCATCATTGTCTGCACAATGACCGGACTTGCAATCGTGATTTCAGGTTGTCTGGAAACAAATCCTGAGCTGCAGGGTGTGGAAATTACCAATGCGGCATTCCAGTATGGACTGCCGTTTCCCGCAAAGGTTTCTTCCTTCATTCTGATGATGTGTCTTGTGTTCTTTGCTTTTACGACGATCCTCGGCTGGAATTATTATTCCGAACGCTGTCTTTCTTATCTGACCAACTCCAACAAGACTGCAACCGTGGTATTCCGCTGGCTGTATATTGCGGCGGTATTTGTCGGCCCCTATTTGACAGTGGCAGCAGTATGGAACATGGCGGATATTTTCAATGGACTTATGGCATTGCCGAATATCGTTGCCCTGCTTGCCCTGTCCGGTGTAGTATCGGCGGAAACAAAGCAATTTCTGAAAAAGCTGAAGTCAAAATCATAGAATAAGTCTGTTTCTTGATGAACGCAAAAATCCCCTTGATGCGGCAGTCGCCGTATCAAGGGGATTTTGGTATATAATGAAATTACTTCTTCTGCTGGGATTTCCATTCCAGATATTCTTCATATGTGCCCGCACGGTCAATGCAGCCGTCGGGAGTGATCTCAATGATGCGGTTTGCGACAGTTTCCAGCATTTCATGGTCATGGGACGAGAACAGTACCACGCCCTTGAATGCCGTCAGACCATTGTTGACAGCGGAAATACTTTCCAGATCAAGATGGTTTGTCGGTCTGTCGAGCAGGAGGACATTCGAACCGAACAGCATCATGCGTGAGAACATACAGCGTACCTTTTCGCCGCCGGAGAGTACCTGCACGGACTTGTATACATCATCGCCCGAGAACAGCATTCTTCCCAGAAATCCACGCAGATACGTTTCTGTTTCTTCTTTGACTGCATACTGCCGCATCCATTCGATCAGATTCAGCGGACAATCGTCAAAGTATCTGGAGTGGTCAACAGGGAAGTAGGAAACGGAAGTGGAAACGCCCCACTTGAATGTACCCTCATCGGGCTGTTCCTCCTCCATGAGGATTTTCATCAGCATGGTAATTGCTTGTTCACTCTCACCGACAAACGCAACCTTATCCGTTCTGCCGATGGAGAAGGAAACATCATTGAGGAGCTTTACGCCATCCACCGTCTTGGAAATACCGCTTACCTGCAGTACATCCTTTCCGATCTCACGATCGGCTTCAAAGCCGATGAACGGATAACGGCGGCTGGAGGCAGGCATTTCCTCAACAGTCAGCTTTTCGATGAGCTTGCGGCGGGCAGTTGCCTGTCCGGATTTGGACTTATTGGCGGAGAATCGCTCAATAAAGGATTTGAGTTCCTTGATTTTCTCCTCAGCCTTTTTGTTCTGCTGTTTGATCAGACGCTGCATCAGCTGGCTGGATTCATACCAGAATGCATAGTTGCCGACATACATTTTGATTTTCGTGTAGTCAATATCCACGATGTGAGTGCAGACATTGTTCAGGAAGTGACGGTCATGGGAAACGACGATTACCGTGCCGAAATATTCCGCAAGGAATCCCTCCAGCCAGCGGATCGCTTCAATGTCCAGATGGTTTGTCGGCTCGTCGAGCAGGATGATATCGGGATTGCCGAACAGAGCCTGTGCAAGGAGTACCTTCACCTTTTCGTTACCGGACAGCGAGTCCATCTGCATATACAGCAGTTCCTCGGGAAGTCCCAGTCCCTGCAGAAGCTTGGAAGCGTCGGATTCCGCCTCCCAGCCGTTGAGCTCGGCAAATTCACCTTCCAGCTCGGATGCCAGCACCCCATCCTCCTCGGAGAAATCTTCCTTTGCGTACAGAGCATCCTTCTGCTGCATGATCTCATAGAGTCTTGCGTTGCCCATCAGGATGGTGTCAAGGACAGTATACTGATCATACGCAAAGTGATCCTGCTTGAGGATACTCATTCGCAGTCCCTTGTCGATGGTAACTTCACCCGTGGTGGGTTCCAGATCGCCGCAGAGAATTTTAAGGAACGTGGATTTTCCTGCACCGTTTGCACCGATCACACCGTAGCAGTTGCCGCCCGTGAATTTCAGATCAACATTTTTGAATAATGTGTCGCTGCCGAAGGACAGACTCACATTGGATACTGTAATCATAAATCAAACTCCTTTGTATTTGTGGCATTTCATACGAAAACTCCCCGCCGCAGGGCAGAGAGTGTCAATGTCAAAAAATATGATTTCTCTTGAGTTCCACCGACTGCGGCGGGGAAACTCATAAATACATTCTTACGAGAAGTTTTTTGACAAGCTGACTCTCCACGAAGGCAGAGAGCATAATATAAGTATACCACAAATACGGGCAAAAAAACAATTTATGGAAATGTAGAAAAACCCTTGATTTCCGAGGCGAAATATGGTATAATATAACAAAGTAGACGGTGTGTACCGGAAAGGAGTTTTGCCATGTTTAAAGTCACAGTAAAGGGCGGTTCAATGACCAAGTCCGAGATGGATGCATATATTTTTTACACGAAGAAGAAATACGGCACCGTGCTTCCTGAAGATCTGGAAATTATACTGGAGATCGACGGTGATTATGTGAATATCTCCTACAATCCGCCGCTGGCATTTCGTGCCTACCGTGCAACGGATTATCTTGTGAATGATGCTTCAAAGCTCAATGACTCCAAGCTCTCTGAATTCCGTGATAAGATTCCGAATGCAGTGTGAGAGGTAATGGGCAGTCCGTTTTGAAACGGACTGCCTTTTTGTACAAAGATAGGTGTTCTATTTTGGTGAATGCTACAAAGATAGAATATTAAGCCAATATTTTGCCGTTTGCGTTGTTTTATCAATAAAGCAGTACGTACATGGAAACTGCAAAAATCAGGAGGAGGGATCATCATGAATTGTAAGAAATTTGTTACGGGTCTGATAGCACTGGTGCTTTGCATGAGTACAATGGTTGTCCATGCACAGACGGAGACGTATCCAAAAATCTCGCCAAAGCTTGAGGAAGTGATGCAGTCCGGTGAAACTTTGATCGAAGTAGGTGTCTGGTATCAGCCGATCGACCTGTCCGAAGCAAGAGCTGTATGTTCGTGGGAGGCGAATGAATACAGGGAAACTCTTGACTATACGCAGTACACAAGCAGGGAAATCGAAAAAATGTGGGTGGATTACTATCTGAAACGACAGCGTGAAGAATGTGCAAAGCTGCATACCGAAAAAGCGGCACGCATTGCACAGGAGATCGGTCTGGAAAGCGATGCTTATTGGAGCAGTAAGTATGTGCCGATGTTCACAGCATTGATGACTGTCGAGCAGATCGAAGCGGCGGAAGCCCATCCGGAAGTTTCGGAGCTTTCAAATGGTATGGAAACATCGGGCGAGGTGGTTGAGAATGCAACGCAATGCCCTACAGAAAATGGATTTGTTTGCGGCTTGGAACCTACGGAAAACGGCTTGGACAAAGAGAATCACTGTGACGTGAATGGTGATGGTGAAACCAATGCAGCGGATGCAGCATATGTTCTGGTCTTTGCCGCCCAAGTCGGTTCGGGATCCTTCACAGGTTCGGGAGAACTGGATTTTTCCCATGCGGACTTTAACAATGACGGCGTCATCAATGCCAATGATGCAGCGGATGTTTTAGTGTATGCCGCTTCTGAAGGTGCGGGAAATGCAGATCCCGAAGAACCGATTTCTGATATTGACATCAGCGTTTTCAGTCTGAAAGAATTGGAATCCATGAGGAGCAGTCTTTCTCTTTCCGACGAAGAAATGAATTCCTATCTTGCGAATCTTCCCAATGGTGCTTCTTTCACTCGTGAAGAAGTAACAAACTTTGTTAATCTGGCTTGTTCATTGCCCGTGCCTGAAATAGAAGACTTTGAAATCACATGGATCAATCATAATTCCGGCTGCATCGAAGAAACCGGAAAAACATATGATGTGGCATTCGTCACGATGAATTCAGCAAACGAAGAATGGGTTCGTTTTGAGTATGTGTTTTCAGAAAAGGATGTCATGGCAGCAATTGACAGAGCTGTTTCCGATCCCGCTTTTGCCGGAACGAGATTTGATAGTCCGATTGTAAGTGCGGATGGTACTGTAAAAGTGTATGCCGAGTCCCGTGAAAAGTACGTTTCCGGAAACGGCGATCTGATCATCCGATATCTTGATTGCAGCAATATGTTTGTCAGAGTATATTATAAAACAAATGGAGACGCATCCCTTGCAGTGACCGATCTGATTGACAACCTGAATCCGCTGAGTGCAATGCTTACGACGGAATAAAACAACAAAACGCCTGAGAAGATGGTATACCTTCTCAGGCGTTGCTTTTATGAAAAAAGCCCTGCCGAAGCTGTAATTCCGCTGTAAGGAATACAGTATCAGCAAGGCTGCAAAGATGGGCTATTTTGCTTGCAGTAATGTAGATTTTTGCTGTAAACGCAGCTTGTCCGTGATCAGTGCAATGAATTCGGAATTGGTGGGTTTACCCTTGCAGGTATTCACCGTGTAGCCGAAAAAGGAATTGAGAATATCCAGATCACCTCTGTCCCATGCAATTTCAATGGCATGGCGGATCGCACGTTCCACACGGGATGAAGTTGTGTTGAATTTCATTGCGACCGTCGGGTAAAGAAGCTTCGTGACGCTTTCCAACAGTTCGGCATTGTCAATGGATGCCAGAATTGCAGCACGAAGATAATGGTATCCCTTGATGTGTGCAGGGACACCCAACTGGTGAATCACATCCGTTACGATGATCTCAAGATCCTGCTGGCTTGGTTTGCTGCTGTGTTCATGCGAGATGAGCGAAAGAATCCGCTCCGCCAGCGTGGAAATTTCAAAGGGCTTGAGCATGAAATACGCTGCCCCAAGTTCCATGATCTGATGCTCCACAAACGGATTGTCATAACCGGAAGTGACAATAAACGCAGGAAATACCGATGCTTCAGCTTTGGTACGCTTGATCAGCTCAATGGCGTCCATGTGGGGCATGGTGCTGTCAACAATGACCACATCCGGTTTTTCGTCGAGAATTGTATTCAAAAGTACATTTCCGTCCTTGCGTCTTGTGATCGCATACAGTCCGTAGCCACGCAATGCACTTGCAGTTGTAATACCAAAATCTGCTGAATCATCCCCGATAAGAATTTTGCTCTTTTCTTTCATTTGAAGTGAACCTCCCTTGCTCTACAAGTATATGGTAACATAAAATCAGAAATAATGCAATAGATGGAATTAATAAAACTGACGATTTTAAAAAATAACTATTTTGTAAGATATGGGAAAAATGTCACGAATTTTTTCAGATAATCCCGTAAAGAAATTCTCACGCCAAATTATCCGTGTTTGTTTTATTGGAAATCAAGCGTTTTTGGGTACCGCCTGACAGTAGAAAACCGCTTTGTGACCTTTTCACAAATTGTTTAAAATTTGAAGTTTTTGTGTCCAAAATAAAAACGGAAATTTGCCGAAAAAACATGATTTTTATAAATATGCGTAATATGCATAAAATACGAATAAAAATGTATATCTTGTAGGGAAAATGAAATTAATTTTGCATATTTATGCAAAAAGCACTTGACAACAAGGCGTGACATGGTGTATAATAAATTATGTATTATATAAAATATAGGAGGAATTTCCCATGGCAAAAGAAATCAAAAAGGTAGTGCTTGCATATTCCGGCGGTCTGGATACATCCATTATTATTCCGTGGCTGAAGGAGAACTATAACAACTGTGAAGTAATCGCAGTATCCGGTGACGTAGGACAGGGCACAGAGCTTGACGGTCTGGAAGAGAAGGCAATCAAGACAGGTGCATCCAAGCTGTATATTGAGCGTCTGACAGAAGAATTCATCACAGATTATGTATTCCCGACAGTACAGGCGGGTGCGATTTACGAGAACCGCTATATGCTGGGTACATCCTTTGCACGTCCGATCATTGCAAAGAGAATTGCAGAGATCGCACTGGCTGAAGGTGCTGACGCAATCTGCCATGGCTGTACCGGCAAGGGCAACGATCAGGTTCGTTTCGAACTGGCAATCAAGGCATTTGCTCCGGAAATGCAGATCATTGCTCCGTGGAGAATCTGGGACATCAAGTCCAGAGATGAGGAGATCGACTATGCGGAAGCACACAATATTCCGCTGAAGATCAACAGAGAGACCAACTATTCCAAGGATAAGAACATCTGGCATCTGTCCCATGAGGGTCTGGATCTGGAGGATCCGGCAAATGAGCCGCAGTATGAGAAGGAAGGCTTCCTTGAGATGGGCGTATCTCCGCTGCAGGCACCTGACAAGCCCACATATGTTACCATCCATTTTGAAAAGGGTGTTCCGACAGCCATTGATGGTAAGGAAATGGGTGCTGTAGAGCTGGTTTCCACACTGAACAAGCTCGGCGGCGAGAACGGCATAGGTCTTGCTGACCTCGTTGAAAACCGTTTGGTTGGCATGAAGTCCAGAGGTGTTTATGAAACTCCCGGCGGTGCGATTCTGTACCATGCACATGAGGTTCTGGAAACCATCACACTGGATAAGGAAACCGCTCGTATGAAGCAGCATATCGGCATTAAGTTTGCTGACATTGTATATAACGGCCAGTGGTACACACCTCTGCGTGAGGCACTCAGTGCATTTGTAACCGAAACACAGAAGACTGTTACCGGTGATGTTCGTCTGAAGCTCTACAAGGGCAATATCATCAATGCCGGCGTAACTTCTCCGTACACACTGTACGATGAGGAAGTGGCTACGTTCGATGCTGATGAAGTTTATGACCAGAAGGACAGTGCAGGCTTCATCAATCTGTTCGGTCTGCCGATCAAGGTAAAGGCACAGCTTGACAGAAAGCGTGCAGAGCAGAAGTAAGAAATCTCCATATACAGCGATTTCGCAAGAATATAATAACTAAGGAAACACGGGGGCTTTCAGCAGTCCCCGGCGTTTCTGTTTCATTTTCAATTAAACGGAGGGAAAGCCAATGGCACTTTGGGCCGGTAGATTTTCAAAGGAAGTGGATGAGACCGTCAACGCTTTTAATTCTTCAATTGCATTTGACGCTCGTATGTACGAGCAGGATATCCGAGGAAGTATCGCTCATGCGACAATGCTCGGCGACTGCGGTGTGATTGAAAAATCCGAAAGCGAAGCAATCATCAAGGGATTGCGTGAGATTCTGGCGGATCTGCAGGAGGGCAGACTCATGTTCGATCCGAATGCAGAGGATATCCATATGTTCGTGGAAGCCGAGCTGACACAGCGTCTCGGCAGTACCGGCAAGCGTCTGCATACGGCTCGATCCCGTAATGATCAGGTGGCACTTGACATCCGCCTGTACCTGCGTGATGAAATTGCAGAAATCAGAGCACTGGTTCTGGAACTTGCAGAAACCCTGTGCACAATGGCGGAAAAGCATACCGAAACCATTATGCCCGGCTACACGCATCTTCAGAGAGCACAGCCGATTACGTTTGCACATCATTTGCTTGCGTATGCACAGATGCTTGCAAGAGATCTGGAACGTCTGGATGATACCGCAAAGCGAATGAACGAATGTCCTCTGGGAAGCGGTGCATTGGCAGGTACGACTTATCCGATCAACCGTCAGCAGACTGCACAGCTTCTGGGCTTTGACCGTCCCGTTGCCAATAGTCTGGACGGCGTTTCCGATCGTGATTTTTGTGTGGAACTTGCGTGTGCCCTGTCCCTGCTGATGACGCATTTGTCTCGATTTTCCGAGGAAATTATCATGTGGTGCTCGTGGGAATTCAAGTTCATCGAGCTGGATGATGCCTACGCAACAGGCTCCTCCATCATGCCGCAGAAGAAGAATCCCGACGTGACAGAACTGATCCGTGGAAAAACGGGCAGAGTTGTGGGCGATCTCATGACGCTCCTCTCTATGCTGAAGGGACTTCCGCTTGCATATAATAAGGATATGCAGGAAGATAAGGAAGCGATTTTCGACGCAGTTGACAATGTCAAGCTCTGCGTCAGAACCTTCATTCCGATGCTTGCAACGATGAGAGTGCTGAAAGATAATATGAGAAAAGCCGCAGCTAAGGGATTTATCAACGCAACCGACTGTGCGGATTATCTGGTAAAGAAGGGGATGCCCTTCCGTGATGCCTACAAGATTACGGGTACGCTCGTTGCAAAGTGTATCGCAGAGGAGCTGACGCTTGAAACACTGCCGCTTGCGGCATACAGAGAAATGACCGATCTGTTCACCGAAGATGTGTACGAGGCGATCAGTCTGGATACCTGTGTGAAGGAGCGTTCTTCCGAGGGCGGTCCCTCTCCGAAAGCAGTTGCGATCCAGCTTGCACAGCTGCGTGAGCGTCTGAAACAGGAAGCATAATTATGAATAAGCGTGCAGTCAAATTCATCCTCGCACTGACAACACTCAGTGTGCTTGTCTGGCTGGCGGGGGAATTCCTCATCGCCGAATTCATCAACAGCTACAAGATTTCCGTGATCTGGGCTGTTTTCTGTCTGGTGGCGTGCTGTGCCTACAGCGTGTGGAAATGCCCGTGGAACGTGGAAAATGACAATGAAGATGATGAGGAAGACTAATTGAAGGAGTATATACCATGTCCGTAAAAGTGTATATTGATGGTCAGGCAGGCACGACCGGTCTGAAAATTGTAAATCGTCTGGAAAACCGTGAGGATATCACCCTCTTGAAAATCGCAGAGGAGGACAGACATAATGCGGAAAAGCGTGCGGAAATGATGCACGCAGCGGATTTCACATTCCTCTGTCTGCCCGATGATGCTGCAAGAGAGGCAGTTAAGCTTGCAGGGGACAGCACCAGAATTCTGGATGCATCCACTGCTCATCGTACCAATCCTGCGTGGGCATACGGATTTCCTGAGCTTTCCGCAGAATTTCGTGCAAAGCTTGCGGTTTCCGACAAAACCGCAGTTCCCGGCTGTTATGCAAGTGGATTTATTTCCATGCTTTATCCCATGGTAGCAAATGGTCTGCTGCCTGCGGATTATCCGGTATTTGCTTATGCAACATCGGGTTACAGCGGTGCGGGTAAAAATGCCATTGCACAATATGAATCCGAGGACAAGCCCTATGAATTCGGCAGTCCCAGACAGTATGCACTTTCCCAGAGCCACAAGCATCTGCCGGAGATGCAGTTGTTTTCCGGTCTGACGCATACTCCCATGTTCAATCCGATCATCTGTGACTATCACAGCGGTATGGTGGTATCCGTGCCGATCCAGACGAGAATGCTCGATAAGAAGATCACGCTCCGACAGGTCAATGAGATGTTTGCGGCACATTATGCCGATGCAAAGCTGGTAGAAGTAAAGCCCCTGATGGAGGAGGATCAGAAGTCCTTCTTCCTTGCGTCCAATACGCTCAGCGGTCAGAATAAACTGGAAATCTTTACATTCGGCAATGATGAACAGATCTTGCTCTGTGCAAGACTGGATAACCTTGGTAAGGGTGCATCCGGTGCAGCGGTGCAGTGCCTGAACATTATGATGGGTATTGATGAAACAACCGGACTTCTGTAAAGTTTCGGACATAAATTATATAGAGGTGTTCTGCTTTGAAAATCAAAGAGTTTAAGAATATGACATTTGTAGAAGGCGGCGTGTGTGCTGCCAAGGGATTTCTTGCAAACGGTGTGTACTGTGGAATTTCCCGCAAGGTGCTTGCCGATAAGCCCGAGGATCCGACCATGCAGGCGAATCTGCCGGCGGACAGCAAGAAAAAGCATGATCTTGCCATGATCTATGCAGAAAAGCCCTGCACTGCAGCGGCAATGTATACCACCAATAAGGTTCAGGGTGCTCCGATCGCCGTCACCAGAGAAAATCTGAAAAACGGCAGGGCACAGGCAGTCATCGTCAATTCCGTCAATGCCAACACTTGTAATGCAGATGGTCTGGAAAAGGCGGAGAAAATGTGTGAAGCTGCCGCACAGGCACTGCAACTGGATAAAACTGATATTATCGTTGCCTCCACCGGCGTTATCGGTCAGCCACTTCCGATCGAACCCATTCTTGCGGGGATTCCGGAGCTTGCGAAAGGTATGTCCCATGAGGGAAATACCGCCGCAGTGGAAGCAATCATGACGACCGATACCTGCCCCAAGGAAGTGGTAGTGCAGTTTATCGTGGACGGTAAGACCTGTACACTGGGCGGTATGCTCAAGGGCAGCGGTATGATCCATCCGAATATGGCGACAACGCTCACATTCCTGACAACGGACTGTGCGATTGATGCGGCACTTTTGCAGCAGGCACTGCGTGAGGTTGTGAATCTCACACTCAATCGAGTGAGCGTGGACGGCGACACCTCCACCAATGATATGGTTTGTGTCATGGCAAACGGTATGGCAGGGAACGCAGAGATTCGCAGCGAAAACAGCGATTATGAGATGTTCAAGGATGCACTGTATGCAGTGCTCATGAACCTTGCAAGAATGATGGCAAGGGACGGTGAGGGAGCAACCAAGCTTGTGGAATGCATCTGTACGGGAGCATCCGATGACAAGACGGCGGAAATTATCGCAAAATCCGTCATTACCTCCAGCCTGTTCAAGGCAGCAATCTTTGGAGAAGATGCAAACTGGGGCAGAATTCTCTGTGCTGTCGGTTATGCACCTGCTGATTTTGATATTTCCAAGGTAGATGTCAGTCTTGCATCGGCAAAGGGCAAGATCGACGTTTGTACAAATGGTGCAGGTCTTGATTTTTCCGAAGAATTCGCCAAGGAAGTGCTTTCCGAAGAAGAAATTCAGGTGCTGATTTCCGTTGGCAGCGGCACAGGCTCTGCCATTGCATGGGGCTGTGACCTGACCTATGATTATGTCAGAATCAATGGTGATTACAGAAGCTGATCGGATAGAATCCACATATAAGGGTGTAAGGAGATATAGGAAATGCAGGATATGATTTCCAATGAAACACGGGCAAGAGTGCTCAATGACGCACTGCCCTATATTCAGAAATATAACAATAAAATCGTTGTTGTCAAGTACGGCGGAAACGCCATGACAAACGAAACGCTCAAGCAGGCTGTGATGAGTGACATCGTGCTGCTGCATCTGGTAGGAATCAAGGTGGTTCTCGTGCATGGCGGCGGCCCTGAGATCAATGATATGCTTCGCCGATTGAATATCAAGAGCAAGTTCATCAGCGGTCTGCGATATACCGATGAATCCACGATCGACGTCGTAAAAATGGTGCTTGCAGGCAAGGTAAACAAGGAACTGGTAACTCTCCTGTGCCAGAAAAACGGCAATGCCATCGGTCTTTGCGGCATGGATGAGCAGATGCTCATTGCTGAAAAGACATTTGGGGCTAACGGCGAGGATCTCGGTTTTGTCGGCAACGTTGTGGATGTGAATACCAAGCCCATTATGGATGCACTGGACAGCGGAGTGATTCCCGTAATCGCAACTGTTGCGTGCGACAGAAAGGGACAGGCATACAATGTCAATGCAGATACTGCCGCAGCAAGAATTGCAGCGGAACTGAATGCGGAGAATCTGATCCTTCTGACGGATATCGCAGGACTTCTGCGTGATAAGGATGATCCTTCCACGCTGATTCCCGAAGTAAATGTCAGCGAAGTGCCTTCCATGAAACTGCAGGGCATCATTTCGGGCGGCATGATCCCGAAAATCGACTGCTGCGTGGAGGCGATTCGTCGAGGCGTACATAAAACAGTGATCATCGACGGCAGAGTACCGCATTCCATCCTGATTGAAATTCTGTCGAGTGAAGGAATCGGCACACAGTTCAAGGCATGATGATTTTCATACAACTGCTGCCCGTTCTGGTTTCGCTTGGCTGTGCGGCTGCTGCATTTCTGCTGCGTCGCAGGACAAGCAGGGGGATACGCAATCCTGTTTATACGGAGGCAGTCGTTGTTTCAAAGGCAACGCAGATGAGCTATCGCCATCGTTCCACAGTGGAACAGAGTGCACCGGTTCTGCGGTATGAAACCGAGCAGGGGGAACGTACAGCGATTTATCGTGATTATGTCCCTGAATGGATGTACAATTATCATAAGGGTGATAGGATTCAGATCTGCTATGATCATGAAAATACTGCCAATTTCAGGATATGCCGTGATCAGAAGAATGTGTGGAAAAGCAACCTGCTGTTCTGTGCTGCATTCGGAATATTGCTGGCATATGCTGTATTGTGGCTGCAATATCATTAATTAAGGGAGCTGATACTTATATGAATACGATTGAAAAAACACAACAGCATATCATGTCGACCTATGGCCGCAGCAATCTCGTGCTTGAGAGCGGCAGCGGTGCGATGTGTGAAGATACAGTAAAGCGAAAATACATAGATTTTGGAAGCGGTATCGGCACGACTTCACTGGGCTTTTGCGATCCTGACTGGGCGGATGCCGTCTGTGCACAGGTGAAAAAGCTCCAGCACACATCCAATTTGTTCTATCAGGAACCGCAGGCGGAGCTTGCACAAAAGCTCTGTGAAATGACGGGATACAGCAAAGTGTTCTACGGAAACAGCGGTGCGGAAGCAAATGAATGTGCCATCAAGCTTGCAAGAAAATACAGTTTTGACAAATATGGAAAGGGCAGACATACCATTATTACTCTGGTCAACTCTTTCCATGGCAGAACATTGGCAACGCTTTCCGCAACAGGACAGGATGTGTTCCATAATTTCTTCTTCCCGTTTGTGGAGGGATTCCGTTATGTGAAAGCAAACGACATTGCCGATCTGCACGCAAATCTCGATGATACTGTTTGTGCGATTATGGTGGAATATATTCAGGGCGAAGGCGGCGTTAAACCGCTGGATGCGGAATTTGTTGAAGAAATTCGCAGGATATGTGATGAAAAGGATATCCTGATGATCGCTGATGAAGTACAGACGGGAATCGGTAGAACCGGAAAACTGCTTGCCGGAGAACATTTTGGCTGTAAAGCAGATGTGACCACACTTGCCAAGGGACTGGCAGGCGGACTTCCCATTGGTGCCTGTCTTGCCAATGAAAAATGTGCGGACGTGCTGGATAAGGGTTCACATGGCTCAACATTTGGCGGAAATCCCGTAGCTTGTGCCGGTGCATTGAAGGTTCTGGAAAAAATGGCAAAGGACGGCATGATGGAAAGCATCACGGAAAAGAGTGATTATATCCGTGAAACACTGTCCGGCATTGAAGAGGTTGCGGACATCAGCGGTAAGGGCATGATGATCGGAATCGCACTGAAAACAAAATCTGCAGCGGATGTTCTGCAGGAATGCTTAAAAAATGGTCTGCTTGTTCTGACGGCAAAAGATCGTGTACGTTTGCTTCCGCCCCTGACCATTACAATGGACGAGGTTCGGGAAGGCATGAAAATTCTGTGTAAAGTACTGGAGGGATAATTATGGAACTGTATGTAGTACCTAAAAATGCTGAAAAGTATCATGTGTATGATAAAAAGGAGCGAAAGATCTATAGTGTATCCAAAAAACGATTCGGGAAATCGTGGACGCTGTATGATGCCAGCGATTATGCATTGTACTCCATGATCCAGACGGGTGTGGGAAAGAAGCCCAGTTTTAAAATTGAATTCAATGATGCACCGTTCATGATGGTTACCTGCAAGTCCATTTATCTCGATCCATCACTGGAGTGTGAAGGGCAGGGCATGAAATTTGCCATCAAGAGTCACGACCGAAAGAATTTTGAGCTTTTGAAAAATGGAACGAAGATCGGCAGTATTACTACGGAAAAACAGACAAATAATGAGCAGAAATATTTTATAGAAATTGAAGATAAGTCGTTTGATGACTACATACCGATGTTTGCGGTATGTGTTGACAAGTGCTTCAGCGGCTTGAATAAGTAACACATTGGGGAGGTTTTTGATATGAAACATTTACTGAAAATGCTGGATCTGAGCCAGCAGGAGATTTTTGAAATACTGGATCTGGCAGACCAGCTGAAATATCAGACCAAGCACAATATCCCTCATCCGATTCTGGAAGGGAAGACGCTCGGTATGATTTTCCAGAAGGCTTCTACAAGAACACGTGTTTCCTTTGAAACCGGTATGTACCAGCTTGGCGGTTATCCTCTGTTCCTGTCTGCAAACGACCTGCAGATCGGCAGAGGTGAACCTGTGCAGGATACAGCTCGTGTTCTGTCACGCTATCTGGATGGCATCATGATCCGTACATTTGCACAGCAGGAAGTAGAAGATCTGGCGAATTTTGGTAGTATTCCGATTATTAACGGTTTGACTGACTTTGCTCATCCCTGTCAGGTTCTGGCTGACCTGCTCACAATCCGTGAGAAGAAGGCAAGCTTTGATGGACTGAAAATGTGCTATATCGGCGACGGTAATAATATGGCAAATTCCCTGATTGTCGGCTGTCTGAAGGTTGGTATGGCAGTATCGGTTGCTTGCCCAGAGGGGTATCATCCCGATCAGCAGGTAATGGACTTTGCAAATGGTTATGATTGTTTCTCCATCACTGATAAGCCTCTGGAGGCTGCGTCCCATGCGGATGTAATCATCACGGATGTTTGGTCGTCCATGGGTATGGAGGCTGAAATTGAAAAGCGTAAGATCGCATTCAAGGGTTATCAGGTGAATGATGATGTAATGGCGGCGGCAAATTCCGGTGCCATCGTGATGCATTGTCTGCCCGCACATCGTGAGGAAGAAATCACAGCGAAGGTGTTCGAAGCACACGCTGACACCATCTTTGACGAAGCAGAAAACCGTCTGCACGCACAGAAGGCTGTGCTCGTGAAGCTGATGGGACAGGAATAAGTGATAAGGGCGTTTCTTTATTGAGAAACGCCCTTAAATGTGATGATAGGACTGTGTTTGTGCATTTTTGATAAAAAAAACGGACAAATACATTATAAAACAAAAATTATTCCAAACTTAAAAAATGTGCTTGACAAACCCATGGAAGTATGATATAATAATAAAGCTGTCGAACGAGAGGCAAAAAACCTCGAAGGACAGGGAAAACACAGGAGCGAGCGAGCCGAGCAGAAAAAACTCAAAAGAAATTTTGAAAAAACGCTTGACAAACGAAAGCGAATGTGATATAATAGAGTAGTTGCAACGCCGACGGGAGTTGGAGTAGCGATGGACTTTGCATCTTGAAAAGTGAACAATGCTAAAAGAAAAACTGGAACCCTAAGATTCCTGTTCTGGCGAAAGCCGGAACGAGAATAAGAGTAAAGTCAGCAAAAAGACTAAAA
>JAZNUR010000150.1:0-10303 GCA_045592405.1 Oscillospiraceae bacterium
TCCTTGGAAGTAGTCGTTACAGAAGTTTCCTTATCCTTGGAAGTAGTCGTTACGGAAGTTTCCTCATCCTTGGAAGTAGTCGTTACGGAAGTTTCCTTATCCTTGGACGTGGTTGTTGCTGTTGTTTCCTTATCCTTGGACGTAGTCGTTGCTGTTGTTTCCTTATCCTTGGACGTAGTCGTTACGGAAGTTTCCTTATCCTTGGAAGTGGTCGTTACAGAAGTTTCCTCATCCTTGGACGTGGTCGTTACGGAAGTTTCCTTATCCTTGGAAGTGGTTGTTACGGAAGTTTCCTTATCCTTGGACGTGGTTGTTGCTGTTGTTTCCTTATCCTTGGAAGTGGTCGTTACGGAAGTTTCCTTATCCTTGGACGTAGTCGTTACGGAAGTTTCCTTATCCTTGGAAGTGGTTGTTACGGAAGTTTCCTTATCCTTGGAAGTGGTCGTTACGGAAGTTTCCTTATCCTTGGAAGTGGTCGTTGCAGTTGTTTCCTTATCCTTGGAAGTAGTCGTTACAGAAGTTTCCTTATCCTTGGAAGTAGTCGTTACAGAAGTTTCCGCATCCTTGGAAGTGGTGGTTACGGAAGTTTCCTTATCCTTGGAAGTGGTTGTTACGGAAGTTTCCTTATCCTTGGAAGTGGTTGTTGCTGTTGTTTCCTTATCCTTGGACGTGGTCGTTACGGAAGTTTCCTTATCCTTGGAAGTGGTTGTAGTGGTAGTAGTAGTTGTTGTTGTAGTAGTAGATTCGGTTGTAGTAGTTGTGGTTGCCTTTGCTTCTACTTCGATTACTCCTGTTACGGATTCAACGTTCTCTGTATCTTCGGGGGTGAACAGCCATTCAAGCATGTTTGTACCAAACACAAGTTCAGTCAGATCGCCTACCCATTTGATGACACCATTTTCTTCAGTAGAAGCACTGATTTCGGGGAGTGCATCGCCTTCAAAGTATTCCTGATCGGGGATGATTGCTTCGACATCGGGCTTGATTTTAAGAATCTCAAAGGTTTTATTGACTGTGCCTTCAAATCCATTGATGCCGGTGATGGATACAGTTGCTGTACCGACATTGATATTATCAGCATACTCAACTGTGTAGTCAATTTCTTCCTGAAGTTTGTAACCGTTGATCACAATTTCAACCTTAGGCATTAGCTCAGTATAGTCGTAGGTAACATCTGCGATTTCTGCAATATGCTCATTCTTGATCTGCTGCACATCGCTTTTCAGCATGAATGCCACAGGTGCATTGGCGTTGCCGGTGTCATAGGTATAGAATGCAGACATTCCACACTCTTCCTTGTACAATGTTTTGCCCTCGATGGTAGCGTTTACCAGGGCGGATGCCTTTTCAGCGTCAAAGCCTTCGCCCAGATCTGCGGAGTTACCGGAGAGATCAATTTTGCTGGTGACATTCTGCAGACCGTTCAATGCTGTATTGGAAAGATCCAGATAGGTGATGTAGTTGTCGTTGCAATTCAGCTTTTCAAGCGCGTTATTCTTAGAAAGATCAAGCACATGCAGCTCGTTGTTTGTACAAGACAGATCCTTCAGATCGGTATTACGGGACACATCCAGTACTGTCAGGCTGTTTTTATCACAATTCAGCTTTTCAAGAGCGTGCAGAGAAGTCAGATCCAGTGCTGTCAATGCATTGTCTGCAGCATTCAGTTCAGTCAGTGCCGAGAAATACGAAATACCGGTCAGATCAGCAATCTGTTTTTTACTTACATCGAGTTTATCAGTCAGCAGCTTTTCAATCGAAATGAGATCTCCTTCGGAAATGCCGAGGATTTCAGCCAGTGCAGCACGGAAGTTTGCGTCAGGGAAATATACCTCATTGAGCAAAATATTCGCACTGTTTGTGACCATGACGGTCAACTTTTCACCATTTGTCACATCATAGATGTATTCTATGGGAGCACTTCCAGTGAATCGCAGTATGCCATCCTTGAATTCTCCGTTTTTCACGGTCACGTCATCGGGATCAATCTCATAGTCAGACAGGTCAATTTCGATCTGGTCGGTAATCAGTGATCTGACAGGATCGTACTCGTATGTATCAATGTTGTCCGGCAAATTGATCTTCCAAAGCGGATTGCCCACAGCGTAAAGCTTCAATGGCGTAGAAGTGGTGGGCAATTCCAGTACACCCAGCTGGTTATGTCTGCAATCCAGCATATCCAAAGCCGTCAAGCCACTCAGGTTCAGTGTGGTCAGCTTGTTTTCATAGCAATACAACTCTTCCAGTGTCACCAGATTGCTGAGATCCAGTGTCGTCAGCTGATTGTTGTAGCAATCCAGGTATTCCAGAGCCGTCAGCGTGCTGAGATCCAGTTCGGTCAGTTGGTTTTCGCTGCAATCCAACCCCTCCAAAGCCGTCAGATTGCTGAGATCCAGTTTGGTCAGTTGGTTTTCGCTGCAATCCAAACCCATCAAAGCTGTCAGCGTACTGAGATTCAGTTCGGTCAGTTGGTTTTCTCTGCAATCCAAAACCATCAAAGCTGTCAGATTGCTGACATTCAGTGTCGTCAGCTGATTGTCGTAGCAATCCAGGTATTCCAGAGCTGTCAGCATGCTGAGGTCCAGTTCGGTCAGTTGGTTTTCACCGCAATCCAAAATCGTCAAAGCTGTCAGATTGCTGACATCCAGTGTCGTCAGCTGATTGTCGTAGCATTCCAGGTGTTCCAGAGCCGTCAGCGTGCTGAGATCCAGTTCGGTCAGTTGGTTTCTGCCGCAATTCAATCTTTTCAGCTTAGAAAAATATTCGATGCCGGTCAGATCCTGAATGCTTGCATTATATACATCCAGAAACTCACTTGTAATCATAGATCTGGTCAATGCATCGCCTTCGGACACGTCAAACTCGGCTGCCAGCTTCTGTCTGAACATATCATCGGGGAAGAATTCCTTTGTCAGGTAAATCTCAGTCTGCGTATCACCGTATACAGTCAGTGTCTCTTCACTGTCAAGATGATACACATAGACAAAATCCTCTGCATCCTCATCCACGGTCAGAATGCCGTTCTCATCAATTGTCGCACCGGTCAGCGAGACCTTGCTCAGATCAATTCCATAGGCAGAAAGATCAATGTTGCTGCCAATGTAGCGTTCATAGCGTTCTTCGTCATATTCACACCAATAAAGCTCATCAAAATCGGAAACACCCGCAATGTACCAGAGCGGATTGTCTTTACAATACAGCTCACCCAGCTTGGTATTGGCAGAAAGATCCAGCGTGCTGATCTGATTGTTTGTACAGTTTAGATCTTCCAGCATAGTATTGGCAGAAAGATCCAGCGTGCTGATCTGATTGTTTTTACAGTTTAGAGTATCCAGCATAGTATTCGCAGAAAGATCCAGCGTGCTGATCTGATTGTTATCACATTCCAGCATTTCCAGCTTGGTATTGGCAGACAGATCCAGTGTCGTGAGTTGATTACCATAGCAATACAGGTTCATCAGATTGGGACAAGAAGAAACATCCAGAGCGGTAAGACCGTTTTGGCTGCAGTACAGCTCGTTGAGATCACTGAGCTGGGACAGATCGAGTTCAGGCACTTTGTTATAACTGCATGAGAGATATTCGAGATGCGGTGTCTTTGTCAGATCCAGTGCTGTCAGCTCATTCGAAGAACAGCTAAGTTTTGTCAAAGCACTGTCAGCGGGCAGGAGCAGTTCTGTGAGATTGTTATCATAACAGGTAAGTGAAGTCAATCCCATATTGGCAGATACATCCAGTGCGGTCAGAAGGTTGTCATTACATTTCACATCCTTGAGTGCCGCACTCTGGGGAAGATACAATGCAGTCAGTTTATTGTCAGGACAATTCAATCTCTCAAGGTTGATCAGGTGTCTCAGATCCAGTTCCGACAGATTGTTGTACTCACAGTCCAGCGAAACCAATGATTCAGGAAGAACCAGTTCTTCAAGTGTTCGGGAAAAATCGCAATCAAGCTGTTCGAGCTTTGTATTCTTGGAAAGATCCAGACGGTACAAAGGATTGTTTGAGACATTAAGACTTCTGAGATTGCGGAAGTATTCAATTCCGGTCAGATCGCCGATATCGCCCCTCCATAAGCTGAGTGTTTCTGTACTCAGGTGCTTCATTGTCAGCAGATCACCGACAGAGGTGCCGAGCTTTTCTGCAAGTAATGCACGGAAATTCTGATTGGGGAAGTATTCCTCTGTCAGCGGAACACCGACAACGATATTCACCGTCAGTTTGTATCCGGCACCGCAGTCATAGACATAAACGCATTCTGTTGCATCCGGATCAACGGTGATCACACCGTTTTCATCCAGACTGCCGCCTGTGATTGTCACCTTATTCGCATCGTCAATGTACTCGTGAATGTCAATGGTGAATTCTGCAATATACTGGGTACGGGGTTCGTCATAAGTGACATCAATCATCTCTTCCCGCAGACCCTGAATGCTCCAGAGCGGGGTGTTGGTTGCAGAAAATTCTTCAAGAATGGTGCAGTTTGTCAGATCGATAGAAGTAATTCCCGTATTATTGACAGACAAATTCGTCAGCTTGGTATTGTTGCTGACATCCAATGCGGTCAGTCCGGAACCACTGCAGGAGAAGGAGTCCAGGTCGGGACAGCCTGACAGCTCCAATGATGTGAGAGGTGTATCTCTTACATACAGTACCCTTAACTTCTCGTTCGATGTGATATCCAATTCTGTCAGCGGGTTATTGTCAATCGTCAGATAATCCAGATTTGTGCAGCTGTCAACGTCCAGTGCTGTGAGCTGATTATCATCAACATAGAGTTCAGCAAGCGAGGTGCAGCCATCCAGAATCAGCGTGTGCAGACGGTTGGAATTAAGTGTCACTTCCACAAGGGCAGGATTGCCCGAAAGATCCACGTTGGTCAGGTAGTTGCCATAGCAGTTGAGCTTGGTGAGCTTCGTGAAGAACTCTATGCCCTCGATGCTCATCATGCCCTTGCTGTGAAAAATCAGTGTGGTAATATTCAGGTTTTCCGGTGTCAGCCAGTCACCCTCAGCAATGCCGAATTCTTCTGATAGTGTTTCACGGAATTTCACATCGGGGAAATTCTCCTCAGTCAGAGAAACACCCCATTCGATGGTCACATTCAGCTTCTTACCGTTTCCGCAGTCGTAAGTGTAGATGCTTTCCGCTGCGTTCGGATCCGGCAGCAGAACGCCTTCCTCGGTAATGGTGCAGCCGTTTACGGTTACCTTGTTCAGGTCAATTCCCATAGCTGCAAGATTGACGCCTTTCATGTTTGCCTTGTAAGTAACCGATGTTTCCGAGAGACTTGCTTCCGGATGGAGATCAATACCCCAGAGATTGGTTCCATAAAAGCTGAGACCTACCCAGGGAGCTGATGTGAGATCAAGATAATACAGAGGCGTATTATCAACGATCAGCTCGCTGATGTTTTCAGCTTTATCAAGCTTCAGCTCTGTCAGACAAGGGCTTCCGCCGCAGTCAACAGAATCCAGAGCCGGATGATTTGAAAGATCCAGCACGGAAATGGGATTGCCGGCAGTGGAGAAACTGGTCAGCTTTGTGTTGGAAGAGAGGTCAATTTCGGAGATCTTGTTGTTGCCGATGCTCAGAGATTGCAGATCCGGCAGCATGCTCACATCCAGTTCTGTCAGTGTATTGGCACCGATGTAAAGAGTGGTCAGAGCCGTATTATAGGACAGATCAATCTTTGTCAGTGCATTGCCATAGCAGGTCAGCTTCTTGAGGTCGGCAAAATAACAAATACCGGTAAGATCGGCAATATTCTTTTTTTGTACACTGAGTGTTTCTGTTGCAAGCATCTCCTCTGTGAGGACATCACCTTCGGAAATGCCGAACAGTGTTCCCAGTTCTGCACGGAATGCCGCATCGGGGAAGTAGGACTCATCCAGCGTCACAGTGTAGACTACATCGATATTCATGGTGTAGCCGCCGGAGCCGCAAGGTCCATAAGTATAATGCACGACATCTGCACCTTCGTCGGGAACCAGCTTGCCATCTCCTGTCAGACTGCCGCCTGTTACGGTAACAAGGCTGCGGTCAATAGTGTAAGCGGACAGATCGACGGATTGTCCGGCTTTTTCGGGGATGGAACGCACGGTATCATAAACGAGCGTGCCTGCATAATCCTTCAAAACAGGAATTATCCACAGTTTATTTCCGCTGCACTCCACTGTCTTGAGGGTATCCTGTGTCGCACCGATGAGCTGCGTCATGTTGTTATTCGAACAGTAAATTTCTTCCAGAGAACGGCAGGTTGTCACATCCAGAACGGAAATCCGATTTTGTTCGCAGTAGAGATTCTCCAGCTCGTACAGCATGGACACGTCCAGATCTGTCAGCTTGTTGTTACTGCAGAGCAGTGCGGTGAGTTTCTTGTTGGCTGAGAGATCGAGTTTTGTCAGCTTTGCAGAAGAACAATCCAGTCGATAGAGTTCTTCGTTGTTTTTCAGATTCAGTTCTGTAATTTGCGTATCAAAGCACTCGAGCTCCTTAAGAGAATGAGCATTTGTGACATCCAGTGCCGTGAGCGGCGTTCTGTAGCAATACAGAATCTCCAGTCCACAGAGTTCCGGAATGGTCAGTTCTGTCAGGGCTGTTTCATAACAATACAGCTCCTTCAGAGTAGAATTGAAGTGAAGTGTTCCCAGCGGATTATCGCTGCAATTAAGGGTTTTCAAGTTGTTCAGATGCTCGACACTGAGTGCATGGAGCTGGTTCGAACGGCAATCGATTTCTTTCAGCTTGTAAGCACCTTTGGTATTCAGTTCAGAAATGAGATTTTCACTGCAGTTAACTGCGATTAGATTGCTGTAACCATTCAAATCCAGCAGGGAAAGAATGTTTTTGCTGCAGTCGAGTTTCTCCAAAGTCTGCTTGGTGTTCAGCATCAGACGTGTCAGTGTATTGCCCGAGCAATTCAACTCTGTCAACTGATTGAATGCCGACAGATCCAGTTTCGTCAGCAGGTTGCCGCTGCAGTCAAGGATGCTCAGGTTCGGACAATTCTTTATCGTCAGCATGGTAATCTGATTCCCTGCACAATTCAGGCTTGTCAGTAGCTCCATATCATTGAGAACAAGACTGCTGAACGCATTGTCTGAAACATTCAGTTGCTTAAGGTTTTTCAGATTCCATTTGAGGGATGCGGTCAGCTGATTGTCCGCACAATCGAGAGTTTCAAGATTGACAAAATAATCAATACCCGTCAGATCAGCAATGTCTGCGGAGCTGAGATCCAGATTTTTGACAGTTTCGGGATCGAACACGTCGCCTTCTGCGATATCCAGAATATCCGCCAGACGGCTGCGGAAATTTGCATCCGGGAAATATTTGTCCGACAGTATCATCTTGCGTTCAACTGTAACTGCGAGTGAAGTGTTGTTGCCGCAGTCGTAGGCGAATGTCATGGATGAATAGTCGGATTTGAAGTCAAGGACGCCTTCATTGCTGAATGTACCACCTGTTACAGTAACTTTTGCAGGATCTATACCATATCCGGAAAGATCCAATGCCTCTGCAGAAGAGATGGTGCGTTCCTCAGGATACGAGAGTTGGGTGATCTTATCCGTCAGTCCGTCAAGCTTCCAGAGTGGATTGCCGTCACATTCAAGACTCCAGAGCGGCAAACAGTTTGTAACATCCAGCTTTGTCAGTTGATTGTCTCGGCAATTTAATAAGTGAAGCACTTCAAGCGTGCTAACATCAAGCACGGTCAATTGATTTGATTGGCACTCCAGCGACGTCAGTTGCACATTGGCAGAAACATCCAGTTCCGTCAGTGCGTTTTTTGAGCAATCCAAATAGTGCAGCTCCGATAAATGGGAAACATTCAACTGCGTAAGAGAATTGTCAGAGCAGTCCAATGATTCCAGCTCGGTCAGCATTGACAGATCCAATTTTGAAATCTGATTGTTATAACAGTTCAGTTTCTCCAGTTTTGTGAAATATGAGACACCCGTCAGATCTGAAATCTGCTTGCTATTCAAGTGTAGTTCCGTAATGGCAAGCATCTCATCTGTGAGTGCATCCCCCTCTTTCAGTCTGAACGTTTCCGCCAGGGCAGCTCGGAAGTTGGCATCGGGGAAGCATTCTTCCGTCAGCTTTGCAGTCTCCGGCAGCGATTCGGCTGCAGTGACAATTGACAGCGGCTGCAGCGAATCTGCCGGCAGATACATCATTCCGCTCAGCAGCATGACGCTTGCTGTCAGTAAAGCTGTCACTTGCTTTCGTTTGGTTTTCATAACATTACTCCCTTCATTGTGTTAGTGTACAAAACGACGTTTATACCTATTATTATACATCCGATCTGCATCATTGTCACCACACCAGCCACAAAATCGGGTGTGGGAAATCTGAAAAAGGGTGGGAAACACAAAAAGCATGATCTTTTCAGGATCATGCTTTTCATATTATGTATTCTTTGACGCTTGCAGTGCAGAGGCAATCTGAATAAGCTGTTTTCTTGAAGATACTCCAAGTTTGCTATAGATATTCTTGTTATGAAATTTCAGTGTATTTTCTTTGATATTCATTTCCTGCATAATCTCTTTGGTGCCTTTGCCATCGAGATACAGCTGGTAGATCATACGTTCCGTATTTGTCAGAGTGGAAAGATGGGATGCGAAATACTCACATTGTTCACAGAATGCTGCTTCTTCTGTGTGGGCGTCCTCTGTGGTTACATCATGGCCTGCCAGTGTATGTTGGGATGATACAGGAAGGCAGGAAGGCTCTGCTATGGGCGAATGTTCCCGGTTATCTGACGCAGCCGACTGTGTCTGATAAGACACTGCGTTGGACTCTGCTTCCTGGAACATCATGTAGAGTCCCAGAAGAAACAATTCACTGATAATATAGGACACGGAAAGAAATTCAAAATCCAGCTCCACCAATTGTTCGAGCAGCCAGACACCGATATTGACGAATACGATCATCGCAAGCAGAATCGACTTCATTGGGGATTGTATTTTCTTTTTTGCCACAGCGATGAGGATCACAGCAACCATGGACACAAAATATCCCAGCAGGTAAAAAAGATACAGGCAATGCCAGCTGCCATATTCCTTGCACAGTACCGTCACGCCGTTAATGACTTCTAACGTTACCGCCTTATAGTAAATATCCAGATATCCCGGACTTGAGGCAATCAGAAACATGAAACCTCCAATGCCGATCAAGCAGGCCGGAACCCATTTTTTATACCGAAATTTACATAGATTCAGGATCACCATCAGAATCGACAGCGGCATAAACACGCAGCCCAGATAAGAGAAACGATTCGCAAGTAAGGCTTCCTGTACATTGTGAGAAACGGACAGAGAATAGTAACCTGTATTTGTGATGAACACAGAGGAGTACAGCAAAAGAAACCATATATCTTTTCTCTTAATCAGACAGCAGTAGCCGATCAGCAACAAGAGGGAAAGTGCTGCAATAACACCGTAAACAATGCTGATACTCATTGTCTTATCCCCGATTGGACCGCAACCGGTTATAAAAAAAAGCATAAACCATACAGCAATCATGCTTTTAATCGATTTATTCATGAGATTTCTCCTTCAAAATGATCTGAAAAATACCCACACCTTTTCCAGCGAAAGATTGAAATGTAAAGTGGTACGTAGTTCTTGGTACACCCCTAAAATATGGATTGAACACTTGTGTTTCTTCTGAAACTGA
The DNA here is from genome assembly GCA_045592405.1 of Oscillospiraceae bacterium. Lineage (GTDB taxonomy): Bacteria > Bacillota > Clostridia > Oscillospirales > Ruminococcaceae > UBA3855. The sequence goes on from JAZNUR010000150.1 coordinate 9,685, forward strand.
GCAAAACAAGAACATTGCCAATCAAGATATGTCGGTGATTTTATTATATCACATTATGTTGTTTCAGTCAAGGGAGAGAATCATAACGGTCTTTTTAAGTGTGCAATTGACAAAGAATGTTGAACATGATATAATAATTTGCAAACTGCTTTGTTTGCAAATCAAGTAACAGACTGCCGTGCTGTAGTCGAAAAGGAGATCAAAATGAAAAGCTTTCCGTTCTGTCATCGGTACTGCTGACGTGCTTCACAGGCTGCGGAAATGAAACAGGAACGGGAAGCGAATCATCCGCTGAAGCAACCACATCAGAAAGTGCAGAAATCGAAACCGCTGCTTCTACAGAGGATAACACGGAATCCGTTACAACAGAAGCTGCTACAGAACAGCCAACAGAAGCCACCACAGATGCAACGGACTATAACGAGGCGTATTCGGAAATCATCGAAGGCTTTCGGAGCGTGATTACGGATGGCATGGGGGACGAAACCGAAATTCTCGGCGATCCGTCCGTGCTTTATGATATTTCTGGACGTGAAGCAGAGTATAACCTCGGCTATGCCATAGAAGATCTCAGCGGTGACGGCATTCCGGAACTTGCCATTGCTACAATCAATGAAAA
>JAZNUR010000151.1:0-9996 GCA_045592405.1 Oscillospiraceae bacterium
ATCATCGGCACGATCGGAGAAGCGGCAAGCGTTGGTGAAACCATTGTCGAAAAGCTGATTTCCGTATTATCGCTTGCGTATTTCATTACGATCAATGTGGGTATTTTCAATCTTCTTCCGATTCCTGCACTGGACGGTGCAAGACTGGTATTCCTGTTGATTGAAGCAATTCGCCGTAAACCAGTGAATCCCGAGCACGAAGGTATAGTGCATTTCATCGGCCTTGCCATACTGATGCTGCTGATGGTTGTTGTGACGTTCCAGGATATTATGAAGATGATTCAAGGCTGACAGCCGTAATATGAGGTGTTTGAATATGAGAAACGTAAAACCCGTGAAAGTTGGAAACTGCACACTGAATGGTGAACATATCTTCATCCAGTCCATGCTCAATGTACCCGCAGAGGATATTGCCGGTAATGTGGCACAAGCGGCTGCACTGGAACAGGCAGGCTGTGAAATTATCCGTACCGCAGTTCCTACACTGGATGCAGTACGTCTGATTCCTGCCATCAAAGAGAAAATTTCCATTCCGCTGGTAGCGGATATCCATTTTGATTACCGCATTGCGTTGGAAGCAGCAGCGGCGGGTGTTGACAAAATACGAATCAATCCCGGAAATATCGGTGATATGGATCGTGTTCGTCAGGTCGCACAAGCGTGTAAAGCACGGAATATTCCGATCCGTATCGGTGTGAATTCCGGTTCGCTGGAAAAGGAGATTCTTGCAAAATATGGATCCCCCACACCGGAAGCACTTGTAGAAAGTGCACTGCACCACGCAGCATTGCTTGAGCAGTTTGATTTTGAAGATATTGTGATATCCATTAAATCCTCCGACGTGAACCGCATGATCAACAGTTATCGTCTGGCGGCAGAAAAATGCCCCTATCCGCTGCATCTCGGTGTAACCGAGGCGGGTACGGAGCGTATGGGACTGATCAAATCCGCCATCGGAATCGGTTCGCTGCTGCATGATGGCATTGGCGAAACGATTCGTGTTTCCTTGACGGATGATCCGATTCGTGAAATTGCCGCTGCTAAGGATATTCTCAAGAGCATTGGTAAGCGTGGGGGCGTGCAGATTGTTTCCTGTCCGACCTGCGGCAGAACCAAAATAGATCTTGTTTCACTTGCAAAGCAGGTAGAAGCAGCAGTTGCTGATATAGAAAAGGATGTCAAAATCGCAGTCATGGGCTGTGTTGTCAACGGTCCCGGTGAAGCAAGGGAAGCCGATATTGGCGTAGCCGGCGGTGACGGCATTGGTCTGCTGTTCCGACATGGCGAAATACTCAGGAAGGTTCCGGAGCAGGAAATTGTACCTGCACTTCTTGAAGAATTGCAAAAATTATAATTTCAAAGGTGAGTGAAACAATGGCAAATGCAACATTGCTTGAATTTTTAAATGAATATACAAAGGATTTGCCCGTTTCAGTACATCAGGGTGTGATTGAGAACATCTGCTACGATGAAAGAACGCTCAATGAAATCACGTTTATTGTGAAGTTTCCGAATATCGTTCCATTTGCGGATATTCTGGATTTTGAACATATTGTAGGTAATGCGTTGCAGGTAAAAACGATTCGACTTGACTGTCGTTATGAGCCGAACCAGTTCACAGAAGCAGTTTATCCTGTTGTAGTGGAGATGCTCAAACGGGAACTTCCCATTATAAATGGATTTCTCAATAGAGCGGAAGTGACATGGGATGATGACAGCATTCATATCGAACTACTCAACGGAGGCTATCCGATTCTTGAAAAATTCCAGTTTACCAAAGTGTTTATGCAGTTTGTTCAGACGCACTTTTCACGTAATGTTTCCGTTACGCTGCATGGTGCCGATATGTTTACAGGGGATGATCTGGAACGTGTCATAGAGGAGGCACCTCCGGAATACATACCGCCCCCTCCGGCTCCGATGATATCGGAACCGATGCCTGTTGAAGCACCTCCAATTCCTGAGGGACCGCAGTCCGTATCGCTGGAACATCTGAATCTGGATGTAGAACCGGGCAGTGGTACTCTGATCAAGGGGAGGATCATCCGAGAAGATCCTATCTCTATTCCGTCTGCACTGGAAACCAGAGGGCAGAAGGTTGTTGTGTTCGGTGATATTTTTGCGATAGATTCCCGTGACACCCGTGGCGGAAAACGTGTGCTTACTTACCAGATTACGGATTTTTCGGGCTCTCTCACTTTGAAATTCTTCGATAGCATTGAGAAACTCGAAAAGCTTCCGCTCGGTGAGCTTAAAAAAGGAACATCCATAATGGTGAGCGGTAAGATCGAAGAAGATCCGTTCATGCACGAAGCCGTGCTCAAACCCGATTCCATTGTGAAGATGAAACGGAAAGAGCGTAAGGATACTGCAGAACGAAAGCGTGTGGAATTGCATTGTCATACCAATATGTCCGCTATGGATGCCGTCAGTGATGCAGGTTCTCTGATCAGACGTGCCCATGCATGGGGACATCCGGCAATTGCCATTACCGACCATGGCGTAGTACAGGCATTTCCCGATGCCATGAATGCAGAAAAATCCCTCAAGGATCCTAATTTCAAGGTGATTTACGGCTGTGAAGCCTATATGGTGGATGATATGAATCGCCCGATGATCCTGAAGGGGAATGATGACCGCAGCATCAATGACGATATTATTGTTTTTGATGTGGAAACTACGGGTTTGAATTCCGAGCATGATCGTCTGACGGAAATCGGTGCAGTTCGACTTCGCAATCTGCAGGTTGTGGACAGTTTCAATACCATGGTGAATCCTGAACGTGTCATCCCCGATAAAATCGTTGAGCTTACAGGTATTTCTCAGGAAATGGTGCAGGGTGCACCGAAAGAAGCGGAAGCTTTACGAATGTTTATGGAATTCTGCGGAGACAGTCCCGTGCTTGCCGCACATAATGCATCGTTCGATACGGCATTCATCAATGCCGTTTGTCAGCGGCATTCAATTGCATTCCCATATCATTGGATCGATACTCTGGTTCTCTGCCAGTCCATGCTGTCCCAGCTTTCCAAACATAAGCTGAACATTGTAGCAAAGCATCTGAAGCTTGGAAAATTCGACCATCACCGAGCGTCCGATGATGCTCTGATGCTTGCGAAAATTTATATCAATCTCGTGACTCGTGCCGCAAATGAAAAGGGAGTTCAGACATTGAACGACCTCAATACTAAAACCGATGCGATTGATGTGAAAAAACTGAAATCCTACCATCATATTATACTTGTCCGCAATCAGGTTGGTTTAAAGAATCTCTATCGTCTTGTTTCTTATGGGCATCTTGATTATTTTTACCGACATCCTCTGCTTCCGAAATCCGTGCTCGAACAGCATCGTGACGGTCTGATTTTCGGAAGTGCCTGTGAAGCCGGAGAACTTTTTTCCGCAATGGTTGACGGTAAATCGGATGAAGAACTTGAAAAGATTGCCGGATTCTACGATTACCTGGAGATTCAGCCGATTGATAATAACGCCTTCATGATTCGTAACGGCACTGCCCAGGATGAAGAAACGCTTCGCAACTATAATCGCCGTATCATCGCACTTGGTGAAAAACTTGGTATTCCGGTAGTTGCGACCTGTGACGTACATTTTCTTGACAAGAAGGACAGTGTTTTCCGTAAGATCCTTGCTTCGGGTCAGGGGTATAATGATGCGGATATTCAGCCGCCGCTCTATCTTCGTACAACGGATGAAATGCTGGAGGAATTTGCATATCTTGGTGAAAACAAGGCTGAGGAAGTGGTAATTGACAATCCGCTTCATATCATGAATGCCTGTGAACACGTGCATCCTATCCCGAAGGGAACATTTACACCGACCATCGAGGGAGCGGAGGAGGATCTCAAACGCATCACGCATGAGCGTGCAAAGGAGATTTACGGAGATCCATTGCCGGAAATCGTGGAAAAACGGCTTGATCGAGAGCTTGCCTCCATCATCAAGCATGGTTTCTCCGTGCTGTATATGATTGCACAAAAGCTTGTCTATAATTCCGAACAGCATGGCTATCTTGTGGGCTCACGTGGATCCGTTGGTTCATCCTTCGTTGCTTCCATGGCAGGCATATCCGAGGTAAATCCGCTTATGCCGCATTATATCTGTAAAAAATGTAAGTACAGCGAATTTATCACCGACGGCAGCTATGGCTCAGGTTATGATTTGCCTGCAAAGAAATGTCCGAACTGCGGGGAAGAACTGATCTGTGAGGGACACGACATCCCATTTGAAACCTTCCTTGGATTCGACGGAGATAAGGCACCGGATATCGACCTTAACTTTTCAGGTGAATATCAGTCCAGTGCCCACCGTTATACCGAGGAACTGTTCGGACGAGATAATGTGTTCAAAGCCGGTACCATAGGCACCATTGCAGATAAAACCGCATTTGGCTTTGTCAAAAAATACCTCGAAGAACAAGGAACCGTCCTCAATTCCGCAGAAGAAAACCGCCTGTCCATCGGATGCACAGGCATCAAGAGAACCACCGGTCAGCATCCCGGCGGTATGGTAGTTGTTCCATCCGATTATGAGGTGTATGATTTCACACCGGTACAGCACCCTGCCGATTCGACGGATTCTGACGTTATCACAACACACTTCGACTTTCATTCCATTCACGACACCATCCTTAAACTTGATGAGCTGGGTCACGTCGTTCCTACCTTGTATAAACATCTGGAAGACCTGACAGGACTGAAAATCAAGGATATACCGGGATATGATCCCCAAGTAATCAAAATGTGTACGGATTGTTCTGTTCTGGGCGTGACTGCCGATGATATTTTTTGTGCCACCGGAAGTCTGGGAATCCCTGAAATGGGAACAGGATTTACAATCGGTATGCTGATGGATGCCAAACCTAAAAAATTCAGTGACTTTCTCCAGATCTCCGGATTGTCCCATGGTACGGACGTGTGGCTGGGAAATGCCAAGGATCTGATCGAAAACAATATCTGTGATATTTCACAGGTAATCGGAACCCGTGACAGCATCATGACAACACTGCTGTATAAGGGCGTGGAACCGAAGGAAGCATTCCAGATCATGGAGTTTACCCGAAAGGGCAAGGCACCGCAGTTCTTCACCCCCGAACGTGTACAGATGCTGAAAGATCACGGGGTAGAGGACTGGTACATCGAAAGCTGTCTGAAAATCAAGTATATGTTCCCCAAAGCCCATGCAGCCGCATATGTTATCGCCGCAATGAAATTGGGATGGTTCAAACTGTATAAGCCGTTGGAATTCTATTCCACCTATCTTACCGTTCGTGGAGAGGATTTTGATGTAGAACTTGCCATGGCGGGAATCGGTGCGGTTCGTGCAAAGATACGGGAACTGAAAGAGAAGGGGAATGAGCGTTCCAAGAAGGAAACCGATTTGTACGAAATTCTGCTCATCGTCAATGAAATGATGAGTCGTGGATGTACATTCCTGCAGGTGGATTTGAAAAAATCCCACGCAACCAAGTTTTTGATAGAGGATGGAAAGATCCGTATTCCGTTCTCAGCCATTGGCGGTGTTGGTGAGGCCGCTGCAAACGGTATTTATGAAGCGGCACAAAACGGTGACTATATGTCCGTTGAGGAGTTTCAGACACAGAGCGGTGCGTCAAAAACCATAATAGAGATACTCGATAGTTTAGGAGCTTTTGGCGATTTGCCGAAATCCACACAGATGTCGTTCTTTTAACTTGACAAATGGATTGTAATGTGTTACTATATTATCATAGTAATAGACTAAAGTGAATGACGTTTCGATCAGGAAGAACACAAAAGAAGAAAAGAGGAAAGCTATGCGTCGATATGATTTGATCACTCCCGAGGGAACAAGGGACTATTTGTTTGAAGAGTGCTATGTCAAGCGTGCAACAGAAAAGAAGATCCATTCGATTTTCAAAAGGATGGGTTATGTGGAATTGATTACACCCGGAATGGAATTCTATGATGTATTCAATCTTAATTCACGTTATTTTCCGCAGGAGGAGCTTTACAAGCTCACAGACAACAAAGGCAGACTGCTTGTTCTGCGTCCCGATTCCACCATGCCCATTGCCAGAGTTGTGGCAACCCGCCTGAAGGATGCGATGCTGCCGCTGCGTTTGTTCTACAATCAGCCCGTATATCGCTTTGAACCTTCGCTCAAAGGAAGAAGTGATGAGATCGTGCAGACCGGTATCGAGCTTCTTGGTTCTTCCTCCAGAATGGCAGATGTGGAGATCATTTCTGCGGCGGTATCTGTGATGTCATCCGTGGGTGTGAATTATTCTCTGGAGCTTGGCGATGTTGGAATCTTCCGGGAATTGATGCATCATCTGAATGCGACGCCTGCCCAGAAGGAAGAAATCCGCAGTCTGATTGAGGAAAAGAACTATCCTGCCCTCAATGATCTTCTCGATCGTATGGGTGACAATAAAATTACCAATGCACTGAAAAAACTTCCCACATTATTTGGTGGTGAGGAAGTATTTGAAAAGGCAGCAGCATTGTTTCAGGATGCGAGAATTGAAATGCTTCTGGATCATCTGAAATCTCTGTACCTTGAGGTTTGTGAAATGAACCAGAACGGCAAAATCACTGTGGATCTTGGACTTGTCAACAAAACTGATTACTATACCGGACTTGTCATTAAGGGTTATCTGGAAGGCTGCGGCGAGGAAGTGCTTTCCGGCGGCAGATATGATAAGCTTTTGTCCGAATTCGGATATGACATTCCCGCTGTCGGCATGGCTGTGAATGTGGATGCAGTTGCAGGTGCAGCGGCAAGGCTTGAAAAGCCGCAGATCGTTGTTCCCGATGTGTTGGTTTCAGCAGCCGAGGGATGCGAAGCACAGGCGGTTGCAGTTGCCGAGGAATTGCGTAAAGAAGGAATAATTGTAGAACACGCATTGTTCTCCGATCTGGAGCTTGTGCGTGAATATGCAAAGGATAAGAAAATCGGAAAGATCATTTTTGTTTCCGAAGATGGTACGGAGGTGGACGCCAATGAATAAGCCGCTGAGAATTGCATTGACAAAAGGCAGACTTGAAAAGGATACGGTAAAGCTTCTGGAAAGTCTGGGCTATGACTGCACTGAGCTGCATGAAAAAGGAAGACGTCTGATCCTGTACGTACCCGATGCCAATCTTGAAGTTGTGCTTGCGAAAGCAGCCGATGTCATTACCTATGTCGAGCATGGTGTGTGTGATATGGGTGTTGTCGGAAAGGATACTCTGATGGAAATGAACGGCAAGCTGTTTGAGCTTGTCAATCTGGGATTCGGAAAATGCAAATTTGCCCTTGCCACAAAGAAGGATTATCCGTTCTATGACGGATTTGGCGTAAAGACCATAGCATCCAAATACCCGAATGTTACCCGTAATTTCTTCGAAGGTAAGAACATGGATGTGGATATTGTCAAGATCGAAGGCTCCGTGGAGCTTGCACCTCTTCTTGAACTTGCGGACGGCATTGTGGATATTGTGGAAACCGGAACTACCCTGAAAGAAAACGGGCTTGAGGTCGTAGAAGATATTGCACAGATTTCCGCAAGACTGATTGTCAACACAGTCAGCCTGAAGATGCGTCAGCAGGAAATCGAAAGCTTTGTGCAGAAGTTGGAGGAAAAAATCAATGATTAAAAAGATAGTATGTGACGGCGTGCAGGAATATGCCTTTCTGAAAGAATTGGAACGCCGCAGCGGCGAAACTGATCGTCGGGTAACACAGATCGTTACCGAAATCATCGACACCGTAAGAGAGGGCGGCGATGAGGCGGTTAAAGCCTATACAAAGAAATTTGACGGCAATCTTCCTCAGTATTACGAGGTGCCTCGTGAAGTGATCAATGATGCACTGACGGATGCGGATCCTGAGTTTGTGAACGCACTGCTGAATGCACAGGAAAACATTGCTGATTTTCATAATCGTCAGAAGTCCCAGAGTTTTATTGATGCAAAGCCCAACGGCGTGATTCTCGGTCAGAGAGTACGTGGCCTGGAACGTGTGGGTTTGTATGTACCGGGAGGAACTGCAGCATATCCTTCCAGTGTGCTAATGAATGCAATTCCTGCCAAAATTGCCGGAGTGCAGGAAATTATCATGGTAACGCCTCCCTGCAAGGATGGTACACCGAATAAGGATATCCTTGTTGCAGCTGCCATCTGCGGTGTAGACAGAGTATTCCTTTCGGGCGGTGCACAGGCAATTGCAGCACTCGCTTACGGTACAGAAGAAATTCCGAAGGTTGACAAGATTGTTGGCCCCGGAAACATCTATGTTGCAACTGCAAAGAAGCTGCTGTACGGAGTTGTGGATATTGACATGATCGCAGGTCCGAGTGAGATTCTGGTAATGGCAGACAAGACTGCCGATCCAAAATTTGTCGCAGCCGATCTCATGTCACAGGCGGAACACGATGTACTTGCGTCATCCATTCTGGTGACAACCGAAGAATCTCTTGTTGAAAAAGTGGAAAATGAGATTATCCGTCAAATGGCTTACCTCTCCAGAAAGGAGATCATTGAAAAATCCCTGCGTGACTATGCGGCAATTTTGATTTGTAAGTCCCGTGACGAAGCGGTAGAGCTTGCAAATGCCATTGCTCCCGAGCACCTTGAAGTTCTCATGGAAAATCCGCTGGAACTGATCGGATCCCTTGACAATGCAGGCTCCGTATTCCTCGGAGCATATGCGTCCGAGCCGCTCGGCGATTACTATGCAGGACCGAACCACGTTCTTCCGACAAGCGGAACCGCACGTTTCTTCTCACCGCTCGGTGTGAACAGCTTTATTAAGCGTTCCAGCTACATTTATTATACAGAGGATGCCCTTCGTGATGCAAAGGATGACATTGTTCTGATTGCAGAACGTGAAGGTCTTACCGCACACGCAAATGCCATCAAGGTTCGTTTTGAGGAGGAATAAACATGAGCTGGGAAGCCAATATCAGGCGTGTTGTTCCCTATACACCCGGTGAACAGCCCAAATTTTCCGATGTGATTAAGCTGAACACCAATGAAAATCCGTATCCGCCGACGCAGCGTGTGATGGATATTCTGAATGAATATGAATGCGGCAGAATGCGTCTGTATCCCGATACCAATTCTGAGGTTCTTGTGAATGCCCTTGCGGATTTTTACAAGGTCAAGCCTTCACAGGTGTTTGTCGGAATTGGTTCGGATGATGTCATTTCCATGGCATTCCTGACATTTTTCAATTCGGATAAGCCGATTCTTTTCCCCGACATTACCTACTCTTTCTATGATGTCTGGGCTGAGGTTTACCGTATTCCGTATCGGACAATTCCTCTGAATGATGATTTCCGCATTGATCCTGCGGATTATAGAATCCCCAACGGCGGTATCATTTTCCCGAATCCCAATGCTCCCACAGGCGTTCTGGAATCATTGGAAACGATTGAGGAGATTCTCAAGGCAAATCCGGATTCCGTTGTGATGGTGGACGAAGCGTACATTGACTTTGGCGGAACGAGTTGTCTGTCACTTCTGGAAAAGTATGAAAATCTGCTCATCATCCAGACATTTTCGAAATCCCGTTCCATGGCAGGTATGCGAATCGGCTATGCCTTCGGTAGTGAGCGGGTGATTTCCGCCATTTATGCGGTACGCAACTCTTATAACTCCTATACCATGAACTATCCGTCCATTATGTGCGGCGCGGAAGCATTAAAGGATGTGGCATATTTTAAGGAATGTACGGCAAAGGTAATCGCGACGAGAGAACGAATGAAGAAGGAACTTTCCGAACTGGGTTTTTCCTTCCCGGATTCCAAGACAAACTTCTTATTTGCCACCCACGAAAGTGTTCCGGCAGCGGAATTATTCAACATGCTGCGGGAAAAGCGTATTTTTGTGCGTTACTTTAAGACCCCGCGTATTGATAACTATTTGCGGATTACCATCGGTACGGATGAACAGATGGACCGGGTGGTTGCGGTATTAAAAGAATATCTCGGGAGATAAAAGATGCAAATACAGA